>CAYIJG010000012.1:0-18506 GCA_964363685.1 uncultured Gammaproteobacteria bacterium
AATCTTGATTGCTCTTTTTTCTTTCTCCGCCCAGGGCGGACAAGCAGTATCTTATTTTAGACTTGCCTGAGAATATTGATTTTTAATGAGATTTTTTTGCGGGAGTTTTATTAGTTTTTTAAGCTTTTACATATTAACACTATGTAAAAGTAATGTCAAGGGCAGGTATTGTGCGTAAGTTGGGGATAAAAATACCGAACTACTTCCATTGACAAATGGATAATTTTACACTATACATAATGTGTTCGCCCAATGGCCAGCCCGGCCAAATCGACGACAATGATCACGCAACCAAGACGAAGGGAAAGGCACCGGTATGAAGGACCGAGTTGAACGGGTAACGAGTCTCGCAGGGGAGGGTCCGGAAGCAATTCGCAGTGGGGCGATCTTCGCTTTCACCTGCGACTTGTCTGATGACATCCATCCTGGGGACTGGTACATCATCGTGGAAGTTCTCTGCCGCGACCAGGTGGCGCTGAACCAGGCCAGGGGCAAGGTCTCGTTCCGCAACCTCACGCCCATCGAGGGCTTCCCGGCGGGTAGCTACACCTACTCCACGCAGTTCGTGCTGAGCGGACGACACCGCAAGGCGATGGCGGCGGAGCAGGATGAGCTGATCCAGGTCACGCTCCCGAAGAAGGCCAAGGACATCATGGCCATGCTGGCACAGCTCACCAATGAGGTGACCTCCCAGCAGACCACGTGATCACCATCGACCTCGGCGTGCGCAAGCGTTCCGGGGTCGAAGCATTTTTATGGAGATTTTAATTTTACTTACTCTGCTCTTTCCTCCACTCCTCTATCTTCTTATGATCACCAGAAAGCAAAACCTCAGGCACATTTATTTTTTTTCTTTTCACAACTACTACTTCTGGTCTAGTATAATGCGGATATTCTAAAAATTGAGTTAGTTGTTTTTTCCCCATTTCTCCCGCGTCATTAAACGATTCATCTTTGAGAGATTCTTGCGCGCCAATTGCGCCAGGTAATAATCGAGTAATCGCTTCCATCACCACCATGGCCGGCACTTCCCCGCCAAATAGGACATAATCGCCAATAGAGATTTCTTCATCGGCCACCTCAGTCATTACTCGTTCGTCTATACCTTCGTAGCGACCACAAATCATTACCAGCTGATCCAACTTACTCCACTCGCGTGCCATCTCTTGCGTAAACTTTTTTCCTTTTGGATTAAAAACAATTACTTTCATCTTTGCCTTTTTCCTTTTACCTTTTACCTTTAAACTCTCAACCGCTTTATAAATCGGAGGAAACATAAGCACCATCCCCGCGCCACCACCATATGGCCGATCATCTACGGTCCCCCTTTTATCATCGGCAAAATCTCTGAGGTTATGAATATCAATAGAAATTAATTCTTTTTTTTGCGCGCGATTAATCAAGGCTTCGTTTTTAAAACTTTCAAAAAATTTTGGAAAGATTGTGATGATGTTGAATTTCATGGTTAGTAATATACTACGAATAATAATACTGAGCAAGGATTGAGGATTTTAAAACCACTCGCCTAGGCGAGTGGTTTTAATTTTTGTGATATTGTTGTCTTAGATGTTTAAATTGTCCACAGCGCTGGTATCAATCATTTGACTTTCCATTGGCTGGCTGGCCATTTGACTAACTGGGCGAGGGGCTCTGCCTCCGACTGGCTCATTGATCTTGAGGTTAACGCGAGCATTGTGCTTAGCGCCAACGATTTTGAGCAAAGTACGGATAGAACGAGCGGTTTGACCTTGACGACCAATGACATAACCCATATCAGCTGGGTTCACATCCAAAGTGATCAAAACTCCTCTTTCGTCGATGGTGCGAGTAGTCTTAACATCTCCAGGATTGTTAACAATTGATCTGACAAGAGTTTCTACAAACTGTTGATCTGCTTCCATATTATTGTAATTCATTCTTAATTTTTTATTGCAGCCTGTCGACCGCCCCGCCTAATGGAGCCAAGTTCTGCGTAACTATATAATATCAAATCTGAAAAAACTGTGCAAGGTTAAAGTTAGACAGCTGGAGTTGCCTCAACTGGAACAGCGGGTGCTTCTGCGGGAGCTACCTCAACTGGTGTGGCTGGAGCCTCTACCGGAGCGGATTCAGCTGGTTTGGCTGATTTCTCTTGCCCCGCTTTAGCGGCGGTTTTTTCAGCAATCTTGGCCGCTCGCTTAGTAGAAATATACACAGATTTCTTTTTCTTTTGATCGGTAATAAGTCCGGCTTTCAAAAGTAGGTTATGAATAGTATTTGAAGCTTGAGCGCCTTTTTCTAACCAATATTTAACACGATCGGTTTTTGGCAAAAAACCGTTAACCTTAATGCGAGGATTGTAAGTTCCTAAAATTTCCAAGTTTCTACCTTGAGTATCTCTGCCTTTTTCAGCAAGTACCAAACGATAGGTAGCGTTGTTCTTTTTTCCAATTCTTTGTAAGCGAATAGTCAACATAAATATTAAGAGTTCTCTGTTCGCAGTTCAAAGTTCGCAGACTACAGGTTAATAAAATCCTATAACCGAGAATTGATAACTGAAAACTAATTTAAAAAAGTGACGATTTAGAGCAGGCTAAATATACTATATTTGCTTATTTTTGTCAATTGTTGTCCGACCGGGTCTCTCCGCCTTGAGAACTAAATAGTGAATACCAAAACCTATAAACTTCAGTATTCTTCCCACTAGACTGAAATCTTCTGCCATTAAAATAATTTCAAGTTTATGATAAAAAAACAAGAATTTGACTGCTGCAGCCTACCATTGATAGGTGAAAACAAGCCGAACAGAAACTGTCCTTCTACACTGCAGTAAAAATCCAACTAGCAATAGGGTTGCTTTACACTCTTATCTCGCCTTTTACAATAACACCCATCTCAACCAAGTTCTATTAATTATTAGCGGAAATCTTTTTAAGAAATATCTTCCTTATTGATTCAGCATCCTGGTGCATCCCATCGTAAAAATCATCCTCACCTAAGCCAATATCCGCAGGGTTGTACGATCCCAGTAATTGTATGTCTTTACTTTTTGCATACATTTCAAAATACTTCTGCGCCTCAATAATCATTTTAAACTTTTCAGATTTTACTAAACTATCATACACAACTGGATGATAAGGAGAAAGGTAAAATACTATTTCAACCTTATCTTTCTTAATAAGATCTATAAATTTTTCAAACCGTTTAATTAAATCTGGATCTAAATAATGAAAACTATTTAACATCGATGGATTTCGAACAAAATCTAAAGCGCGCACATACACTTCGTCAACAGACGCATTTCTATAGTTGATGCCATAATTAATCGACCCATCAACACGTCTCATAATTTCATCGGTAACATTTTGTGAAGTTGGATAAAAGGCCCATTCATTTTTATCTTTACCAAGATTATTCAACCAAAATTTAAAAGAGGTTTGAAAATAACTAGGTAAAAACAGCTCAAAATATTTAGAAGAAAAAATAGAAGGCCGCCTCTTACCCACAGACTCTTCACTATATACCAATATTTCCTGATATTCTTGGGCAAGCGATTGCCGCGCGCTCGTGTGGACAGATGATGCGTTTAAAAGCCACGGATCAAGTCCTATAATCAAAGTTTTAGGAAGTAGTTCTTTTTTACGAAACATCCAATATAGTGACATATCGTCCTCAAGCGTCGCACTCGAAACTGAACTATTATAAAAAGATTTGCCAGGAAACATGTCCGCCGTTAAAAGCATTACACGGCTCGAGCCTAGCACCAAAATATCTGTCTTTTCAGACAGGCCATATGCATAATATTTCTTTAGCAATTTTTCATCAAAATTGACCAAATTCACCACATTTTCTCCTCGCAATAAAATATCTGCAATTTCTTTATAATACTTTGCATTCTTAAAAATATTGGCTGGATCAATAAAATAATTAAATCCAACCATTACCACCACAATGGGGAGTAGTAGGCAAACTTTTCTAAATAACCTCATCGCTTCTTTCATGCTACTAAAATTGGAAATAAATAAATTGTGACTTATTGAAAACTCCAAATAAAATAATCCCAACCACGATAGCGTAATACGCTATCCATCTTATCCACGATGGACGAGTTGACAGCATATGGCGTATTCCTCCGTGTCGCTGAATCAAATGAACGATTTCCATAAATACAATAGCAGAGAAAGCAATCATAAAATCATATCGACCAAAACCTAGTCCTCGCAAATTATTCTGAAAACCAGAGAGAGAACAGGCTTCCTAATCCTTGGAAAAGATGGGTTACCACATACCAAGCCTCACTCACATTCCTTGCCCTAAAAAATATCCAAGCAAAACAAATCAAAGAAAATGTTATTCCAACTCGTATAATTTTATGCAGAAAGGGCAATTGTGCTATTCGACTATACTGAACAATCTTTTGTCTAATCCTTTCGGTCCAAACTGAAAAAATCAAATATCCTCCGTTTAGTGCCCCCCCAAATTACATACGTCCAATTGGCTCCATGCCAGAGCCCGCTAATCAAAAAAACTAAGAAGATATTAAACTGCCAATGCCACTTCCCTACTTTATTTCCTCCGAGAGGGATATAGACATAATCCTTAAACCAAGTGGAAAGAGAAATATGCCACCGCTTCCAAAACTCCCCAATAGACTTGGAAAAATACGGTCGATTAAAATTATCCATCAGTTTAAAACCCATCACTTGCGCAGCGCCAATTGCAATATCAGAATAGCCTGAGAAATCACAATATATTTGAAATGCGAATAAAACTGTGGCCAAGATTAATGGAAAACCCGTAAACTCAGTAGGATTACCATAAACTTGATTAACCAAAATAGAAAGCCTGTCGGCAATAACTACCTTTTTAAACATTCCCCAAGCCATCAACTTCAACCCGTCGGCTACTCTTTGATATTCAAATTTGTGTTGTTCATAAAATTGATGGATCAAATTTTGAGGTCGCTCGATCGGCCCCGCAACTAACTGCGGATAAAACATCACATAGAGGGCGTAAATGCCGAGATGCTTCTCAGCTTTCTGATGACCACGGTATACTTCAATTGTGTAACTCATTGCTTGAAATGTGTGGAAGGAAAGCCCTATTGGAAGAAGTATTTTAAGCGACTGAATCGGATAGTTCCAACCGATGAAATGAGCCAGATAAGAAACATTATCATTAAAAAAATTAAAATATTTAAAAAATGCCAATGTTCCCACGTTAGCGGCTACACTGATAATAAGAAAAAGTAGCCGTCGTTTACCCAAATTTTTTTCAATATAAATTCCAGCAACATAATCTATTATAATAGTTGCCCCCAAAATCAAGAGGTATGCTGGGACAAAAGCCGCATAAAATACGCAGCTCGCTACGAGTAGCAAAAACCAGCGATATTTATGTGGTAAAACAAAATAAAGCGTCGTAATTACCGGAAAAAAGATTAAAAACTGCCACGAGTTAAAGAGCATATTATTTTATCTATCATGTACACTACTCCAAAAGAGCTATAAAAATCTATATAACTATTATAATCACCAATATTCCCCAAAAAATAAGTTGTAAATATAATGGACTACTAGTACCGCTTTTACGCTTTTACTGATTCGCCAACATACTCACTCGCTTCTTCCAACTTTACGCTAAGCAGTTTAGAAATTCCATCATTATTCATAACTACCCCATAGAGAGCGTCGGCAGCATGCATCGTCACGCGATTGTGGGTAATAATGATAAATTGAGACTGTGAAGATAGCTCGGCCACTATCTCAGCAAAGCGACGGGTATTAGGTTCATCCAAGGCCGCTTCGACTTCGTCCAAAACCACAAACGGAGACGGATTATAACTTAAAATTGCACAAATAAGGGCAATAGATGCGAGCGTGCGCTCACCACCAGAAAGCATGTTGATATTTTTTACCTTCTTGCCGGGAGGGTTTATGGAAATATCTATGCCCATCAAAACCTTATCTTTATTTTTTGTTGTGCCTTCGTCTACAGACACTACATCTGTCGCTTCACCCTGAACCGAGTCGTCCTGCGACTCTGGTTCGGGGTCACCGTAAATTTCAAAAATATCACCGTCACCGCCCGCAAATAATATTTTTATATAGCGATCAAATTCTTTTCTGATTTTTTTGAAAGATGCAGACCGTTTCTTCTTCATAATCTCATCAAGCTCCAGAATCATTTTTTCCAAATCAATCATGGCT
Organism: uncultured Gammaproteobacteria bacterium; assembly: GCA_964363685.1. GTDB lineage: Bacteria > Patescibacteriota > Patescibacteriia > Magasanikbacterales > GWA2-37-8 > XYD2-FULL-39-9. The sequence goes on from CAYIJG010000012.1 coordinate 6,189, forward strand.
GTACGCAAATCATTAATTTGATCTGAGAGAAAATCGTACCTCTCTTTGCTTTGCTGATATTCCCCTACCACTTCTTTATCAATTCCACCAATCAAACTAAGTTGGTATTTTAACTTCTGAATCTCGTTCATGATTTCCATGGCATGCTCTGAACTGACCATTCTGGAAACATTCTGTAAAACCACTTCCACAGAACTATTTAATTCAATCCTAATTTCTTCGGCAAGCGCCTCCTGCTTGGTTTCCAATCTGGCGGTGTGAATTTTTAGGTCATTTCTTTTGGCCAAAATTTCATTTAAGATGTTTTGTCTTTTCTGCATGGTCTCCTGCAAAGAAAAAGCTTTAAGCAATTTTGTCTTAGAGTTAGTCGCCTCTCTTTTTGATTCTAACTCTAACAATTGTTCTTTGGCTTCTTCATATCTGGCATCCAGGATTATAATTTTTTCTTTCTCGGTGTTGATTTGTTCTTGATACTCCGTCAATCTATCTTTGCTCCAAGCCAGGTGACTAGAAAATCCTAATCCGTCTTTTTTTATTTGTTTATAGCCGCCTTTCATCACGCCGGTTTTTTCCACCAAATCTCCCGCTAGCGTCACCATCCGCGCCTTGCCGATACCGATTTTTTGAGCAGTGGCTAAATCTGCAACGACGATAGTTTGTCCAAAGACAAAAGAAAAAATATTGGCAAATTTATCTTCATGTTTAATAATGTCGGTAGCTAAACCCAACACCCCCGCCTGATTTAAAATGTCCGCAGGCAAACCTGACGAACGACCTGCGATTTTGTTTAAAGGCAAAAAAGTTGCAAACCCCAAACGATTATTACGCAAAAACTCAATCGCCAGTTTGGCCACTTCATCGGTAGCGACAACGAGTGCTGACAGATGCGCGCCAGCCGCGGACTCCAAAGCCAATTTATATTTTTCTTCCACTTCTCCCAACTGAGCCACTAGGCCATGCACCGTGCCAAACTTATCTTTATTTTCCAAAACCGCTTGAGCAGCAAACAGACCGCTGACTTGTCGATAATTTTGTTCTGACTGATCCTGATAAATTTGTTTTTCCAAAGAAAATATTTTTAATTGAGCGTTTGTTTTGTCTTTAGATATTTGCTCCAATAATTTTCTTTGCTCTGCAATAATCTGGCTAACACTATCTGAAACCTTATTTTGTGATTCTTGTTCCACCGAATCACGCGCCAAAACAGATAGCTCTTTCTGTACTTCTTCCAACTCTTTAAACGCCTCACGATAACTTGCTTCTACTCCCACGAGGATTGAATTTATACTGTCTAATTCTGATTGATTTGAAAAATATATAGAAGCGTAATACTGCTCTTGGTTAGCTCTTAGTTTTATTTCTACTTCTTGGCGTTGTTCCAATTTTTTGACTTGCCTGGCCAAAATCTTTAAGCGTGGCTCTACCTCTTGTACCAATCGTTCCGCTTGCTCTAGATTTTCTCTGGTACGAGCCATTTTCAAACTTGATTGGTGTTGTTTGATTTGAAATTCTTTTATTCCAGATGCTTCATCCAAAAAATCTTTACGCTCAGCCGGACTGACAGTTAATAATCTGTCTATAGTTCCCTGACCAATGACACTATATGAATGTTGGGCAAACTGCGCTTGCGCCAAAAACATGTGGATATCGAGAAGTCGTACTGGATTATTATTTATCAAATATTCACTCTCGCCCGATCGATACAAGCGGCGTGAAACGGTAATCTCCGGATAATCTTGCATGACTTTGGTTTGGCTAGATCCACTAGCTCCCAAGTTATTATCCAAAACCATAGTTACTTCGGCGACGCTTAGCTGACCTTTGACTTCGGAGCCATTAAAAATAACATCTTCGGTTTTTTTACCGCGTAAATTCTTGACACTCTGCTCACCCATCACCCAGCGTATCGCATCAGCCACATTTGATTTACCAGCCCCGTTTGGACCGACAATGGCCGTAATGCTATAGCGGTTATTTTTGTACGACAAAAAATCCAAAACAGTCTTTTCGGCGAATGATTTAAAACCTTTTATTTCTAGACGTTTGAGGTGCATAACCAAAAGCTAGTAGCTTCTTACCTGCCTGCGGTAGGCAGGGCTGATTAGCTTTTTAGGAAAAATAACTACAAAGATTGTACCATATAACCGCAAGGGTTGACAAAGGTGTATAATCCCTATATAATCGCCTGTTCAATAAATATGCATAGAACTGCCCAACAAATTCACCGGCATATCCAAACTGCCAATAAAGTAGTACTTGTATCACATCAAAATCCTGATGGCGATACTTTGGGTTCGTCTTTATCTTTGGCTGAATACTTACTCTCCATGGACAAAAATGTGCAGATTTTTTGTCTTAGTCTCGTACCCGAAAAATTCAATTTTTTGCATAATATAAACTTGGTAAGTAATGACCCAAAAATATTTAATGACGCTGATGTGATTATAGTTGTAGACTGTGGCGACTTACGTTACGCGGGCGTGGCCGACATAATCAAAGATCACCCGGCAAGTATTGTTAATATTGACCACCACGCTACCAATGAAAAATATGGCCTATTCAATTTAGTTGCTGATAAGTCTGCTTCTACCACCGAAATTGTCTATAATTTTTTCAAAGCCAATACCATTCGTATTACCCCCACCATGGCCACCGCGCTCCTGATGGGACTTATCACCGACACCGATAATTTTACTAACTCCGCTACCTCATATACCGCCTTAACCGCTTCCGGAGAGTTGTTGCGCTTGGGAGCCAACTGGATTATCATCAACCGATCACTCATGCAAAATAAATCTATTAACTTGTTCAAACTTTGGGGAGTGGTGTTAGGGAGATTAAAAAAGAAAGAAGAAATCGGATTGGCTTATACTTATCTGACAAATCAAGATCTGAAAAAATATAACGCCAGCGATGCTGATGCTGAAGGAATTTCCAATTTTTTAAATAAACTAAACGACACAACCATATCGCTCTTTATGAAAGAAACGGAAGATGGTAAAATCAAAGGCAGTTTCCGCACTACCCAAGAAGGCGTGGACGTGGCCGCGCTCGCCAAAAAGCTTGGTGGAGGCGGACATAAAAAAGCAGCCGGATTTACCGCTGAAGGCAGTATTGAAAGTATTGTGCAAAGGGTGGTTGATTTATCCCGATTTTCCTCCGCGGAAAATCGAGGATCCTCGATTCCGCTGACAAAGGCGGAATCGGGACAAAACCAAAAATAAGTGGTATAATTTTTTTGTCATTTCCCAACTGTCATCCTGAGCGAAGTCCCGCTAAACGGGACGGAGCCGAAGGATCCCTTTTACTATGTATTTGCAAAATCTATGTTTAAGGGATTCCTCCACTCGCCTTGAGGCTCGGTCGGAATGACAACCAGCTAAATAACTAATATAATAATATGAAAGAAGAAATCAAATCTCAATACCTCATCCCAACAGTCATCGAAAAAACCACTTTCGGCGAACGCGCGTATGATATCTACTCCCGTCTGCTCCAAGATAGAATTATATTTTTGGGCACACAGGTAGACGACAATGTGGCCAATGTTATTATTGCCCAATTATTATTCTTAGAAAACCAAAACCCGGAAAAAGATATCAAGCTATACATCAACTCTCCCGGCGGATCAGTCACCTCTGGTATGGCCATCTATGACACTATGCAGTATATCAAACCAGATGTCAGCACCATCTGTGTGGGTATGGCCGCGAGTATGGGAGCATTTCTTCTTGGTGCGGGTGCTAAAGGCAAGAGACTGGCTTTGCCTAATGCCGAAATTATGATCCACCAAGTAATGGGTGGTATGGAAGGCCAGGCGAGCGATATTAAAATCCGCGCTGAAAGAATTTTAAAAATCAAAGACAGACTCAACAAAATTATGTCAGGCTATACGGGTAAAAAATTAGACCAAGTAGAAAAAGATACTGACCGAGATAACTTTATGAGTGCTGAGGAAGCTTTGGCTTATGGATTGATTGATAAGGTGATTGAGAAGTAAAATACAGGCTAAATACAAAAAACCTGGATAAATCCAGATTTTTTGATATCCAATAACTAGCTTAATCTTAGCCAAAAATTGGCGCTTATCCCCTCCCTACCCTTGACAAATTTATTATTTTATAGTATAATCCACAGTTGTCTAAAAACCAAAGTCGCCATGAGAGTAATGAACCCCTAAAACGGTACTACTACGAGGCAAAAATATAATACTTAAATAATTAGACACATACGCACATTAGCGCGTTATGGAAACGGGTAGTGCATGATAGAGTTTACTAGTAAGGCTAGCATGTATCATCCCGTATCCACGACAAGCATGGAGATGTGTTAGAGGGACAAACAGGCTTCGGCTCGTTTTCAGCTTTAATACATCTTCTTGGGTGCGGTTTCAGGAGGAGAGTTTCTTTCCTCCAATAAAATTAAACCACCCCGTCTCTTCGTTGAGGCGGGGTGTGTTGTTTTTATAAAATTAATTCCCTTCTCCCAAATCCAAAGGCACCTCAGAATCTGGGGTACTGCTAGCAACAGAAGCGCCAACCATACAAATTTTTGGTAGGGGTCGGTAGTAGCTATCAAAGACCCTTTCTATTTTTTCACTAGAAGAAGTAAACCTCGTATAGACAAAAGATGCGACTGCTCCCCGGAATGCAGCCTGGCATTTTTTCTCTCCAGGCTTCAATGTTTCAACGACAATATCTTGAGGCGCGCCAGCTGGAATCCATTTACTGACCGTTGGGTGCGTATAGGAACCGCTACGCCCATCGCTTTTTCCCCACAAAGTAAAGACAAGCTGTTGTTTAGCGTAATCTATAGAGGTTTGTAAAAGCAGATAATTTCCAGTGTCATTTAAAAACTTGAAGTCTACACTTGGTTCGTACAGGGTAGAGTCAGTGCCAGGATTGCCATTTTCCGGATCAGCATAATAACTAACTACCAGTGAATGGTTGCGCCGTTCGGTAATCGGCATACCAGAATTCATAGCGGTTCTAAACAGCGTAGTTCCAATCTGACACATACCTCCCCCAATTTCCGGTTTTATTTCTCTACCTTTTATAACCATCTCCGGTAAAAATCCATTTTGTGAAGTATATGGCCCGGCGTATTTATTGGCTGAAAACTCTTCCCCGGGCTTGATTAGAATTCCATTTAATCGTTTTACGGCATTAGCGATATTTTTAATTCTATTAGTATGACTGTCTTTAAAAGTTGAATAACCGGCACCGATGACTTCCATAATACCCAGATTATTGATATTGGCCATCACAATATTTGGCTCAATAATATCTACCGAAACAGTAACGGTTTTGGCCAGATCAGCTGGGCGATAATTTCTTTCTCTAAAAATAATATCCAAATCATTATAGGTTTTTTCTTCATTGAGACTCAAACCAGATTGATTGGCTTGGAATTCTTTGACTCGCTCCCCTTCCATGACAAACTTGGCATCTCTGGCCGGAGTGTTTATAAACGGACGCAAAGTTTCTAAATAGGTTTTTACTTTTTCTTTATTTAAGGCAAAAATAGGTTCGCCATTTTCTTTCCTCACTTCCAGCCACTGAGTATAGATAGTTGGACCAATACTCCAATCACGCTTCACGCCAGTTTGGGGATCAGTATAATTGAGTCCCAAATTGCCATAATTCAAAACTTCGGCCAATTTGCCTTTGAGCGGTTCTAAATCAGTAGCCACAACATCCGGATTAAATTCTTTTCTAGTAATAGAGACAGGTTGAAGCGATAGTAGAGAAATTTGATTTGTTATTTTATTTCTCACATCTTCATAATCAAAAACAAAACCACTTTTCTCTGGCTCTATAGTATAAGACAGCGGCATTAAGTCAGTAATTTTAATGTTGGCATTGCGTGGCGGATCGCCAAAAGCCAACATATAACTCTCCAGGTTTGAAATTAGTCTGTCCTCAAGAACGACATCGGCCGTATCAATACGACTAGAAATAAGGCGGAAATACAAAGGTTGCCAGAGACTACTCCAAAAACCATCCGGCCGACCTAGAGCTAAAAGCTTGGCGGCCGTAGTTTCGCTATTTACTTTTACCATCTCTACTGAACTATCTTCGGCTGAAATAATATTTAGTTTGAAGCTTTGAGGTTCACCATCTTTGCTAAAATTAAAATCCAAGCTTTCTTTAGCAATTCTATTGTTAAAATTCTCAACCATATCCCGCACTTCCGTCTGAGTCATTCCACCCAAGTGGTATTGCCCCAAATAAACTCCAGGATAAACTTTGTCTTTGTAGGCTTTGCCATAAACAAATGAAACACCAAAAAATATGACTACCAAAATCAAAACAGCGCCAGTAATAATAATGGCTTTTTTTATGATATTTTTCTTAGTGGCAACTAAATTAGGTTGCTTTATTCCTTCTGCGATTGGCATACTTAGTGAATAGTATCTTTAATGTGTTTACCTAACATCCAAAAGTAGGAAATATACACCAAATCAAAAAAGAATCCTTCCGCCACATACATACTAGGTCCTATTGCTTCTAATATTATTAAACATACAACCATAACTGGTAACGCCACTAACACAGCCCACCTCACACTCACCACCCAACCTAAAGATATATACTTTTCTAAAAAATTCTTGCCATTCTTACCTCCATTACACTTGTATACATAATAAAGACCCGAGGCTGTAATGACCGTCATTAATAATATGGATAATTTATACCAAATATCTGCTGTATAAGGCATCATAAAACCTAAACAATATACTACAACAGTAGCAAATAAATATTTAAACAGCTCACCTTCTGTCACTGTTTGTTTTTTAAGATCTTCTTTTAGCTTTTCAATATTCCAAAAATACATACTGTTTTATATATTCAAAAAAAATTTTACTTATTATTATTCTTCTACCACCATAATCGGTATATCATTGCCTCGGTTAGCTTTTGGCAATCTGATAGTAAGCACGCCGTGACTATACTGCGCTTGCACTGCTTCAGCTTTGACATTTACTGGTAAAATAATACTTCGAGAAAACTTCCCCCAATAACACTCTTGATAAAAATGCTCGTCAGATAGAGACACTGGCGAAACCCTTTCACCGCGAATAGTGAGCAAATCGTTATGCAAATGCAACTCAATGTTCTCCGGTCTGGTGCCGGCCATGGCTGCCACCACGATTAGTTCATCGGCAGTTTGGGCAACATCGACGGCCAACTGGCCTTCGGGGGTATGCAAAATTTCTTGGTTTTTTAAGTACGAAAAATCTATACTATCATTTTCTGAGCCTAAGTCAAATGTGATTTTTTTGAGTGGGTCGTTGAACATAATTTGATTAAATGGCTTTATTATTTTTTATAAATATACCCACCAAGACCTGTATCACTGTTAAATACATTGGGCGAGAGACCTACATTTGGAAACCTCATTCTTACATCATTTTTTTTAATTACCACAACTTCACCCTCTTCGCCTTTGACTTCTATCTCAATATCAATTCCCGATTGCTTTAAGTCAGCAATTACTTGCTGTACTTTTTTTTGCGCCTCTTCATAATCAGAGGTTTCATCAACAAATTTGTCTGCTAAACCCATAAAATCTGTTCTAATAATTCCACCAGACCTAACAGCCTTATAAAGTGTCCTTAAAGTTTCTAAGGGGTTAGGCAAGTGACAAAAAGCTAACCTGCTTACTACGATATCATACCTATCTTTAGGAAGATTAAGTAATACATCTTGCTGATCAATAAATTGAATGCTATTTTTTTTATCAAAAGCTTTTTCTTCCCGTGTACGAGGATCGCCAGCACTTATTCCAACGGCTTCAAGTTTAATTCCAGATAAGTTCTGCTTTACTAATTCTCTCAACGCAACATTATGCCCACACCCATAATCAAGAATACGAACTGGCTCATTTTTATCTTTATGACTATCTGCAACTTCTTGCACATAACCCATTAACTGACGACCGTTAAACAACTCTTCCTCATATGTTCTTAGATCACTAGACAAAAAAGGGTACTGTCCCAATCTTGTGCCGTAGGCAAAAGGTTTTCCATAGCCTAAAGTAAAGCTTTTTGCTTTTTCTAAATCTCTTTTCTGCAAGTCTATAAAAACACGCGCCGAAGGACGTTCAGCCATAAATTTACAACACTTATATTAATCATTTTACTTATAAACCTACTTTAGCATTTTTTGACACACCGGACAATACCGAGAACTGCGACCACCAATTTTTTTATTGGCAATAATGCCTGTCTGACAACGGAAACATTTTTGTTTATCCCTTTTATAGACCTGCAAGAAATCCGAGAAGTTTCCTTTTTTACCATGCGGACTAAGATAATCTTTAAAGGTTGTACCTTTATGCTTGATCGCTTTTTTGAGAATAAAATTTATAGCCGTAAATAAATTTTTCTTTTCTGCTTCAGTTAATTTGTTGGTAGGCGTTCCGGGAAATATTTTGGCTTCAAAACAAGTCTCGTCTGCATAGATATTGCCAATCCCCGCAATCAAAGCTTGATTGAGTAATAATGATTTTATCGGCGCGATTCTCTTGCCTAAGGCTTTAATAAAATTAGGATAGGTAAAATTTTTGGTTAGTGGTTCAGGACCATACTTAGCCACAATTTTATCCTTAGTATTGGCATCAACTATTTTTAGATAACCAAACTGGCGCATATCGCTAAAACAAAGTTTGGCACCATCATCAAAACTCCAGATCACCCAAGCGTATTTTGGCGGAAAATCTCGAGTAAGTGCGACCGACAAACTATGACCGCCTTCTATAATTTTATCTTTGTGACGATAGATTAGCTGGCCAGTCATTTTTAGATGCACCAATAAAAAATCTTCATCGCCAAAACCAAATATCATTAATTTACCAATTCGATCAATGCTGTTAATTTTTTTGTTTAACAGGGTTTTTTTAAAACTAGTCGGACTGCTTTTGATCGCTTTTTTATTTATAATTTCAACATCGGTAATTTTTCTACCAACAAGAACTTTAATTAAATCTTGCCTAATCGTTTCTACCTCTGGTAGTTCTGGCATACGTTTGAAAAGCACTAAATACTAAACTACAAATCCTAAACACCTACCTACCGACAGACAAAATTTTTATTGTTTTTCAAGCCAGGATTGTTCTTGACGACATAAAAGGTCGGAGGCTTTCAATGGTTCGGCCATTACTTCTTTAACCACTCTTTCTAGGCGAAGAGCTTGCGAGCCTTTGACCAGGACCAAATCCCCTTCTTTTATTTTTTCCTGTAAGAATCTGCCAGCTTCGGCGCCACTCGCAAAAGAGGCGATTTTGTTTTCTTCCATCCCTGCTTCTTTGGCAGCTCGGGCAATGTGCTTGGCCGCCTCGCCGACAGTGATGAGAAAATCCATACCGAGTTCGGCGACTTTAAAACCCAATTCACGGTGAGCATTTTCGGTCTCTGTACCTAACTCCAGCATATCCCCCAAAACTGCATAACGGCGAGCCTCTGGCCTGACCTCAATCTGTGCCAAAGCCTCTAGGGCGGTCTTGGCTGCTTCGGGACTGGAACTGTATGAGTCATCTACTATTAGGGTGTGCTTAATGCCCTCAATGAGGCGCATACGGCCAGGTAGACGCTCCAGTTTGCTTAGGGCTTGCGAACCTTCTACCAAATTTACCCCAAAAATTGTGCCCACCGCCAACCCAGCCAAAGCGGCTGAAATCGAAGACTTAGAAATCACTCCCGGCAAAAATACGGGCACGACATTGCCTTTATATAGAACTTTAAAATTCAAACCTGACGGCCAACCGGTCTGAGAGTCTTTAATCAGATTTACATCGGTTGCTCGCAAATCAGCACCGTCTTTAAAACCATAAGTAAGAACTTCGGCTTTGGTGGCGCCAATATTTTGCATGACCATCTCATTGTCAAAATTCATAACTGCAAAACCGTCTTGCTTAAGATGAGAAATGATAATTCTTTTTTCTTGTGAGATTTTTTTGATGGTTTTGAAGAATTCAGTATGGGCGTGAGAAATAAAAGTCAGAACGCCGACTTTGCATGGCGCAATCTCGGTGAGGTACTCAATATCTCCCGGCTTATCAGCACCCATTTCTAAGACCAAAACTTCAGGATAATTATTATCCCTGGCCAAAAGCAATTTTTTGGCTTTCCAAATTACTCCTAACCAGCCAAGAATAGACTTGCCGGGAGATTTTTCTATGCCGATAATGGTGAGGGGCAAACCGATTTCGTTGTTATAATTTTTGAGAGTGCGACGCACGGAAAATTTACTCTCTAGAACATACGCAATCGCTTCTTTACTAGAGGTCTTACCCACCGAACCGGTAATACCAATCACATCCGGCTTGTACTTGGCCAAAATTCTTTTAGCTAAATTCCTGATGATTGATTGGAGAAGATTTTTTAACATAATTAATTATATTTACCACATGGCTGGGGCGGTAGAAGAAGTGCTGGTACTATTTAAAAATTGAGATGATTGTGGAATAATCTTATTGAATAATTCTTTCCAAGTCATATACAATGCTGGTTCATAAACTGGTACTGGCTCGTTAAAGTTACTGAGATTTAAATTTATAGAAGTCTTCTCTCTTGGCTGAGTGCCAAAAATATTTAAATTTAAACGGTAAGGCATGCCGTCCTTTCGAGAAACCCAGATATTACCGGAAATACTTTTTATCTGTGCCATACCTTTATTTAAATCGGTTGACTGTTTTGCAGTCACAGCCTGATCGGACAAAGACACTAGGCCGGTAGTAAGTTTTTTAAGCTCATTTTTATTAACTGTAAAATTATACACATCAAACGTAACACCGCTTAACCTAGCTGTATAAACTCCAACAACTTTAAACGCTTTTGATTTTGTGACTAGTTCTTTGACTTGTTTCTCATCCTCTTCATTGACGTTCTGCACTTTAGCTTTTTGCTCCAATAAAGCCTCACCAAAACCAAGTTCTTTTAAAATTGATTCCGCATTGAACTGTACCCAGAGATCCTTATATTCTCCTAAACCAACTGGAAAATTATCGGCCTTGTTAATAGTGGCATAAAAATTGCCCCCTACTGATCTGGTTTCTAGGCCAATTGACACCTCTTTTTTATCAGAAGATTTGGTGGTTAATGAAAACCATGATTGGTTTTCGGTAGGGGTAAATATTTCTTTTCCCCCTTTAAAATTTAAAGTAAAAGTTTGGTATTTAGCGGGAGTTTTTTTGATTGCAGGGTCTTTTAATAAATCACTATACTTAGTGCTTATTTTTCCATAATAACTAATAGAGCCATCATAGACCCAGGACCTAACATCTTTTAATTTTGACATAGAATTCCAAATTTTCTGCTCACGAGTCATAGTGACAGCTTGCGCACTAACTCCAGCCAAAACTCCAACAGCCACAAATAAAAAAACTAGGCTCCGTTTAGATAAAATTTTACGCAACATATTTTTTAATAAATTATTTTTAAATTTAATTAATAATTATTTATCTCCGGCAATACCACGGTATTCCAAAACAAACTTAGCTACGTCTTTGAAAACCGGCGCGGCGGTTGATTCTGCCCAATTTTGCTTTGGCTCTTCGTATTTTACTAGCAAAACAAACTTCGGGTCTGTGGCTGGAAAAAAACCGGCGAAAGTGTGATTGGTTTTATCCTCTTCATACCCCCCTTTAGACGCAATCTGCGCCGTACCAGTTTTACCTGCAACATAATAATCTTTCAAACCCACTGCTTTAGAATAGGTTTTTTCTACGACCGAAATAAGCATAGCTGTGATAAGTTTAGCAGTATTTGCAGAAATTACAAGCTTCATCTCCGGCTCAGTTTTATCTATTTGGCCATTGGCATGACGAATTTCGTCAACAATATATGGCGTTGGCATATTTCCACCATTGGCCATAGCTGAATAAGCTGTAGCGACCTGAAGTGGTGTGGCTGTAAGTCCTTGACCAAAGGAACCTACAGCGTTATAAATTGCAGATTGTTTACTCAAAAGATCTATATCTCCAGGTAATTCTGTATCTAAACTAATACCAGTTTTTTTGCCAAATCCAAATTTTTCTACATACTCTTTAAAACGATCCCTACCAATTCTTTCCGCTACAAAAATCATGCCCGTGTTAATAGAATTTTCCAAAACATTAGTCATGGTAGATAGACCATATACCTTATCTAAAGCGTTGCGAATTTTTTTACCATTAATAATTCTTTCTCCTGTGTCAGTATACGTAGAAAAGGGAGTAATTAAACCTAGGTCTAAACCAGAGGCCATAATAATCGGTTTGAAAACCGAACCTGGCTCATAGGGACTAAAAATTGTTGTATTATTGAAAACACTAACA
>CAYIJG010000013.1:0-17068 GCA_964363685.1 uncultured Gammaproteobacteria bacterium
GGTATGAGCGATCTCACCAATATCAAATACTTGGTGATGACCACAACCCGTGGCAATATCAAAAAAACCAGTCTGGAAGATTTTGCCAATGTCCGCCGCAGTGGTCTTATTGCTATAAAATTAAAACCAGACGACAATCTGGAGTGGGTCAAGCCAAGTACCGGTAATGACGAGATAATGATTGCCACCAAACAAGGCCAGGCCATACGATTTAAAGAAAAAGATGTCCGTGAGATGGGACGCACCGCTAGCGGTGTCCGCGGTATGCGCCTCAAGAGCGGTGATGAAGTGATTGGTATGGATATCGTAGATCCAAAAAATAAAAGTCTTGCCTTCCTGACAGTTGGTGAAAATGGTGTGGGCAAACGCACGGAACTGGATGAATATAAAGTGCAAGGCCGCGGTGGCAGTGGTATCAAGACCGCCGAAATTACAGCCAAGACCGGCAACCTCACCTTTGCCAAAGTCGTAGATGCCATAGAACTCAAAGAAAAAGATTTGTTACTGATGTCAGCCAAAGGCCAGGTGATCCGCCTGCCATTTACCTCTATCTCAACTTCTGGCCGCGCTACTCAAGGCGTCCGCCTCATGCGTTTCAAAGAAGATGGCGATAAAGTGGCTAGCGTGACTCTGATGTAAAGATAAAAAACTACTACAAAAATCCCCCAAGTATTCGGGGGATTTTTGTTTGCCTTAATCAAAAAAATAGGATAAGATTTAATTACTATGCCTTATAAAGATATAATTCCTACAAAACCAAACATCGAGGACTTAATGACGCAAATAAAGAAATACTACCGCCAAGAAGATACCGATATGGTTCAGCTGGCCTACGAATTTGCGGCCAAAGCGCACTCTGGGCAATTCCGCCAATCTGGCGAACCATATATTATCCATCCGGTGGCCACCGCCATGATTTTGGCGCGCATGCGTATTGACCCAAACATTATTGTCGCTGCCTTACTTCACGACGTGCCCGAAGACACCGCCGTTACTATTGAGGAAATAGAAAAAAACTTTGGCCCAGATATCGCTGGGATGATAAGACGTATTACCAAATTGGGAAAATTGAAATACCGCGGCGTTGAACGTTATATCGAAAATCTCCGTAAAATGTTTGTGGCTATGGCTGAGGATATCAGAGTAATGATTATCAAGTTCGCTGACCGTGTTCATAATCTGTCTACGCTTGATTCCCTCCCGCCAAAAAAGAGATACCGTATAGCTCTCGAGAGCCTAGAAATTTATGCGCCGATTGCGAACCGCTTGGGAATCGGAGAATTCAAAAGTCTTTTAGAAGATTTGTCTTTTCCGTATATTTTCCCGAAAGAATACGAAAAAACAAAACAACTGCGTGATACTTTAGTTTCCGAACGAAGCGCCCAATTGGAAAACATTATGGGCATTGCTAAAAAAGAATTGGAGGCTGTGGGTATTGCTGTTTTAAATATCCATGGCCGAGAAAAAACTTTATATAGTTTATACAAAAAAATCATCAGCAAGGGCGGTTGGGAAAATACCGATCAAATCTATGATATTGTAGCCATTCGTATTATTGTAAATAATATCGCTGATTGTTATGCTGGTCTTGGCATAATCCACAAAATCTGGAGGCCACTGAAAGGTAGAATCAAAGATTATATCGCTCAGCCAAAACCAAATGGCTACCAATCTTTGCATACCACCGTCTTTTGTATGGATGGACAAATCGTTGAATTTCAAATTCGCGATAAAACTATGCACGACGAAGCCGAATACGGTATTGCCGCCCACTGGCACTATGACGAACGAGGCTCGCGCTTGCCATCTAGAGATATTTTTTGGGCCAAAGAATTGGCCGAAATTCAAAAAAGTATTTTGGGCAAACTGTCTGATATTGATGAAATGAAAGTTGATTTCTTTAAAAATAGAATTTTTGTTTTTACTCCTAAGGGTGATGTTATTGACTTACCGGAAGACGCCACCCCGATTGATTTTGCTTATCATATTCATACTGACATTGGCAATCAATGCAACGGCGCGAAAATAAATGACCAACTGGTTAGCCTCGATACACCACTTAAGAATGGAGACGTGATCGAAATTTTTACCGACAAAAATCGCAAGGGTCCAAGCCAAGATTGGATAAAATTTGCCAAAACTCATCAAGCTAAATCAAAAATAAAAGAAAAGTTAAAGACTCAAAAAAATAAATGGCTTAGCATTATTCTTCCAAGATCAAAGAAGTAGTTTACTTGTCATGCTGAATTTATTTCAGCATCTCATAATATCTCGGGGATCCTGAAACAAGTTCAGGATGACAATTTTATTCAGTAATCTTTTTAATCACTCTACTGAGTTCTTCTCCCGAGTAAAAATCTATAAGAATAGTACCCCTCTCCCCTTTTTTGGTAATTGAGACTTTGGTACCCAAGGCGGTGCGTAGTTGATCTTCCAGATAAGCTAAGTTTGGATCACGGTGACTCTTACCAGGATTTTTAATACTAACACTTCTCTCCAATTCACGGACTGTGATGCGTTGTCCTAACATAGAAGACAGCATATCCAACTGCTGTTTTTGATTTTCCAAAGACAACAAAGCGCGTGCCTGACTCATATTTATTCGTTTGTCAGTCAGAGCCGCTTGGACTTCTGCTGGTAAACTCAACAGACGAATAGTATTGGCTACCGCCGGACGACTCTTGCCAACTTTCTCTGACACTTCTTGTTGAGTTAAAGAAAATTCTTCCATTAAACGCTGGTAGGCAAAAGCTTCTTCAATCGGAGTCAAATTTTCTCGCTGAATATTTTCAATAAGCGCCACTTCTAATTTCTGACGGTCAGCCAATTTTTTTATGATGGCTGGCACGGTCGCCAAACCAATTTGCTGAGCAGCCCGCCAGCGCCTTTCACCGGCAATAAGTTCATACCCACCATCAACGCTTTCAGTCACAAGTAGTGGCTGTAAAATTCCATGTTCTTTGATGGAAGCAGCCAAATCATCCAGTTCAGGAGTGCTGAAACTTTTGCGAGGCTGATTAACGCCAGGAGAGATAGCTGCCACTGGGATATGCCAAATTCGCTCTTGGCCATCGCCAGCACTTGGGGTTTCTGATCTATATTGTTTTGGCGCGCCTGCTATCAAGGCGCCAAGTCCTTTTCCTAAAGCCATACATTTAAAAAACTAAATTCTAAAATTATAATTGTTCAAACCGATCTAAAAATTCGCGCCCGAGCCGTTCATACGCTTTTGAGCCTTTACCGCTTGGATCATAATGAAAAATACTTTTTCCAAAACTTGGCGCTTCAGCTAGTCGCACAGTGCGAGGAATGACTGATCGGAAAATACTATCAGGGAAAAATTTATACAGTTCGTCCATCACTTCCGATGACAAACTGTTGCGAGAATCATACATTGTTAGCACCGCACCTAAAATTTTTAATTCCGGTTTGAGATTAACTCGAATCATTTCTATAGTCTTGAGTAATTGCCCCAAACCTTCCAAAGCATAATATTCAGCCTGCACGGGAATAAGAATATGGTCTGCGGCAATCAAACCGTTGAGCGTAAGAATCCCCAGAGACGGCGGACAGTCTATGATAATATAATCATAAGCATGCGCCACTTCGGACAAAATTTCATCCAATTTTCGCTCACGGTTCTCAACACTGACTAGCTCTACGTTGGCTCCAGCCAAATCCGGTGTCGCTGGTGCCACGCGCAGGCCGGCATGGGCGGTGTTAAGCACTACATCATGCAGTCGTACTTGACCAGACAAGCTATGGTACAATCCTTGTTCTAATTCTTGATACTTTATACCCAAGCCTGAAGTGGCGTTACCTTGAGGATCAAGATCAACGAGCAACACAAACTTACCGCTCTCAGCTAAGGCTGCGGCTAGATTGACAGCGGTAGTGGTCTTCCCTACCCCTCCTTTTTGATTCACCACGGCGATTATTTCGGACATAAACTTTAAAAATCCTAAATTCTAAAATACAAATCTTAAAATTACGTTAAGAATATTATATCATAGGTTGAAAAATAAAAAAAATTTTAGATTTAAAAACAATAGCGCCACCCTGACCGGATCTCGGTCAGGGTGGCGGTGGAGTCTCCACGGTGCCCCCTCTAGTGAGGCAACTGCCTCCCCCTTCCCCAACCCCTGAACTTGTCAAGAGGCTGGGTAGAATCAGAGGGAACGGCAGGAACAATAGGCGTAGCCGGCTTCTCAGGAGCCGGCTCGGCCAGAGGTTCATTGGGTGGGTCAAGCCGGGGGTCAAACGGATCGGGAAACATGACGCATTCCTTTCTCCTCCCACTCATTGGCAGGGAGGTCGCCAGCAAGAAAAGAAAATAATTTATCTACTCTTGCCGGCGACCGCCCTGACCTTTTGTAAAGAACAAACTGTGTAAAATAAAAAAAGACGCTCTGGCTAGAGCGACGTTATTGTTTGCACTAACAAAATAACACGTCCCTAGCCAGAGCGTCTAAAATAATAAGCAAAATTTTGTTGAACAATCTCTACCATAATATTTTAACTATAACATGTAGCTTGTACACCGTCAAACTGCTTACTTCAATATAAATCTAATGTGCCGAAGGAGAGAATCGAACTCTCATGGATTTCTCCGCACGATTTTGAGTCGTGTGCGTCTACCAATTCCGCCACTTCGGCATTTTTCTGTTTTAAAAAAATTTTGTCCCCTGTACCAGAACGGTACAGGGCCGTGCACCCATGTGGTACACGGTACCAATTTTTACCATGCGCATTTATTGTGCATGGCCGCCACTTTGGCCTATCTAATAATGTAAAATTATAGTTTAACCAAGGCATTTTGTCAACCTTATTAATGTAATTAAAACACTACTAAACTGGGATTTTTACTACTCCTCACTCTCTATACCCTACTATGGTCTCAACCGGCTAATAGTCCGAGGGAAAGGAATACATTCACGGATATGCTCCACACCAGTTATCCAGCGCACAATACGCTCTAAGCCAATCCCAAAACCAGAATGTGGCACACTGCCATATTTTCTCAGATCCAAATACCAATCATAATCTGCCTGAGGCAAACCTTCGGCTTTTATTTTTGCCAGCAACAATTCAAAATTGTCTTCACGCTGGCTACCACCGCTAATTTCACCCGCGCCTTCGGTCGCAATCAGATCATCATTCAAAACCAAATCTGGATTTTCTGGGTCTTGTTTCATATAAAATGGCTTGATACTCTTTGGCCATTTTTCGATAAATACTGGTACCGCCGAATCTTTGGTTAACAAACCTTCATCGTCATTGCCCAAATCTTCGCCATACTTTATATCCGATCCCATTTCATTTAATTTTTTAATGGCTTGATCGTAGGTAAAGCGAGTAAATGGTTGATCAGCTTTTTCAAGTGGCTCAGTATTTCTTTCCAAAACTCGTAATTCTTCCTGACAATTATTAAGGCAGTGTCGAATAATAAACCGAAGTAAACCTTCTTGAGTTTTGATATTATCTTCATGCTCGGCAAAAGCTGCCTCTGCATCCATCATCCAGAATTCAGTCAGATGGCGTTTGGTCTTGCTTTTTTCTGCTCGAAACACTGGCCCAAAGTCATAACACTTTCCGACTGAAGCAATGGCTGCTTCTATATAGAGCTGGCCAGATTGAGACAAATACGCTTCACCTAAATCAAAATACGGCACCGGAAATAAAGTAGTTGTGCCTTCACAAGCATTGGGTGTAAAAACCGGCGAATCAACGCTGATAAAATTATTCTGGTGCAAATATTGATGAATTGCAGTTTTGATTGCATCACGTATACGCAAAATTGCCCACTGCCGTTTACTACGCAACCATAGGTGGCGATTATCCATCAAAAAATCCGGCCCGTGATCCTTAAGGGCAATTGGATATTCTTGAGATAGTTGTAAAATTTTAAAATCCTTAACTTGCAGTTCAAATACATTTTCTTTTTTTGGATGCTTGGCCACTCTACCCACTACCATTACCGATGACTCCTGAGTAGATTTTTCTATTTCTTCCCAAATCGCAATATCCAAATCAGCTTTGGCTGCCACAGCTTGAATCCAACCACTGCCATCACGCAATTCCAAAAAGGCAATCTGCCCAGAAGAACGACGGTTGTATAGCCAACCTTTGATTTCCACTTCTTGATCAACTAACCCTGCCAAGTCTTTGATAAATGTTTGCATAAAAAAATAATTACCCTATAATCCTATCATTTTCTATGAATTTGGCAAGTTTTACACCAGTATGGTGCTGGGCAAACTTATGAGCCAAATCATAACTCTGAACAATCTCTGACCTACTCAAATCCAAACCATTCACATCCTCCCAGCTCTTTTCTACCCACTCACCTAAATCCGCATTCAATTGACTAAAACCCAGGCGGTGCCACAACTTAAGAGTAAAAGAAGTGGCCAACTGATAAGATTTTATTGATTCATTAGAATCCAAAAACTCCAAAAAGCTAAAAAGTAAATTAAACATTTCCTCGTCCTTCTCCCCTACCAAAATATTAGCATCAGTGATTTTAACAACATACGCGGCCAAAGATATTTTATCCAAATCAGTATAAATATTTTTAAAGATTTTGATCGGTTGAACTCTTCCCAAATAATCTATATCTTTACCTTGGATAACTTCTATCTCCACTACCGACAGAACTTCCAAATTGGAAGAATTTTTACTAATAATTTTCTTGATGCCCTTAGCCAAAACTTCTATCTTACCAATCTCACGCGTATACAAAGAAACGGTTTGGTCAAACTCACGAATATTTTTTCTGGCCAAGACTATCGCCAACATATTTTATATAAAAGTTGAGGCTACTAAAATAATCGTAGCTAAAATAATACCAATAATAGTAAACCAAGCTATCGTATTACCAATGGGCTTATTGGTATATTCTCCCATAATTTTTTTATTATTAATAATTTTCATCACAAAGATCAAAATAATTGGCAGAAGCATACCGTTAATATTTTGCGCATGCAACATAATATTAATCAGAGACACTCCCGGGATAAGCACAGCCAAAGCTGGCAGAATAATAGATAACAAAATCAATGAATAGAAAAATTTTCCATTTTCCCAAGTCGTATTAAAACCATATTCCCAACCAAAGGCCTCACAAATAACATAAGAGGTAGCTACAGGCAAAATAAAAGCGCCAAGCATGGAGGCACAAAAAAGACCAAAAGCAAAAAGAATTTGGGCTGAGTTTCCAATTAAAGGCTTTAAGGCTAGGGCTGCATCTTTTGCATCAGTAATATCAATGCCATTTTTATGAAGAACCGTAGCGGTGCTGATAATTATAAAAAAGGCTACAAAGCTAGCCAAAAAAGAACCAAGATAAATTTCAAATTTTTCAATTTTATAATTCTTTTTATCCAAGCCTTTATCTACCACATAAGATTGAATAAAAAACTGCCCCCACGGAGTAATGGTTGTACCAATTAAAGCAATCATGATAATGAGGAAAGGTGTGTTCCATTGGATGGACGGCGTTACCAGCGCCGTCAACGCCTGATGAAAATCGGGCTTAATAAAAAAGCCATTAATTATATAAACAACAAACAGTGCTGAAAAAACTAGGAATATCTTTTGGGTAGTTTTAAAAGATCCTTTATAAAGGATAAACCAAATAACCAAAGCTACAATCGGTACTGTAAAATATTTACTAATACCAACAATCTCAAACGAGGCAGCAATACCAGAAAATTCAGAGGCCATTGTGCCTAAATTGGTAATAAGTATCGTAATCATAGCAAAGGCAGTCCATTTCAAACCAAAATTCTCTCTAATTACCCCGCTTAATCCTTGCCTAGTCACTAGTCCAATACGCATTCCCATCTCTTGAGTAATCGCCAAGGCAATAGTAACCAAAAAAAGCACCCATAACATTTGGGTACCATAACGAGCGCCAACTATAGAATAAGTGCTGATGCCTCCCGCATCATTATTAGCTAAAGCGGTGATTATCCCCGGACCAATGACGCTAAAAAATAAAGCTATTTTCGGCCAAAAATGTTTTGACTTAACAGACATAAAAAAGCTCTACGCATGGGGCACAAAGTGCCTCATCACATCATCAACTGTAATTACTCCTAACATTTTTTTATTTTCATCTAGCACAGCCACAGATGTTAGATTATACTTAGTCATCAAAGTTGCTACTTCAAGAACTTTTTGATCCGGTGAAGCGGTAACTTTATTATCGCCACTAACCAACTCTTTCATTGTTTGATTAGGCTCAGACACCAATAATTTTCTTACTGATACGACTCCTGTGAAAACACCGTCTGCATCAGTGATATAAACAAAATAAACACTACTATGTAATTGATAAGAATTTTTTATCTTTTCCACCACTTCCTTGACTGTGTTGCCAAAAAAAGCAGAGACATACTCCGTTGTCATTAATCCCCCGCCAGTATCTTCATCGTATTCCAAGATCTTTTTAACTTTTTGCGTACTGTCAGACGGCAGGCTCTGCATGATTTCTTTTGATTTATAATTTGGTAACATCTGCAGCAGATCGACTAGCTCATCAATGGACATTTTTTGCATTACACTTGCAGCTCGATCAGCTCCCAAATTTTGCACCAAAATCTTTTGTAATTCCGGTTCTAATTCTTCCAATACCTGCGCTGCGGTTTTCTTATCTAAAGACTGAAGTAATTCACTGCCCTGATTCAGGTTTAATTTTTCAATAATATTGGCAATATCAGCCGGGTGGAGCTTAATCATTTCTTTGCTATTTATAGACAGCTGCAGCTTATCGCCCAACAAACGCACATTTTTCCACTCCAATAATTCCGGCTGTAAAAAATTAAATAAATTTAAACCACCCAAACCAAGCCGTCTCAACAATCCAAGTTTGCCAATATCCAAAGCTACAAGAGACATCTGGCCTTGCACCATACCAAACTGCAAATCATTTACTCGCACAACCCTGATACCTGCCATGTCTACAATTTGCCTATCCAAGACTATCTCTCTTAAAGGGACTAGGTTTTTATCATCAGGCACAGATAGAGCCATTTCGGCTAAAGCATTTTTTAAAGTTAAGTAATCCTTACCAAAAGTCTCAATATGAATAGTGGGAATCATTCTTTTAGTTTTTTGCTTATCAGTAGTCATTATCCCAAAAACACGCGGGAAGCCACTTTCAGTTATTTTTATCACTACATCTTCGACTTTGCCTACCACCACATCGGCTTGATCTTTAATGTCGCCTCCCAAAATAGCGCTAAAAAATAACATACAAACTTTTATATTTAAAACAATTATTATTATCCAACAGATTCAGCTTTATCAAAATCAATTATATATACTCGTGGTGGTTTTGTAATATCAACTTCACCATTTTTATTTCTAGAAAAATAAACGATAAAATTTCCAAGATTCGTATCACGGTGATTTACTCCCAATTCTTCAAGACATGCTATGATTTTATACATCTGTTCGTGTATAGTGGGATTAAATAATTTTGTTTTTTCTTTCCACATGCCAATAGAAGGCCCTTTCAAAATTCCCGTAAAAACATCGACCCTGTAAGATCCGGTGGACTTTACCTTTACAATCGGCTCAACTGGAACATAATCAAACCCTCTGCTTTTCCAAAAATCGGATGCTTCATAAGCTTTTTTCCAAGCAAAATAAGTGTGTGCGACAATAGTTCTCATTATAAGACGGTCCCGCAACGTGTTATCTGACTGTCCCGGAACTTTATCAAACAACGTTGTGGATGAGTGGTCTTTTTCGAAAGGTTGATGAACAAATCGGCCAGTACTTTTATCGTATAAGGGCGTCCTGGTTGCTAAAGTCCTTAATTCTGTTAGATCTTGCTCATCACCCTCTAATTTCTGCGCTACATCTTCTTTTGTAACGTCTTTAAATTCAAATTGAGGAAACATGTGTCTAATGTTGGAACGACCTTGTTGGTCTGAATCATCGTAGCATGTTTTAATGAATTCGGCTTGATCTTCTATAAGAGTATAAGGAATCATTCTCAAACAACTATAACGAAACACCCAGTCTTTTTTACCTAAATCTGCTCTAACAAAATTGGAGACAATCTGCCGAAGCTCGCCTTGTATTTCTGTCGGAATTTTAGAAATCATCTTGGCTGCATTTACCCGAAGTACAGGTTTATTTAAACCCATTTTAATCAAATCAACCTGACTTTCGAAAAGAGCATGTTCAATTATGCCTAATGCGGTTTCATAAATTCCTTGATACGGACTTTCTAATCCGGTTTTAATAACACTGGGTAATTTTTCTCTAAGCCCACCCTGCGCTTCTACCGAGACGTAAGAAATCATACTTGCGGCATAAGCTTTCGTGAATATATCATCTGCTACTAGGCCTTTCTCAACAAGACCAGTCATCCTCGTTCGAAATTTATCCTGTACTTCTGGCGGGAGCTGTGAAATCATATTCGCCCCTGTAGCCTTGTCTCCCCAATCATTAGATGACAGATATGTCGCAATACAGCGGGGTAAAACCTTAATTAATTCCTTATTACTTTTAATATATCTTTCAATATCTTCTTCCGTGACGGGACAAAATTTATCAACATCATACATCTCTCTGTTTTTTAAAAAGGATAGCTTCAACTCTTGATGTCTATCAACAACAATTTCTGGAATATTCCTATCTACTGAAGACATGGTCTCTGACATACCTTTAAGTTATTTATTCAAGTAGCGTTCTAAAATTACCATCGCCGCTTTCTCATCACGACTGACTCCCTCGCCCATTCTATCGCCAGCCTGTGAAGAAAAAATTTCCGTCATAAATTCAACTGGCAAGGTAATTTCTTTTTCTAAATCCTGAACAAAATTTCGCACCTTAACTGTATTTTTATTTTCACTGCCATCTAAACCAGAAGGCAAGCCTACTATAATTTTATCTATTTTTTCTGCTTGTATAATCTCAGCTAATTTTTTAATGGCAACTTGATGATCAAAATTTCCTACGATACCAAAAGGCAGAACCAAATCCATGCCACTACTAGCCCGAGCTAAACCGATATTTTTTGTGCCATAATCAATTGCCAAGATATTCATAGTTTCAATTTTCGCTTGGCCTTCTAGTCGCCACGATATTTCCACTTTTTGTAATAATAATTGTATGCTCAAAGTGAGCGCTCATCGATCCGTCAGCCATATTGATTGTCCAGCCATCATCTGCCGTCACTACTTTCCAACCTCCGAGAGATAACATCGGCTCTACTGCAATCACCATTCCTGGTTTTAAAATTATATAATCTAAATTACGATCATAATAATTTGGGATTCTTGGCTCTTCGTGCACTTCATGCCCCACACCATGGCCAACTAAATCTCGCACAATGCCATATTTGCCTTGAGACTTCACATAATCCTCTACAGCCTTACCAATATCAGCCACGGTATTACCGGGCTTCACAGCCCGAATTCCAGCCTCTAAGGACTCCTGCGTCACACGAATAAGCTCCCTATTTTTTGGTGAAATTTTACCAATGGGAATAGTGAGGGCAGTGTCTGAGAAAAATCCTCTGTTCAAACCTTTTCCCTTTGGTCCTTTACCTGGGCTGGGCCATTCCATTCCAATATCAATAGTAAATAAATCTCCGTCTTTAAGAGGCACTTTTGTCGGAATGGCATGCACGAGTTCTTCATTTCTAGAAGCGCAAATAGTGGCTGGAAAAGGCACATCAGCTACTCTTGTTTTATAACCCTTAAAAGCAGGCTTACCTCCAACAGCGATAATTCTTTTCTCGGCCTCTTGATCTATTTCAAATGGAGTCACTCCGGGCTTACACATCTTGGCCAAATCTTCCAAAATTTGCCCAATGAGCTCTCCATTTTCTTTGAGTAATTTTATTTCTTCGGGGGTTTTAATAAGCATAGACTAGATTAAAATAATAGCTATATCTTTTTCTACATTTTCAATGGTTTGATTACCATCGACGGTTTCTAAAACACCAAGTTCTTTATAAAAATCTATAATTGGCTCCATCGCTTTATTACCTTGTTTGGCAATTCTTTGTTTTACAATTTCTACATCATCATCTTGTCTTATAACTAATTCACCGGAACATTTAGGACAGACTGTCAAAGCCGCACTGCTGGCAGGAATTATCTCACCGCAACGGCTGCAAACCCGACGGCTAGCTAATCTGTTTAGAGACTCTTCGTCACTTAGCGTAATTTCTAAAACCAACACTTCGTTTAACAAATTATGTTCTGAAAAAAATTGCTGCAATTTAATGGCCTGCTCCAGCCTGCGAGGGAAACCATCCAGAACCACCTTACGCCCAGCAGCAATTTCACCTTCTATTTTTTCAAGAACTAATTTATACATGAATTCACTAGAAACTAGATTACCAGATTTTATTTTTTCTAACACGTCTTTTTCTTCGCTGCTTAATTCTGATTTTAGGGCGAGCGCGCGAAGTAAATCACCGCTGGAAACATGGACATAATTATACTTAGCAGCAATTTTTTTGGCCTGTGTCCCCTTCCCTGACCCCGGCGGGCCCATCATGATAATGATTTTTTTCATATGGCTAATACTATATTTTATACTAAAAAAGGCTTTTCAGCCTCTTTAGTTTATCACTTTTTGTATTATTTTTCAATACTTGATTATCATGTTTTTTTTCTAGTAAATACACGGCCAAGTACTCCTTTTTTTAGATAATTTATTATTTTCGGTAGCTCAACCTTAGGATCTTTTAACCTGTCTTGGAAACTTCCCACATGTACTGCAGCCCCCCCCTCTGAGGAAGTCTCTAATGTTACAAGACCTTTAATCCTACCAGCTAGCTCTGCTCCTTCTACTGGGTTAAATCGCATAATACTACTCCTATCAATGGCCGTTGTCCCGTCAGAAAGAAAAGCAACATCAACATAACTAGGCCATGCTTCTAATTTTGGAATACCTAAAATTTCTTCAGCTACAGCTTCGCTTGGATGATAATTTACAGCCCGAAAATCTAATGCCGACGATGAAACATACGTAGCAACCGCGCGCCCTGTAGCATAGATTCTATTTGTTTGCGTAGGCACTCTTTCTATATCACCTACTTCTTTAGCCCCTATTACATCAGCAAACCCAATCTTTAAAATATCTTCACCTTTAGAATTAAAGTAGTGAGCCCCTACCCATTGTCCGTTCGTATTATCAAATATGCCTAGCTGATTGCCCGTACCCTGGCCAACTTGATACGCCGCATAGTAACGTCCATTTTTGACTGTTTTTTTAATGGAAGTATCTGTACTAGGACCGCAATCTCTAAAACTAGCCCCCTTAAAACCAAATAATTTTATTAATTCTTCTATCTCAACCAATCTTTGCTCGTGATTAGGATTTTCCTTTTTTGACTCAACTTCCAAAGAACCAACGTCAAAGATTTTTGCAATGCCATTTTTGTCTTGACGAATTAATCTAAAATCATTAATTTCTGGTAAATAAATTTCTGAATTTTCAGAATTCGAATCTATAATACCAAAGCATGGGAGCCTGCCAGTAATCAATGTACCCCGTTGAATATTTCGACCGCCAAAACTACTCCCTGCAAACTGAACTTTGCTTCTCGCCATTTGTGCCGGCAGCTTTTTGCCAGATAGTTCACCTGTTAAAATTTTTGATGGTGTGCCCCCACCAATGCCCAAATCCTGCCAGCTTGCTCCTTGTACCCTAAAAAGATACCTGTCTAAATCTCCTTTACCAGAATCACTCTGCATTGCCACCACATCGCCTCCTCTTAAAAAGGAAGTGCTCATAGATCTTTCTCCAGACTCGCGCTCGCGTCTCATTAATTCAAAGATCCCAAGTCTTGTACCGTCAGGCAGAATTAGTAAATTGTCTTCGGAACTCCCACCGTCTTCGGGCGGTCTTCTCCCAGACTCTGACATAAATATTAAATTAATATTAGTTAAGAAATTTAACTTAAGTTTAACACACCTGTACAAAACAGGTCAAGAAAATAATTAACTAAAAAAGCCGCTTTTAGACGGCTTTATTTTTATAATTAGAAATTTTTCACCTACACATTATCATAAGCATGCATGGTTAGCTGAGCGCTGATTTGTTTTGAAATTTCAATCGCTACCGATACTACGATTAGTAAACTAGTGCCGCCCAATGCCAAATTCTGTGTACCCATAAAATATTGAGCAAGTAACGGCAAGATAGCAATCACACCAAGAAATAAAGCGCCAGTAAGATTGATTCTATTCATAGTCTGACCCAAGTATTTCTCTGTTTCTGTACCAGGGCGAATACCAGGAACAAAGCCGCCTTGTTTTTGTAAATTCTCTGCCATCTTTTGCGGATGAAAAATAATAGCCGTATAGAAGTACGTAAAGCCAAAAACTAACAAGAAGTAGACAATGCCGTAGAATAATTGATTCTGAAATAATCTAATAACTGCGGCAGCGCCGGTGGCCAACCAAGCAGTTTGAGCTTGAACAAAAAATTGAGCAATAAGAGATGGAAACAAAACCAAAGAAATCGCAAAGATAATCGGAATCACGCCAGACATATTGACACGAAGCGGCAAATGAGAACTATTCCCACCATACATATTATTACCACGCACTTGCTTGGCATAACTGACAGGGATATTGCGTTGACCTTCGTTGATAAACACCACCCCAACTACAGTCAAAACTGCAATCGCCAAAAATAGAATAAGGGTATAGAAATCAGCGGAATTGTAATTGATAGAAAAATTACGAATCGCGCCTGGAAAACCAGAGACAATACCGGCAAAAATAAGAAATGAAACTCCGTTTCCCACTTTCTTCTCAGAAATAAGTTCGCCAATCCACATCAAAAACATAGTACCAGCAGTAATGGTCATCATGATTGTCACTAAACGGAACAAATTTAAGTCGGTAATAATCGGTAAAGAAGATCGGTTAAGAAGTTTGATCATGGCATAAGATTGCAAAAAAGCCAACGGCACAGTGAGTAGTCGAGTATACATGTTTATTTTTTGCTGACCGGCTTCCCCTTCTTTGGAAAGTTCTTCCAATTTTGGTGAAATCATGGTAAGTAATTGAAAAATAATTGAAGAAGTAATATAAGGACCAACGCCTAACATGACAACTGAAAAATTACTCATCGTGCCACCGGAGAAAACGTCAAGTAAACCAAAAATTTGATTGCCTGCTAAAAATTGGCGTAAATTATCAATATTTACTCCTGGTACTGGAATATGCGCCACTAATCTAAAAACAACTAGCATGCCAATCACAAACAAGATCTTATTTCTAATATCTTTGATTTTCCAAATTTGCTGTATTTTTTCCCACATATAACACAGATTTAAACTGATTGTGATGGATTACGCGGATTATCTAAAAGAATCTGTTTGAATCCTGTTTTAATCTGCGTAATTTAGTTTTATTTTATTTCACCACCAACAGCTTTGATTTTTTCAGCAGCAGCTTTGGTAAATGTTAGGCCTTCTATAACTAATTTTTTAGTAATTTCGCCAGTAGACAAAACCTTAGCAGTTTTGACTTGTGTATTAATCAAATCTTTTTCTTTCAAAGAAGCAATACTTACAACTTCACCTTCGGCAAATTTATTTTCTAAATCAGACAAATAAACTTCAGCTGGCTTGTTGCGAAAACTGTTGAAACCACGAAGCTTTGGGGTTGATTGTAACTGAAACTTAAAACCACGGCGCACAGTGCCATGACTACCACCAGATCTGGCAGTTTGTCCTTTTCCACCACGACCGGCGGTCGTACCACGTCCGGAAGCGCTACCTCTACCAAGTAATTTTCTATAAGATTTTGCTCCTTTAGCAGGTCCAATTGTATGAATATGTAAAGACATAATTTCAGGTTTTAAATTTCTTTAGGTGTGCTTTTTTTAAACATCTGCAAAGCAATAAAGGTGGCTTTAACAATCGTAACTTTATTTTTTGTCTTGCCTAAAATCTTAGAAGATACATTTGGAATGCCGGCAAGTTCAAGCATCGCGCGAGTGGCGCCACCAGCGATAATTCCGGAACCTTTTGGAGCTGGTTTGAGAAATACAGTTGCGGCTTTGAATTTGCAAACAACAGCATGAGGAATAGTTTCGTTAACAATCGGCACCACAATCATATTTTTCTTAGCTTGGTGCATAGCTTTGTCTACGCCCAACTGCACATCCTTTCCTTTAGCTAAACCAAAACCAACTTTACCGTGGCGATCACCCAAAATAACACCAGCGCGAAAACTCATATGTTTACCGCCTTTAGTAACACGAGTTACTCTAGCCAAATCTAAAATATACTGATCAAATTCAGGTTTTTCTTTCTGCCTATCACCTTTTCTACCCATTGGTTTGCTCATACTATTTTTAACTTATTTATCTTGTTAGAAAATTAATCCGCCTTCTCTGGCGCCATCGGCCAGTGCTTGTACACGGCCATGGTATTTATAACCACCTCTATCAAATCTAGCTTTGCTTATACCTTTAACTTTTGCTTTCTCTGCTAAAATTTTTCCTAAATTAAAGCTAATTGCTGCTTTTCCAGATCGATCTTTACCAACTTTTTCCTTAACTTCTTTAGAGTCGGCATAGCACAATGTCTTGCCAGCTGTATCATCAATAAGCTGAACAGTCATGCCTCGATTACTACGGAAAACAGAAAGACGTGGTTCGGTCGCAATACCACTAATAACTTTACGCACTCTGAGATGGCGAATTTCGCGTAGTTTGCTTTTGTTTTTAATAAATAATCGTTTCATACTAGTCTAGTGTTTAATTAATCTACTTAAGCGCCTTTAGCAGCTGTCTTACCAGCCTTGCGACGGATAGTTTCAGTTGTATACTTAATCCCTTTACCTTTATATGGTTCTGGCTTCTTAATCTTTCTAATCTGAGCTGACATCTCGCCAACTAATTGTTTATCAGATCCTTCAATCGTAATCATGTTTTTATCTACGGCAAACTTTATTCCGGGCAACGGTTTAATTTCTACTGGATGAGAAAATCCAACTTCAAGCGCTAGGTTAGCGCCTTTCATAGCTACCTTATAACCAACGCCGTTAATTTCAAGTTGTTTTTTGAAACCTTT
>CAYIJG010000014.1:0-16714 GCA_964363685.1 uncultured Gammaproteobacteria bacterium
TAGTGGGGAAGGTTCCACCCTTAATTACAACGTCACCACTGGTAAATTCACTTGTTTGAGTGATGATACGGGCAGTGGTAGTAGCAATCCACCTCCGGGAATAGTCAGTACCTCAACGGCAGACTATTTTGCCTTCTACAACAGTGCCACTACCGTGACCGGGACTCAATTTATGCGGATTGTCGGTGATGCCATTGTCTTTACGACTAACACTACCTTTACTAGTAGTACCATCACATATTTAAATAGTACCAATGTGACAACTACTGGCCTCATTTTCACCAATGCTAATGGCACCAGTATTACTTCTACCAATCTCTTTGTTACCGCCACAGCCACCGCTAAAACAATTTCTAGCACCTTCTTTACTGATATGGGTGGAGATAGGGTAGTAAAAATGCCGGAACTATCTTTGACGAGAACGTGGAACAAGTTTAGTTTTGGTAGTACTACCGCAGCTACTTCTTCCAATAGTAATAACGTTACTTTTGTCTCCAACTACAATTATTTCTTGGCTACAAATTCTCCAAGTATTCTACCTGCAGGCACTGCTTCCGGTCTTTCTGGCATTACATATAATCCAAACAACAATACGGTCTTTGCTATTAACAACAATGCAGATGCTACTAAAGGACTGTTTGAGTTTACTTTAGATGGTATGTTCATAAGAAAAATCACTTTGCCTGGCGATCCAGAAGATATTACCTGGATGTATGATGATGTATACGCCATTGTTCATGAAAATACAGTTGGACAAGCAGGCGGTAAAATAATAATCACGCATATTAATTCGACTACAAACAATATTGTTTTTGACAGTGTAACGAGCACTATCATAGATATTTCTGCGACTGTCGGTGTTAATAATGATGGCGCTGAAGGTATTGCTTACGATCCAGATAGAGACGTATTCTATATCGTTGAAGAAAAAGCATCGCCAAATATCTATAGCTGTAATCGAGCGGGCACATGTACAACACTATTCCCTATAGCTGCCCTTCTCACTGCTGCTGGTGGCATGACTGATCTTTCAAGTGTGTACTTTGATCGCAATACTCAGCATCTATTTATCACCACCGACGAAGTTCACGATAGAGTGATAGAAGCAGACCTTCAAGGTAATCTCATTACTTGGTGGGACGCACCCGCTAACTTCTTACAGCTTGAAGGTATTGGTATGATGCCAAATGGCGAATCCATATTTTTGGTAGGCGAAGAAGTTACTGGTGATGGTGTTGACTTTGCCCGGTACGATTATTTTAAAAATTCTGCCGCCCTCTCTATTAATGGCCTTACTACTACGGCAGGGGTCGTGGTTAATATGCGCAATTTAATTACCAGAAGCATCACTTCCACCAATTCCTTCTTTAGTAATGTCAGTTCAACGAATGCGACTTCCACCAACGCCTATATCACAAATCTAACAGTAGGCAGTTGTACTGGTTGTGGAGGTGGTGGTAGTGGTATTGATGGTGTGGTTGTAACGAGTTTTCTTGTAGATGGTACTTGGACAAAGGCAAATTACACTGGATTGAAATTCACCAATGTTATTACCACTGCCGAAGGCGGTGGCGGTGGCGGTGCCGATGGTGACGGAGCTAACGAGGGTGGTGCAGGAGGTGGTGGTGCAGGAGGTACGGCGATTGAAATGATTGCGGTGGCCAGCCTTGGTGCCACGGAAACTGTAACGGTGGGGGATAATGCCGGCACTGGTGGAGCTGCTGCTGGAGGTGGTACGGGTACTGCCGGAGCAAACTCCTCATTCGGGGCTCACAATTCTGCAACCGGCGGAAATGGCGGCATAGGCGTAAATTCTACAGGTTCTTGTCTTAGCGCCGATATGGCGGTTGGTGGGGCAGGCGCAACGGCAAGCGGTGGAGATGTAAATATAACGGGAGGATCAGGAGACGTCACAGGAGGTTGTATTCCCGAAGAAGTTGTAGGAGGAGCAGGTGGAGCAAGCTATTGGGGTGGCGGCGGAACAGGTGGAGAAGCCTCGGCTAACACCGCTGTTGTAGGTGCAAATGGTAGTGCTTATGGTTCTGGTGGTGGTGGTGCGGCAAATGTAGATAACACAACTGGAGCCAACGGAGGTGCGGGAGCAAATGGTATTATTGTCACTATGAACTACACTGCTAGTGGGGGTGACTTAGCAGAATGGTATGAAACAGAAGCAGATGTTGAGGCAGGGGATGTAGTGGCAATAAGCACAAATACATATGAGTATGATTCACGAATAGGTCTGCAAAAATCATCTATACTTGAGAAGGCAACTGTTAGAGCTAGTGTCGTAGGGGTTGTATCAATTGCGCCATATCAAACTATCGGTATGGATATTCTAGGTAGTAGTCTACATCCACGGCCTATTGCTCTGGCTGGTCGTGTGCCGGTCAAAGTATCAGAGGAAAACGGACGGATTTTGGCCGGGGATTTATTGACTATATCTT
The DNA here is from genome assembly GCA_964363685.1 of uncultured Gammaproteobacteria bacterium. Lineage (GTDB taxonomy): Bacteria > Patescibacteriota > Patescibacteriia > Magasanikbacterales > GWA2-37-8 > XYD2-FULL-39-9. Next base: position 2,448 of record CAYIJG010000014.1, read on the forward strand.
CTATTCCTGGTGTGGCAATGCGCTCCACCAAAGCAGGGGTTACTATTGGTCGCTCGCTTGAGGACTCTGCTTGTGTAGAGGAAGAACAGTGTGAAGTTCTAATTATGGTTAATACCTCATATTCAACTGGCGCTCTTCTTTCGGTTGCTTTCCGCGATGAAGGTATTGATCTTGATGAGATTAGAACAGATCTGGACTATAGTAGGTTGATTCTTGCGGAGATGATTCAGAAAAAACAAGAAATGACGACTTCAACAGTGTTGTCTGAAATATTTACCGATCGTGTAATAGCGGGATTAGAGGTTATCTCTCCACGAGTAGTAACGGAACATTTAATTGTAGATAAGTTAGAAACATTCTCCGGCACGGGCTTAAGTCTCAATTTGCAAACCGGCGAGGCGTTTAGTATTTTTGGCATCAATACCAGTACTAATGATAACGTTTCCAGCACGCCAGTCATTACCTTTGATAGCTTTGGTAACGGCTTCTTTGCCGGCAAGCTCACAGCTAATGCTATTAGCGCTAATCAAATAGAAGGCCTTAATATTATTACCAGTCAAATTTCTATTCTCTCAAGCACCATTGATCAGATGGGTCAGGCTACCAGCACTACTTCAACTGTTATAATGTTCGGTTTGGAAACAAATAGTCTGGAAGTTGATGGGCTGGCGACCTTCCTCAAAGGTTTGAGCGTGGTTGGTTCCAGCACATTTGCGGGTGATGTAAGTATTGACGGCAATTTGCAGCTTATGAGTCTGACCGTCAGAGATATAAATAGTCCGGTAATTAGGTTCATTACTTCCAGTTTGGAAATCCTTTCAGTCGGGCTAAATAGCGCCACCACCACGATGGCGGATTTGATGCAGCGTTTGGAGACAAACGAAATAACGCTGGCGATGTTTGCCTCAAGCACCAACACCAGCTCACCAATACTGGATATGAGTATGCTAACAGCAGGACAAGGTATTGTATTTGAAAATAATGTGATGTTTAGAGGCGGGTTGCAAGTAGATAGTATTAGCGCTATTACTGGTACAACCACATTTATGAGCGACGCTTTCTTCTTTGGCAGACCATACCTCAATTCTGATTCTGGCGGATACGCGGTTGTGGCATCAGGCACCAGAGAAGTGTTTATTACTTTTGAGCGTGAGTATATTGAGAAGCCTGTAGTACAAGCAAATATATCATTTAAAATTTCTACTTCCACCGCCACATCTACTACGGATATATTTGGCGAAGTAGTGCCAACTAGCACCGACTGGACACTCCTTGAAAGTCGAGAAAATGCTATCTTTGATCAGGATATTCGATATATCGTCACACGAGTCAGCAGTACTGGTTTTGTGATCAGATTGAACAAGAACGCACCGTTTGATATAGAATTTGACTGGCTGGCATTGGCAGTAAAGAATCCAAAGATATTTGGCGTGGTTACTAGCACTAGTAGCACAATGGATATTCTCCTCGATCAGTTGAATGAGCCATTAATTTTTGAGACATCCACTGACCCGGATGTGGTGGAAGATTCGGGCGTTATTGAAGAACCGGTATTAGCGGAAGAGCCCACCAGCACCGACGATATTATTTCCGACCAGGCTACTAGCACGCCAAACGCGGATGAGCCTTTGCCAAACCCCGATCCAGTAATAGAAGGGCCGGTGGTTGAAAATTCGTCAGACCCGGCTCCAGTGGCAGATGAACCGGTAGTTGATCAGCCAGCAGAAGAACCAATAATAGTTGAAGCAGTACCGCCACCGCTAGTAGAACCCGCGCCCACACCTGAACCTGCGCCATAATGAAATATTTGTATGAAGAGCAATAAGGCAAAGTATTTTTTTGTTACTCTGATAGGCCTCTTAATTTTTGGTACGGGCATGATAATGGGTGTGTGGTTTCAAGAGCGACGGTATGCTCATCTACAACAATCTTCCGAGCGGCAAGCCTCATATAACAAATCTTCAGAATGGAAATTTATCAACCCCTTGTTGGATTGTGGAGAGATTAACAGCATTAATAATGACAAGCTATCTCAAATTAGAGATAGCGTGGATCAGTTAATTGCGGCCCGAAAACAAGAAGGAGATATCATAGACACCTCAGTTTATTTTAGAGATCTAAATAATGGTCCTTGGTTTGGTATCAATGAAAAAGAACCATTTGCTCCGGCCAGCCTGCTCAAAGTACCGATGATGATAACTGTATTTGCCCAAGCGGAACGCGATCCGTCTGTGCTCAAGCTAATGTTTAAGTATAAGGGGGAATCGTACAATAATGTGGAATATTTTAAGGCCAGCAAAGAACTAGTAAAAGGCCACGACTATTCTGTGGCAGGGGCCGTAGAACACATGATTAGGTATTCGGATAATAATGCTTATTTTGTATTATATAATGCGATAAGTAGTACGCTGAAGCAAACTTATACATATTTAGATATCCCTACTCCTGATAGTGATAATTACATTATTTCAGCACGGACGTACGGCTCTTTTTTTCGGATCCTCTATAATAGCACTTTTTTAAGCAGAGAGTATTCAGAACAGGCTCTAAACCTACTATCTCAAACAGAATTTGACCAGGGGATAGTGGCCGGCGTGCCTAAATCAATTACCGTTGCCCATAAGTTTGGTGAACGCCAGACTGCCACCGGAGAAAAGTATTTACACGATTGTGGCATTGTCTATGAGAAGAGTTTGCCATATATGTTATGCGTCATGACTAAAGGCAATGACTTTGAAGCGATGGCTGATGCAATTGCCGATGTTTCAAAAACGGTATATGAAGGCGTGAGGGGGGGGCGATTAAACAGTAGCCAATAGTTTATCAACAGCGCTTTTGGTAATTTTATAAAATTATGGTATAATTTTTACAGCTAACTTTTTTATTAAAGGTCGTTAGAATTTATAAATAAATTTATTATCAATAATTATTAAATTAATCATCTATATGCCATCAAACAATCTCAAAGGAGTATTAGTGGTTTTAGCAGTTTTAACACTTATTTTAGCCGGAACCAGCGGAGTATTATACAAGCAAGTTCGTAAATTAAAAGTAAATCCTACCGAAGTGGCTCAGCAAGAAAATGCAAAAATTATTGATATGGTCGGTAAGTTAGTGCTTTTACCAGAAGATGAAACTCCAACTATCGCCACTGTCACTGACCCTGCCAAATTAAAAGCCGAGCAAGCTTTTTTTGCTAGAGCCGAAGATGGTGATAAGGTTTTGATCTATACCAGAGCTCTAAAAGCTATCATGTACCGCCCTAGAACAAATAAGATCATCGAAGTGGCTCCACTTGTAATTGGAACTCCAACTACTCCTGTTGCCCCAACTCCTGCTCCAACTACACCTGCAACTCCATAATTTTGGTTTGTCATCCCACGAGCCCATTTCACCTCATTCAGCATAAGCTAAGGTCGTAGTTTGTCATCCCGACCGTAGTGGAGGGATCCCTTATACTTTGTTATTGCAAAGTTTAGGTTTTATTGCAGATTCATAGTGTAAGGGATTTCTCGACTTCGCTACGGCTCTGCTCGAAATGACAGACGAAACTATGGCAAAAAAACAACTACTGTTATCTTTGGTTTTATTTGGTTCGTTAATAGCAACGATTGTTTGGGCAGAAGATTTTAGTTCTTCAAATTTCGTTAATTCTAGTCCGGTCGTCACTCTCAGTGGCGCCAAATCAACTTCCACAAATTTCCAGTTATTTAGCGGCACCGGCCAAATAATAATTGGTGAAAATACCAGCAGCGCCTTTATCAGTCGCGCTGGTTTTTTTTATTTTCCATCTGTTAGTAGTCCTATTATTTCAGCTACAGCCGGCGATGCTCAAGTGGTGCTCAATTGGACATCAGCCTTAGGCAGTCTGGGGTTCAATATAACCGGTTATGCTGTAGGACAATCTACAAATTCAGGTGGGCCGTATGTGTTTACCAATGTTGGTAATGTTTTTACACGCACTGCCTCTGGCCTGGTCAACGGCACTACTTACTATTTTGTCGTACGAGCTTTAGATTTTTTGGGTGATTCGGTTGTGACTTCAACTCAAGTATCTGCAACGCCGGTAGCTGCGCCTGCTGGTGGGGGTGGCGGCGGAGGCGGAGGTGGAGGAGGGGGCGGTGGCGGCGGAGGTGGCGGACCTGTGGGCGGGCAGACGACTGTAATTTTTTCCGGTCGCGCTTATCCAAGAAGCACGGTCACTCTCCTCAAAGACGCCCAGGTGTCAGCCTCAACTGTAGCCGGACAAGACGCAAATTTCCAAATAACCTTGTCAGCGCTTTCGGCTGGTAATTATATATTTTCTGTTTATAGTTAAGACAGTCGAGGCGATCGTTCCAGTTTATTGAGTTTTCCAGTAGGGGTTACAGCGGGTGCTACGACCAATGTGAGTGGAATTTTTATTGCGCCAACTATTGCGGTAGATAAAAGCCAGGTAAAAAAAGGTGATAACCTCGCTATTTTTGGTCAAAGTGCTCCTAACTCCCGTATTACCATTGTGGTTAATTCAGAGAATGAGATTTTTGCTACGGCCGGTAGTGATGCTAGCGGCGCTTATTTGTATAATTTGGACACAGCTCCTTTGGAAATAGGGGAGCATCTGACCAAATCTAAAGCCGCCGTGAGCAATGAAATAAGCAGTTTTGGTAAGTCGGTAAGTTTTGCTGTCGGAAACAAAAATATAACCAAAGACAACGAGAGTTTTTTAAAAGGGGATTTGAATAAAGATGGCAAGGTCAACCTGGTAGATTTTTCTATTGCCGCTTTTTGGTATAAAAGATCAACCAGTGATGCTTTCAAGCCCATAGAAATTGAAAGATTAAATGGTGATGGCAAGGTTGATTTAACTGATTTAAGTATCATGGCTTATTATTGGACCGGGTAGTACGGCGAAGGATATAGGATATAGAACACTATCTGTAATGTGGATACGCAATGTTTGTCATTCCGACCGAGCCTCAAGGCGAGCGGAGGAATCCCTTAAACTATGAATTTTAGAGATTACTATGTTTATATAATGGCCAGCGACACTGGAACATTGTATGTCGGGGTAACTAGCGACTTGGTTCGTAGAATTTCAGAGCATAAACAGAATTTGATTGGAGGTTTTACAAAAAAATACAAATGTCGCAAATTAGTTTTTTATGAAAATTATTCTGATATAAAATTGGCGATAGCTAGAGAAAAGCAGTTAAAAAACTGGAACAGATTTAAAAAACAGGATTTAATAAACAAAATAAACACCCACTGGCAAGATTTATCCGCTGAATGGGTATAAGGGATCCCTCCACTACGGTCGGGATGACAGGCCTAAGTTTTAGGGTTAATATAAAAATATGAATAATTTTTTATTTAGAATGAGTAGGCAGTATTATATTTTTATCGTACTATTTTTTATATTTTATATTATAAACCCTTCGTTGTTATTTGCCGCTAATTTTTCTTTTGATATACCAACTAAAGTTGGAGTAAATCAGGATTTTCAAGTGAATGTGTTATTAGATACTGAGATGGAAGAAATCAATGCCATCGAGGGTAAAATAATTTTTGATAAAAATATTTTAACTTTGAAAGAAGTTAGAGATGCTAATAACGTGATTAGCCTGTGGGTAAAGGATCCGGGACAAAATAAAAATAATGGCATGGTTGAATTTTCTGGTATTACTCCCGGGGGGTTTAATAGTTTTGCTCAAACTAAAAGCGTTTTTTCCCTTATATTTAGGGCTAATAATGAAGGCGAAGCTAGTCTAAAAACAGAAGGAATTCTAGTTTTGTTAAACAACGGTCAAGGTAGCCCAGCCAAAGTAACGGTAAGTAAGATTCCAATGATTAAAATTGAAAAAAATTTTATCTCATCTCAACCAGTTCTGGTCATAGATGATAAAGAATCACCCGAACCATTATTTGTAGAAATTATAAAAGACAACAGCATTGAGAATAATAATTGGGTAGTAGTTTTTTATGGTCATGATAAAAAATCAGGCATTGATCACTATGAAATAGCCGAACAAAAAGGTGGTCAGCTTTCAGATTATAAAAAATTATCTTGGCAATCAGCACAAAGTCCGCAACTATTGTCTGATCAAACCCGCCAAAGTTTTGTTTATATCAAAGCGGTAGATAGAGCTGGGAACGAGGTAGTAACAGTCGTAGCTCCGATTGGGGGTAAAAAACTTTATGAGAATTTCTGGTTTTGGTGTATAATATTATTATCTTTACTTCTTTTACTTGGAGGGTCTCTATGGTCAAGGAAAAAACGTTCTTCGCGTTATTAAAAAAAACAATCCTTGGAGTTTTATTTTTTGGATCTTTTTTTGTAGCGACCAATACTTTGGCCGCGACCCTTTATTTTTCTCCAAGTTCAGGCGCTAAACAAGTTGGCAAGACTTTTACTGTTTCAGTTTATGTCTCCAGTGCCGACCAGGTTATGAATGCTGCTTCGGGAGAAATTGATGTAGATAGTGATAAATTAGAAGTTGTTTCTATATCTAAATCTGGATCCTTGTTTTCTCTCTGGGCGCAGGAACCATCCTTTTCGGCAGATACGGTAAGGTTTGAGGGCATTGTGCTCAATCCTGGCTATAAAGGCTCGGGCGGCAAACTAATCTCTTTTACGTTAAAAGCCAAGGCGGTGGGCGATGCTCAGGTGCGATTGACCAACGGTTCGGTTTTAGCCAATGATGGTAATGGTACTAATATTTTAACTTCCATGGGGTCAGCCAGATTTTCTTTAGAGGGGGTAAATGCTAACCCCACCCCAGAGGAATCAACCTCTCCGGTAGAAGCAACTGGAGTACCCGCCGCGCCGAGAGTGGTCTCAAAAAACTGTTCCAGTCCTGATGGGTGGTGTGTTGGCAATGACCCACAGTTTTCTTGGACGCTGCCCGTAGGTACCACAGGGGTGAGTATTTTGGGAGACCATGAATATAATAGTAATCCAGGCACTCAATCTGACGGCGTTATGAGTTCTCACACCTATACTGATGTAGAAGATGGTCAGTGGTATTTTCATATTCGTTTGAGAAACTCTTATGGTTGGGGTGCGATCACGCATTATAAATTTCAAATAGATACCAAAAATCCGGAATTTTTCGATTTAACCTTGGTTGAACCAATCAACCCTCTTGACCCTAAAGCCAAACTGTCAGTTAACGCCAAAGATCTGGGTTCGGGTATAAGTAAATATGAAATAAAAATAGATAACGAACAGGCGCAAACCTGGGTTGATGACGGCACTCATATCTTTACGACAAATCCCCTCATGCCAGGTAAGCATACAGCGGTAGCCAAGACAATCGATTATGCCGGAAATTTCCTAACCGCATCCCTAGATTTGAGCGTAGATTCAATGGAAGCGCCAAAGATTACCGAATACCCTGAACAAATAACCACCGGAGAAACTTTGATAATAAAAGGTCAAAGCTATCCTGATGCCAAAGTGACACTTTATTTGCAAAAAGAAGGGTCTGAGGCTGTCAAGCAGTTTGTCCGAGTAGGTAGTAATGGCAACTTTAAATTTATCTTTGAAGGTAAATTAAGCGAAGGGGTGTATGCAGTTTGGGCTGAAGCCGAAAACGATAAGGGTGCCAAGAGCCGTCCAAGTGAAAAGGTATCAATCATTGTTTCCCAAAGAGCAATTTTGAAACTTGGATCACTTATCGTTAGTTATCTGTCGGTTGTTATTTCATTGTTAGCCTTAATTATATTGTTAATAGTAATGATTTGGTATACTTGGCGTAAGTTTGTTATGCTCAAACGTAAAATCAAGAAAGAAGTGGAAGATATGGAAAAAAGTGTGCATGTGGCTTTTGATGAATTGCGTGAAAATACCCGTAAGCAGATTTCTAGCTTGGAAAAAGTCCAGTTAAAGCGAGAATTAACCAAAGAAGAGGCTAAAATTTTAATACAATTGAAAAATCAGCTCAATGCCGCTGAGAAATTTATTAATAAAGAAATAGAGCAGATTGAAAAAGAATTAAAATAAACTTTTACCCTAAGAAAACACGCCCAGATCACTTGGCGTGTTTTTGTTTTTATGCTAAACTTATACAGTTATGATTATTTCTTCATTTCTTAAAAACTCTCTGATCATTGCCATTATTCTTTTGATTTGTATAAACCCAGTGTGGGCGCAAGTGGAAACTGAGTATTTTCCCACAGCCACAGAAAATATTGTGGCTACCAGTACAGCGGAAATTATTCAGGTATTAGAATATACTGTGCCAGCCAGAGAACTTAAACCTGAACCAATAATTCGCGTTGGCTTGTATAAAACCAGCGAAACAGTAAAGTTTAAATCAGAATTTGTCTATGAAATTTGGACTGGGGGAGTTTCGAGAGGGGGAGTTTCTCCAGGAGAAGTGGTTGAAATTAGTTATAAAAAAGCATTATATACTGTAAAAAGCGATAGCGTGGAGTTTAGTTCTACAGAATATTTTCGTTTTATCCCGCAAGACCAAAATAGTTTTTTTAGTTTAGAAAATTATAACCGACCGGTCAAAGGCAGAGGCAAGATAAACTTTAATGTGTATCGTGGGGCTCTGGAATATCGATATTCACCAAAGAGTAAAATGCCGTATGTTATAAACGAACTGCCGTTGGATTCTTATGTGGCCGGAATTGCCGAGACCCACGATAGCGCGTCAACTGAATATATTAAAGCCCTGTCTGTAGCCGCTCGTTCGTATGCTTATACGCATATTAGCAAGAGTGCGCCAACGGAAAAAAGGCTGTTTGATGTGTTTCCAACTACCGCTGACCAACTCTATCTTGGCTATAATTCGGAGTTATTTATGCCAAGAGCAACCCAAGCAACCAAGGATACATATGGCGAAATGGTTACTTATAAAAGTAATCCTGTAATGACGTTTTATTTTAGCCACTCTAATGGAAATACTAAAAGTGCAGACAAATATAGGCCGTGGCTCAAAAGTGTGGTAGCCAAGTATGACAAAGGCAAGAAGATGCTGGGGCATGGGCTAGGGATGAGTAACTATGATGCCCAGCAGAGAGCTATGAAGGATGGTTGGACATATCAGCAAATTTTAGAATATTATTATGCTGATACGAAGGTTGAGAAGGTATATTAGCCTAATGTTGTTCGTGGAATTTTTTATCTTCTGAAGCCAGTTTTAAAATTTGTTCTCTGAGATGGTTTGGATTAGCCACATTTTTAAAAGTAAATTTAGGTATTTCTCCGGCAGTCTGTAAAAATATATTGCCATAATTAAAAAGTGAAGGAAAAAATCCCTTGATTTCTGAGCTAGCATCTTGAATTTGGTATAAATCTAATTCAGCGACTGTTCTGTGGAACAGCCCTGTTTGTGATATGTCCAAGAGTCGGTCATTAGTGACAATCCATAAGTCCAAATGAAAGGTCACAAAATTGGTATAAAAGAATAAATAGCAAGATAGATAGTAAAGGCTAGCTCCTAGAACGCCAATAATAAATCCATTTTGATTTTGGAAGAGTTGGTTTAATGAGGAATTGGATATAAGCCAGTATAGTCCAAAAGGAGCGGTCAGTAGTAGTAAGAAGAATATAATATAAGGTACAAAAGTAATCGGATGTCGGCGTTGAATAAAAATTATTTTTTCGTAAGATTTTTGTTTGATGAGTGAGCTTAAAGACATATGATTAAAAATATTGCCCATTACCACCATTAAACAAGTTGGTAATATTGGAAAGATTTAGAGTAAACAGTGGTTGTTGCCAGTCTATGTTTTGGAGATAATACCAAGTGCCAAAGAGGGTAAGAACAGACAGGGCCATGATAATAAATGTAATAATAAAACTACCCAAGGTGGTTGTGCCAGTCAAAATTATATGAAAAAAATTGATAGCAAAAAAAGTAAGGAAAACAATTAAAAAAATAGCATAGATAATGAGTAGGGTGTAGAGGGGAATAATTAACATATTTTTATATTAAAATTTGTATTTTTGGAATGTCAAAACCTAGATGTTTGTAGGCGGCAGAAGTGGCCCTGCGCCCTCGCGGTGTGCGTTCCAAAAATCCCATTTGCATCAGAAATGGCTCATAAATAGTTTCAATTGTATCCATTTCTTCACTGATAGCCGCTGCCAGAGTATTGAGCCCAGCCGGACCACCGGCAAATTTTTCTATTAGCGTTTCTAGTAATCTTCTATCAGTTTCATCTAGCCCCAGTTCATCAATGGCGAGCATGCTTAGTGCATCGCTGGCAATTTTTTTATTGACATTACCGTCGTGTTTTACCTGGGCAAAATCGCGGACTCGTTTGAGAAGTCGATTGGCAATACGCGGAGTGCGACGGGAACGCTCTGCGATAAGAAGTGTCGCTTCGGGTTCGATATCAACATTTAAAATTTTGGCATTGCGTTTGAGAATAGTTTCAATGTCAGCGTGATCATAAAAATCCAAATGAAAGGTATGGCCAAAACGATCGCGTAAGGGCGCGGAGATCATACCGATTTTGGTAGTGGCGCCAATGAGAGTGAATTTTGCCAGTGGCATACGGATGGTGCGAGCGGCCGGTCCTTTGCCGATGATAATATCTAGTGAGTAGTCTTCCAAAGCAGGGTATAGGACCTCTTCAATAGTTTTATTTAGTCTGTGAATCTCATCGATAAATAAAATTTCTCCGTTTTGCAGATTGGAAAGGATAGCGGCCAGATCGCCAACTTTTTCGAGAGCCGGACCGGAAGTAATTTTTATATTACTATTCATCTCGCGAGCAATGATATTGGCTAGCGTTGTTTTGCCAAGCCCAGGATTGCCATAAAGAAGAATATGCTCTAGAGATTCACCACGTTTTACGGCCGCTTCCATAGAAATTCCCAGGTTTTGTTTGATTTGGGGTTGACCAATAAAGTCCTCTAGTTTTTGGGGACGTAAAGTAATATCCAAAGTCACTTCTTCAGTTTCAACTTCGGGAGATGTTAATCTTTGTTCTTCTTCGGGGGTTTGAGTATCCATATTTTTATGAATCAATTATATCTTAAAAAAAAATTCAAGTCTACTTTTTGGATAATGTGCCGAGTAGAATTTTTCTAAACTGGGGATAACTTTTTTTCTCCTTTGTTTATAGGCCGAGATGGTCATTTGGCACAAACTTTTTAAAAATGGTATAATGTCTTTTGCCCTCTTTTTTACTATATGTAGTGGTTGAAATAAATTTGTGCTACTATATAGTCGGTTTAGTGGATAGTTCATAGTTAATTGACTAGATGCTTCATTACCATGGGCAAATGGCTGTTAACTATGAATTATCAATTAATATTTCAAATATATAGGTTCCACCATATATTCTCATTCATTCGGAAATAATCAAAACATTTGATTATTTCGCTCACTCATTTCCAATATGCGTAACGCCGTTGCCACCAAAACCTTTGTTTTGGATAATAGCTTCAAGTACTCCCCGGAAGGGCTTCATTTCCCGAGACTTTTTACCAAAGAGGGTGTCAGTCCGTATGACATGTTCCAATACGAGCTCCGTTCTTCCGTGATTCGCGAACCGAGCGGTAAGATGGTTTTTGAGATGAATGAAGTGGAAGTGCCAACTACCTGGTCTCAAGTAGCCACTGATATTTTGGCGCAAAAATATTTCCGCAAAGCGGGCGTGCCTCAATATAATGCCGATGGAACCTTGCAAAAGGACGCCAATGGTCAGCCAGTGCTTGGCCCAGAACACAGCATGAAGCAGGTAGCTCACAGGTTAGCCGGCACTTGGCGCTATTGGGGAGAAAAGTACGGCTATTTTGCTACGCCTGAAGATGCGCAAATTTTTTATGAAGAACTAGTTTTCATGCTTATCTCTCAGCGTGTGGCCCCAAACTCACCACAATGGTTTAATACGGGTTTATATTGGGCCTATGGCATCAATGGCCCAGCTCAAGGGCATTATTATGTAGATCCAGAAAACAGAACTCTGACTGCTTCTATAGATTCTTATACTCACCCTCAGCCACACGCTTGTTTTATTCAGGCGGTAAAAGATGACCTGGTGAACGAAGGCGGGATTATGGATCTTTGGATTCGAGAAGCAAGATTATTCAAATATGGCAGTGGTACAGGTACAAACTTTTCTAACTTACGCGGAAACGGTGAAAAGCTTTCCGGTGGTGGTAAATCATCAGGGCTTATGAGTTTCTTAAAAATCGGCGATCGCGCTGCTGGGGCTGTTAAATCTGGCGGTACGACTCGCCGGGCAGCCAAAATGGTTGTACTTAACATTGATCACCCCGATATTGAAGAATTTATTGAATGGAAAGTAAAAGAGGAAAGAAAAGTGGCAGCCCTTATTGCTGGTGGCTATGATTCTGCTTATGAAGGTGAAGCGTATCAGACAGTGTCAGGTCAAAATTCAAATAATTCTGTGCGTGTTAGTCAAGAATTTTTGGAAGCTTTGGAGAATGAAAGAGATTGGAATTTAGTGGGGCGAGTAGGAAAACCAATTATTAAGACTGTGCCAGCCCGCGAACTGTGGGATAAAATTGCGGCGGCGGCTTGGGCTTGCGCTGATCCGGGTTTGCAATTTGATACAACTATCAATGATTGGCACACCTCTCCAAAATCAGGACGAATCAACGCCTCCAATCCCTGCAGTGAGTATATGTTCTTGGATGATACTGCTTGTAATCTTGCTTCTATCAATTTAGGATTCTATTACAATACTGAAAATTTCACTTTTGATGTTGATGCCTTTGCTTATACTACCAGGCTTTGGACTGTAGTATTGGAAATCAGCATCCTGATGGCTCAGTTCCCAAGTAAAGAGATCGCTCAAAATAGTTATGATTTCCGGACTCTTGGTTTGGGTTATGCCAATATCGGTAGTGTGCTTATGACTGCCGGTATTCCGTATGATTCTCCAGAAGCCATGGCTTTTGCCGGTACCATTACCGCCATTATGACGGCTGAATCATATGCGACATCTGCAGAAATGGCGAAGTTTTTGGGAACCTTTACTTATTATCAAGAAAACAGAGAAGATATGTTGCGGGTAATGCGCAATCATCGTCGGGCTACTTTCAACGCTTCCGATGATGAGTATGAAGATTTGGCTATCAAGCCAATGGGTATTAATCCAGAGCATGTCCCAGCCTATTTGTTAGTCGCCGCTCGCGAGAGTTGGAACAAAGCCATAGAGATGGGAGAACAATATGGTTATCGCAACGCCCAGACAACCCTACTTGCGCCTACTGGCACTATTGGCTTACTAATGGATTGCGCGACTACCGGTGTGGAACCAGATTTTGCTTTAGTAAAATTCAAGAAATTAGCCGGTGGCGGTTACTTCAAAATCGTAAACGAATCTGTGCCGGTGGCCTTAAAAGTTTTGGGTTACACTGAAAGCCAAGTAAATGACACGATCGATTATCTTCGCGGTCGCGCCACTCTCAAAAATGCTCCTTTTATTAATCACGAGACTTTGAAAGAAAAAGGCCTGACCAGTATTGAGTTAGAAAAAATAGAAAAATCATTAGCCGGCATATTTGAGCTTGCTTTTGCTTTTAATGTTTGGACATTGGGAGAAGATTGTTTACAGAGACTTGGTTTTTCTAGTGAACAATACAATGATCCAAACTTCAATTTACTTTCCGCTCTTGGATTTACGACCGAGCAGGTTGCTACCGCCAACGAGTTTGTTTGTGGAGCCATGACTATAGAAGGCGCGCCCCATTTGCGCAAAGAACATTATGCGGTTTTTGATACGGCTAACAAGAATGGCAAAAAAGGTCAGCGCTATATTCACTTCCTTGGTCATATCCGCATGATGGCCGCAGTCCAGCCATTTTTATCCGGCGCTATCTCCAAGACTATCAACATGCCACACGAAGCGACGCTTGATGATGTAAAAACTGCCTACGTGGCTTCTTGGAAGTTGGGATTAAAAGCGATGGCCTTATATCGTGATGGATCAAAGTTATCTCAACCTCTCTCTGCCAAATCTGATAAGAAAAAATCCGACTCCGCTACGGCTTCGACGGACAAGGAAGAAAACACAGAAGTAAAAGTGGAAGAAAGTGTGAAAGTGACAATCTCTGAAAAAAATACAGTCGTAGAAGAACAGAAAATAAAGAGCTATAGTTTATCAAGTCAGAACGAGGCGGTGATTAATCAGATGGTTTCTGATGCTCAAGCTTTGATAAAGTATAACCACGATGGTTCAGTCCAAGGTAATCGTATTTATGTGCATGGTGAACAGCGCCGGCTGCCATATAAGAGAGGTGGAATTACTATCAAGGCAAAAATCGCAGGACAATCAATCTTTTTACGCACCGG
>CAYIJG010000015.1:0-16404 GCA_964363685.1 uncultured Gammaproteobacteria bacterium
GCAATTAAAATCCAAAATAAAAACGCTAAATCATTTTTAAAGTACGGCACATCTACTAGTCCATGCACTACCAAAGCTGTGAGCATAGCTAGAAGCCCAGCGCCGATTATCTTGTTATTTTGTCTTATTTTATTAGATAAATAGGTAGCATACCCCAAGATAAAGACTATTGCCAACATGCCAAATAAGCCAATTTCTGTCCAAAAATTAAGAAAAATATTATGCGGATAGATGAGTCGTTCCATAACTTTTGTGTCGTAATATGGTTTCTGTATTTTGCGAAAAAACTGACGTACGCCTGTACCCAACATAAAGTTTTTTGGGTTTTGTTTCAAAAAAGTCCATGAATAACCCCAAAGCCGTAAACGATTTTTGCCTGCTTGATCTCTAAATAATACCCCCTCTTGTACAGATGGCATAACCAAAGAAAAAATAATCCCAGCAATAGCCAGACCAATTGTAATTTTTTTATAACCAATGAAAAATAACAATACTAAAACACCGGCCCCTACCGCAATCCACGCGCCTTGAGACTTAGTGAAAAAAATAGCTAATAAAGATAAAATTAAAGTAATTACTAATGCCCAAAAACTTTTGCCTTTTATTTTTTCTCTATAATTTAATGCGAACCCAACCATCAACATAAATATTGGCGCTAAATATAACCCAACCGCATTAGGCGAAGTAAAAAAAGCCGTTACTCTACGAGTAGCTTCATTTGCCCATTCAGGGGTAGCAATCCCCCAGCCCGTCAATTCTTGAATAACTGAAAAAATACTGATACTTAAGGTAGAAAAACTTAAGGCCCAAATAAAATCATTTGTTTTGAAGATTTCTTTTCTACCAAGCAAAATCAAAAATAAAATCATCGGTTCCAAGAAATAAGCTCGCCACTCTCCTAGCGAGAAAAATACCATATCACTGACAAAGATACTAACAACCGATGATAGAAAAAATAGATCAAAGGCCACAAAAAACCACTTATGCCTTTTGGAAATGGCTATAATCTTTTTAACATCTTCCTGACCGTACCTAACCAACCAAACCAAGAACAACAAACCAAAAGTTACCTCTAACAGCGTGGAAGGAAATGGGTAAATACCAATATGAAATAACTCAAACCGAATTAGATAAGTAGGCAACAATACAATAAACAAAAAAATAGCCCAGCGAAAGTTCTTCCAAGCTAAAAACAGAAAAAGTAGAGAGTAAGTTGCCAAGATGAAATTCATAATATTCATTATACTTTAGCAAAAAACCCATTTATTGTCTATCAAAACCCATTATTTAAACCATTTGGGTTGAGAAAAGGCCCAAAACCTGGTATCCTAGAGTAGTTAATTTATTAATGATAAAAAATATGGGAAACGGAAGTAAATTTGAAAGAGGGCCAAGCGGAAGAGGAGAACCAGCGCCTACCAGAAGAGATGAATCTTTGCACGAAGGACTAAATGGTTATAATATTACTCAACTTATCGAGATGCTAACAAACCCAAATTTCTCAGAAAACACAGCTGGCATATTAGAAATACTAAGAACGCGCCTAAATGAAGGTGGATCAGAGTGGGATAAAGCAATCAAAAAACGGGTGCAAGATATTTTAAGACAAAATGGTATGTAAATATAAGCCATGACCTACATCTCATGAAAAAAACCTTCCAAAAACTCACTATCTTCCTAATGCTTCTTAGCATAGTTTTTGGCAAACCAGTATTTGCCCAAGTCTCCCAAATAGACACAAGCGCCCGCCAAGAACTGGAAGGACAATTACAGGCCATTGAAAATCAAATTGCAGACCTAGAAAAACAACTTAGCACTACCAAAGGCGAGAAAAAAACCCTGGCCAATAAAATCAAACAACTCAAAACCGAAGAAACTAGACTACGACTAGAAATAAAAGCTACTAACATAAAAATAGCCAACCTAGAAGAGAAGCTAGTAAAAACTAGCTCAGCCATAGAAACCAACAAATCAAAGATCGCTCGCCTAAAAGTAGAACTCGCCAAACTTGTTCGTATAGTCCAACAAAAAGGCCGTGATTTTTTCCTGCTCAATCTTTTTATAAACGAAGGTGTTAGTCAGGCTTTTGTGGAGGCAACCAACTACGAAAAACTTTCTAACTCTATCACTAATCTTGTCCAAGAATCCAAAAAACTACAAAGAGATTTAAACCAACAACAGGTCGTCTACGAAGACCAACAAACCGACGCCGAAGAACTCCTCAATATCGCTAAAATCCAACAAGGCTCCTTGGGTGGCAAGCTCCAAGAACAAACTCAATTACTAGAGGAGACTAAAGGACTTGAAATTTCCTACCAAAGCCTTCTGCAAGATAGTAAAAAACAGGCCGCTCAAATTCGCAGTCGTATTTATGAATTACTAGGAGTCGGAAAACAAATAACCTTTGGCCAAGCGGTAGACATCGCCAAAGCCACCAGCAAACAAACCGGCGTCTCCCCCGCGTTTCTTCTCGCTATTCTCACTCAAGAATCAAACCTAGGCAAAAATGTCGGCACCTGCAATCGCCCTGGCGACCCACCAGAAAAAGGCTGGAAAATAATTATGAAACCAACTCGCGACCATGAACCATTTGTAACTATTACTTCCGAACTAGGCCGTGATCCTGATGTCACCCCCGTTTCTTGTCCGATGAAAAACAAAGACGGCTCTCAACTTGGTTGGGGCGGAGCTATGGGTCCGGCACAATTTATCCCCTCAACCTGGATAGGCTACAAAGATAAAGTGAGCGCCATTACTGGCAAAACTCCAGCTGATCCTTGGGACATTCGTGACGCCTTCATGGGCGCAGCCCTACTACTAAAAAACAACGGTGCCGATGGCACGCGCGATGGTGAATGGAAGGCGGCTATGCGTTATTTCTCCGGTGGCACCAATGTGCGTTACCGTTTCTACGGAGATAATGTAATGGCCCAGGCAGATAAATATAAACAGGATATTGCCGATTTGGAAGGTTAATAGTTGTCATCCCCTCCTTTCCAAGGAGGGGTAGGGGTGGTTTGCCGAGGCAACGATTTTACTTCTTCATCAACCTGGCCACGTACTTCGCCAAGACATCTGTCTCAATATTTACCAGATCCCCTTTTTTTGTATTTTGAAAATTTGTATTAGCAATCGTATAACTTACCAGCGACACCGTAAACCAATCACGCCCTGTATCAACCACCGTCAAACTGATGCCATCAACCGCCACTGACCCCTTATCAACTATCAACTTCAGAAACTTGGTCGGGGTTTTTATTTTTATAATTTTTGAATCTTTCAAAGGTTTTATTTCCAATACTTTACCGACCGTATCCACATGCCCTTGCACAATATGACCATCAAGCAGAGAATTCAAATTCAAACTTGTTTCCAAATTTACCAACTGGCCTTTTTTAAAACTTGATACTGTAGTTTTTTTAAGAGTCTCAGGCATCCATTCCACCAAAAAACTATTCTTATCAAATTTCTGGACAGTTGAACAAACACCGTTGATAGAAATACTTTGCCCAAGCTCTACCGGCCAATCTTTTTCTTTTTTTATCACTGCAAAAAGGCTTCCATTTTTGGAATCAATACTCTCTATGGTGGAAATTTTTTTTATAATGCCTGTGAACATACAAAAACACACAATTGTCATCCCGAGCACCCTGAAGGGTATAAACTCCGTCGAGGGATCCCTTATAATTGTAATGAAGTGAGAGAAAAGTCGCTTGCGAACTTTTCCGAACGAATTGCAATTATATATCCATATACTTGGTTATTATAGATATTATGTTTAAGGGATTCCTCCACTCGCCTTGAGGCTCGGTCGGAATGACAGATAAATTAATGACCTAACTTTCTTACCTGCTCAACATCCTCTGCTATCTGTTTTTTCAAATCTTCTTCATTATCAAACTTTTTTGAATCTCTCAATTTTTCCCCCACTTCTACCTCCAAAAACTTCCCATACAAATCACCGCTAAAATCTAAAAGATGTATTTCAAATAAATTACCGGCAGAGTATACAAATATGGCTCCCAGATATTCTTTACCTCCTACTTTGGTTTTGCCAGCATAAATTCCATCCTCCATCTGTTCTGACAAAACAATATTAGCGGTTGGGAAACCCAGCTTTCGGCCATCCTTTTTGCCTTCTACCACTATACCAGAAACTATTACCATACAGATCTTTTATTCTTAACGCTATGTTTAAACATTGGAAACGTATCCCGTAATTTTTTAAGCAAAGCGCATTTCCAATTACAAAAAGCCTCGCCTTTTTTATCCAAACATTTTTCACAACAAATAAAATGATCGTGGCAACTTGGTTCAGCACAATTTACAAAATGCTCGCTAGATACTTTGCATTTTCGACATTTACCAACTATTACCGCTGGCTTGTCTGAACTATTAAAGCCCATTGTCACACGCCCATCAAACACATATAGCTTACCCAAAAAATCTTCATTTGGGTATTTTTCCATATAGGTCACAATACCGTTGTGTAATTGATAGACATCTTTGAATCCATGCTTAACGAGGAATCCAGAAGCCTTCTCACAACGTACCCCACCCGTACAAACGGTCACCACTGTTTTATTTTTTAAATGTTCTAGCTCTGGAAGAATCTTTGGTAAATCTCTAAAATTTTTCAGTGGAGGCAAAACCGAATTCTTAAAAAAACCAACCGAATGTTCATACTCGTTGCGCATGTCCACAATATAAAATTCTTTGTCGCTGTGAATCCAACTATGCAAATCTTCAGCTGACAAATATTTACCAGTTGTAATGTTTGGATTAACATCATTATCTCCCAAATGGGCGCTCACAATTTCTGTGCGTGATTTTACCGATAGCTTAGGAAAGGCACTACCCGTTCCTTCACTTCTTTTGAAATTCATGTCTGCAAATCTTGGATCTTTAAGCATTTCATCAACATACTTCTGGGTATTTTCTCGTAATCCTTCCACAGTGCCATTTATACCTTCACTAGTAATAATAATCCTGCCTTTGAAACCAAGCTTTTGACAAAGTGCTTTTTGCTGAGCACAAAATTCATCCGGATTAGGGATGTTTATGTATTTGTAATATAAAAGTATTTCGTAATTCATAATATTTAATCTACTATTTTTATCATTGACCAAACCCATGGTGCTAATAAAATAATAAGCCCTAAAATTATTCTATAATATCCAAAAATCTTAAAATTATGATTTTGAATATAACGTAATAAAAATTTAATAACTAAAAGCGCTGTCAAAAATGCCACTACAAAACCAACTACCAAAATCAACCAATCATTTCCATTCAAAAGTCCTTCATACTTAAGCAAACTATAAGCCGAGGCTGCAAGCATGGTTGGAATCGCCAAGAAAAAAGAAAATTCTACGGCCACGGCTCGACTAGCACCCAACCACATCGCCCCGATAATAGTAGCTGCCGCTCGAGAAGTACCCGGGATCATAGCCAAACATTGGAACAAGCCGATTAAAAAAGCAGTACGGTAAGAAATTTCTGAAGTAAATTTTACCGACGGAACAACAATCTGTCTTCTTTCTACCATAATCAATACGACACCTCCCACTATCAAAGCAACGGCCACCGTAAATGTGTTAAACAATATTTCTTCAATCATACTACCAAACAGAGCACCCAAGACCAATGCTGGCGCCACAGCCAAAATTGTCCTATACCAAATATTTACATTCAACACATTTAAGGTTCTAGCTTTTGTTTTTTCATCTTTGCCAAGAGGCCAAAGCTTTTTCCAAAATATTACCACCACTGCCAAAATCGCCCCCAGCTGAATCACAACATCAAACATGGCAGTAAACGACTCGCTGAAACTGAGCCAATTATTAACAATAATAAGATGGCCAGTTGAAGAAATTGGCAAAAACTCGGTAATGCCTTCTACTAGACCTAAAATTATAGCTTTGATTATTTCTAAAAACATATAACAATAATGCTGTGAATATACCAAAAAATACTAAATATGTACAGGGAAGGACATAAACAAAAACACCCCGTACCATTTTGATACAAAGTGTTTTATTTCTCTATCTCATAGAGAAGCATCAGTGATGCCAAATAGTTTAGCATAACTGATGCGCGCTCCTCCGTGAGGTAGCGGCTGGGACGACTTGCCGGGTGATCGCTTACTTGTCGAGGGCGACGAAGTTGGCGTCGACGAGGGAGAGATAGTCAAGCTCGGGAATGTACTCGAGGGTCGATCCGACCTGCGGCCTATCGTGCCAGCGGAAAACGATGGTGTACACCATGTATTGCTTCCCGCAGTACATAATCTTCATCCCCGCCTGCACCTTCTGACCAATGAGCTGCTCCACGATCCCATCGGGGATAGGTGGGGGCTCCAGCCCACAGTCTCCCGAACATCGCCACTCAAAGGCGATGGGAATCTCGATCTGGGAGCCCTCCTCAGCCAAAGGAGCGAGCAAAAAGTTGCTATCGTACTCCCAAAGCGACTCAAAGGTGTTCTTCCGCGCGTACTCGAACGCAGCTTCCTTGAGCGCCGACAACGGCACGCAGAGCGAACCCTCATCGTCGCCCTCAATGAACAGGTGTGGGAAACCACGCTCGTAGCAGGCCAGGATTTCGCCCTTGGCAAGCGAGATGGCAACCCTGGTGTACGTATCAGACAATTGAGCGATGGCCACCCAGTTGCGCTTGGACATAAACCCTCCTTGGCTGTTGGACAGAGTTATCTAAACCTGTTAACACTATACATCAAATTACAAAGGTGTCTTAAAATAATAACAGGTTAAATATATATTTTGTTTATTATTAGCCAATCTATTTATACAATAAATAATTTGTTCGTTAAAATTGACAAAATCAATAATCTTTATTACACTATATTCATGCAAAATACAAACCTTCAAATTCACCTCAAAAAATCCGGCCTTAACGATAAAGAAGCCGCTGTATACATGGCCGTGTTGGAATTAGGCACGGCTTTCCCTTCAAAAATTGCCGACGTTACCAAACTCAATCGCAGCACTGTCTACAAAATCTTAATGGATTTAGCAGTAAAAGGCTTAATAACCGAATTGGAGCGGAACAAAAAAATTTGCTACCAAGTAGAGCGACCACAAAAATTGTTATCGTTTGCGCGTGGTCAAGTTCAACTGGCCGAAGATCGCTTGGAACAAACCAAAAAAATCATCCCTGACATCGAGGGGTTGTTTTCGGTCTTGAGCCAAAAACCAAAGGTGCGGTTTTTTGATGGGCTTGATGGAGTGCTAACTGTGTACGAAGATCATATTATAGAAAAAGAGCCTTATGAAATGGTTGGATATAGTAATGTTGAGGAGTTGATGAAAATATTTCCCCAATCGTTTAAAAAACGCTATGTTACTATGAAAGAAAAAATCGGCATTACCAGTCGCGGTATTTTCCCTAGCACAAAATTTAACATTGATTATAGTAAAACTATTTATCGCGAAATCGACAAAAAGTTCTGGCCAAAAATTCGTATCGTACCGCCAGAAAAATTTACTTTTACTGGAGAAATTACCATTTATGGCAAAAACAAAGTTTCATTTGTTAACTTCCATGAACAAATTCTGATCGGGGTTATTATAGAGGACAAAACTATTGCCGATATGATGCGGATGATTTTTGAGCTTTCTTGGAACGGAATAAAATAATCACTTATCCACTTCTATATACTTGACATATACCCCCAGGGGGTATATACTCAATTTATTATGGTAAATAAAAATTCAAAAACTAAACTGACTGCCTTGTTTACTTTTGCCATCTTTATTAGTGTCGTAGTTTTTGGGTTTATATTTATGATGGATATGGGCACAAGCGCGGAGCAGTCCATGTCTAACGTATGTCCGTTTACCATTTTAGGTGGAAAGATTTGCCCCACAGATGCTTCTAGCCTTCTTTCACACCACATCTCTGTCTACCAATCTTTCTCCAATGCCCTAATTTCAAAAAATATCCTGGGGCTTATAATGTTAGCGCTCATTGTAACTACGCTTTGGCTACTTAACAGACACTGGTTATTGAAACAAGAGTCTTTTTTCAACTACTTAACTAAGCGTCACTTCAAAAATTGGCGTTCTTCACTTAAATCGGATAAAAAAACAAACTGGCTAGCGCTTTTGGTAAATAGCCCATCTTTCGCTCTCAAGGCATAGCTAATTATTTTGTCGAAAAATATTTAACTATGTCTTTTAAATCCCAACATAAGGGATTTTTTTGTATGACTAATCTATCTCACTTCATTTATAGGAGCTAAAGCCCAAACAATCTCATTCACTCAGAAATAAATAAGCTAGCTTATTTATTTCCTCATTCATTTCGATTATGAAAGAAAAAATAAAAAACCTAATACAGAATGTAAAACTGGGACAAAAACGCGCGCTCACAATAGTTGCTGCCTCAATTGTGTTAACTGTGGCAACTGGAGTTTTTGCTTTTTATTCAGTAAGCAAAAGCGACTCTAGAGATACAGCCAAGGATGAATCTGCCAGTAGCGTTCCCGAAACAGATACCTCTATTGTCGCCGTGGTAGGAAAAGAAGAATCTTCAATTACTGGAAATAGCACCTCAAATAATTCTTGGCCTGGTGAAATTATTTCTCTTAATAATCTCCAAGTCCAACCTGACAGAGAAGGCACTATTTCGCAATGGTACGCGCATATTGGCCAACGCGTTCGCGCCGGTCAAGTGATTGGCAGGCTCTCCCGACCTCCACAAACACCAGAAATGGTTAGTATGCTCTCAGAAAAAGCGCAGATGCTCTCAGAGGCGAAGACTAGCGCCAAAGCTTTGCGCTCCTATACAGCTAAGCGCATCTTACAGCTACAACAGCTTCGTGAAAAAACAGAAAGTTCAAATAGACAAAAACTTGATTTGCTTGGCTCAAATACCTCTGCCGGCGACAGTTCTACTCTGTCTTCTGTCGCCTCAAAAAAGAAGCTGGCGCAAGTAATTCTCCGCGGTTCAGTCACCAAAACATTTCCCATGATGTATGGCCAAAGCCGTATTCCATCTGCCGGAGTATTTTTCAGCATCGCTCTCAAACCTACCTTTGGAATCCAAGATCAGAACTTACGCAATGAATTCCCAGCCACCGTTTTTAAAGTTTTGTTTGATACAAAAGATCCAGAACAAACAGGGACATCGTATTTTGATAGCGCCATCAAACTCGCTAACGCGTCTATTGCCGATATGGAAAGTTTGACTGAGGGAGATTTAGATTCACTTAAAAAAATGCTAGTTGACGACCAGTCTGAGTTTGTCACCACTCTAGGTGAAATTAAAAGCATGGAACTTGAAGGGGTTAATACAAAAAGAGAATCAATTGACACGTTGTCAGATATTGATGCCATGATTGTAGAACTAGAAAAAGAATTGGCGATGTCAGAGGGAGAAGTAGTAGCAAAAAAAATAGCCTATGGAAAAATTAGCGGATCAATTGGTGGCGGTTACTCAATCTTAGCTCCAAATAATGGCGTCATATCTAATATTATGAAAAAGCCAGGTGAATTTGTGGAGCCAGGAATGCCGGTGGCTGTTATTACCGCCAACGGCAATGGCAAAGAGCTGATTAGAATGAGCATACCAAACAATATCCAAAAACCAAAGATCGGAGAACTGCTTTCAGTTATTCGCCCTGGTTTTGAAACAGATATTAAAAAAGTGCAGTTGGTCGGAATTGGTAGTTCTCTAGATGATGGTTCATATATGGCTGATGCTGTATTTATAGAGCCAACCAAATGGCCAGTGGGGGCTTCGGTAAGGGTTTTGGCCTCTAAAAACTCAACCGTTCTTATTAAATACTCCTCGATTATTTGGAGCGAATCAGGCAAACCAACCGTGTGGGCAGTATCAGAAGCTGACAGAATATTTGCAAAAGAGATCCTGACTGGCCGTACCCTTGGCGCTTCAATCGAAGTATATGAAGGCCTAAAAAATGGTGACCGCTATATCGCCAGCCCTACATCAGATATAAAAGAAAATATGTTTCTTGGTGACTTAATAAAAACATCTAGCCCACGAGAAAACAACGGCGCCAATCCTGCTAAGTCGGGCAAGGATGAAGATGATATGGGTGGAATGGAAATGTAATTAACTCTTATGTTTAATAAAATAATTTCTTGGGCTCTGGGTAACAAAATCGCAGTACTGATTATAGCGGGCATGATAACGGTAATAGGTTTGTGGAGTGTAGCCACGATGAAAGTAGATATTCTCCCAGATATTAACAAACCAACAGTAACTGTGTTTGCCGAAAGTCCGGGAATGGCAGCCGAGGAGGTTGAACGGCTTATTCTCAGCCCAATTGAAGCTGCCCTCGCCGGCGCGCCTGGAGTTGATCGTATAAGAAGTACGGCGTCATTTGCGCAAGCCACAGTTAATATGGAATTTGCTTGGGGAAGCGACACTCTGCGCAACAGACAGATAGTACAAGAACGTTTGACCCAAGCAGTTTTACCATATGGCGTAAAGTCAACCCTTGGTCCCGCCACATCACTTTTGGGAGAAATTGCCTGGATTGGAATTACAGCGTCTGATCAAAAAATTTCCCCCATGCAACTAAGAACACTAGCAGACTGGACAATTCGTCCAGCTCTACTTAAAACACCTGGAGTGGCGAATGTGCTTGTAATGGGTGGAGATGTACGCGAGTGGCAAATAAATATCAATGCTGAGCGCTTGCGTCGTTATGGCGTAATGATAGATGATGTTCGCAAAAAAATAGAAAACACACTGACAAATAAAAGCGGTGGTATTCTTTCAGAGAATGAAAAAGAATATGTCATCCGTATTCTTACTGCTCCCACCGAGGCCGTTCAACTACAAGATATCGCTATTGGCCGCAACCCTATGGATGGTCGGCCTCTTAGGCTGGGAGACATTGCATCGGTTGTAGAAGGAGCAAGTATTGTTCGTGGTAGTGGCGCTATTGATGGCAAAGCTGGTGTAATTTTAAGAATTATTAGACAACCAGACGCCCAGACTCTAACTGTCACAGATGAGGTAACTAAAACATTTACTTCCCTTTCAGCCAGTCTTCCGAGTGAAGTTGAGCTACATTCAAATCTTTTTCGACAAGAGAGTTTTATTCGGGCCGGATTGAAGAATGTGGAGCGCGCGCTTCTGGATGGCACTGTTCTTGTCATTATAATTCTTATAATATTTCTGATGAATATTAGAATGACAATGATTACACTCACTGCCATTCCTTTATCTATCCTGGCTACAGCCATTGTGTTTAAAGCTTTTGATTTATCGGTCAATGTGATGACGCTAGGTGGGATTGCAGTCGCCGTTGGCGAACTTGTTGATGACGCCATTGTTGATGTAGAAAATATTTTCCGTCGTTTACGCTTATGGATAGCGCACGGAAAAAAAGAAGACCGTGAAAATGTAATCTTATTGGCATCACAAGAAGTTCGAAATTCGATTGTCTACGCAACCATACTTGTAGCGGTCGTATTTCTCCCTATATTTTTTATGCCGGGAATTGAAGGGCGCTTGCTTATCGCTCTAGGGACAGCCTATCTTGTTTCTCTTTTCGCATCTATGGCGGTATCGCTAACGGTAACGCCCGTTCTCTCCGCATTACTATTAAATGATAAATCTTTAGCCGGTCATGAAAAAGAAACAAAGATCGTACAAAAAATTAAAAGCCGTATAACGCCGTGGATTAATTGGTGCATTAACAACGTAAAAATAATTGCCAGTATTACTACTTTAGCACTCTTTCTTACTGTAGGGATGTATTTCTTTGCAGGCAAAGAAGGCATCCCCCCATTTAACGAAGGATCTATGGTCGCGATGGTATTTTTGCCACCTGGCACGGCTCTTTCTACAACCAATGAATATATGGCAAAACTAGAAAAAGCCTTATTACAAGTTAACGGGGTGCGTCAAGTAAGCAATATTGCCGGAAGAGCTTTAGCTGATCCTCATGGCGGTAGCGCCAACTCAAGCGAGGTTCAGATTGCTCTCAAACCTGGATTTGAAGGTGAGCGTGACCAAATTTTTAAAGACATCCAAGCCGTACTTGATCGATTTGGTGGCGCAGATTTTAGTTTGGGGCAACCAATTACACATCGCGTGGAAATGCTACTCTCGGGCGTTCGGTCACCTATTGTCGTCAAAGTGTTTGGTGATAATCCAGACGAGATGGAACGCGCGGCAAAACAGGTTATGATTGAATTAAAAAAACAACCCGGGATTGAAAATCCGCGCATTCAGCAAAATACGGTTGTGCCAGAATTTCACATCTATCTTGATAGAAATAGACTGGCAGAATATGCACTGTCCCCAGGCGAAGTGGCCAATGATCTAGAAATGGGAATTATGGGAGACAACCTAGGCCAAGTTCGCCTTGGTCCAGCCTCGGTCAATGTGGTGGCGCGCTACGATGCTGAATCAAAAGGCACGATGGCATCTTTACGAGATTTGTCTCTGCCTTTTATGGAAGCACAGTCGTTGGGAAGCGTGGGAGACATTTTAGTTGAAGGTGGTCGCAATAGCCAAGATCATGAAGGTGGCAAACGAGTTTTGGTTGTTTCTGCCAATTACCAAGGTTCTGATGTTGTCGGGGCGGTAGAAAAAGCAAAAACCGCGCTTGAATCACAAAAACTCCCCACCGGCGTGACTCTGTCTTTTGAGGGAAATTATAAAAGCCAAAAAGAAAACTCCCAACGACTAGCAATCGTATTCATTATTGGCATGGTCATGATTTTTGGCGTTCTCTATCACGCTTTTAAATCTATACCCATCGTGCTTTTGATAATGACTAACATCCCCACAGTTTTGATTGGTGGCATGATCGGCGTGTGGCTAACTGGAGGATCTGTAAGTCTGGCGCATCTAGTCGGGTTTATTTCACTCGCGGGAATTGTGTCCCGAAACGGCATTATGTTAATCGGCCGTAGTCTAACGCTGGTACAAAAAGATGGGCTACCATTTACGCCTGACACAATTGTAAAAGCAACTCTTGATCGCGTAGTGCCAGTACTGATGACTTCACTTGTGGCCGCGCTAGCACTTATTCCGCTAATTATTTCTGGAGGCGACCCTGGCAAAGAAATGCTCAATCCTTTGGCAATTGTAATATTTGGCGGGCTTATCTCTTCTACAATAATTTCATTATTCTTAACTCCCGCATTATTTTACCGTTTCGGAAAAAAGGCAGCTATCAAAGAACAACAAACGGCGTCTTCAGGATTCTAAAACTAAAAAATTTTATTAATTTAATCTTAAAAAATTATGTAATACATAACTATGCTCAATCAGTGAAAATTAAATTAACTAAATGAAATATGAAACTATCCAAATTAATGCATATTGCCAGTGTAATCGTAGGTCTTACCGGAATTATGTCGTTTATAGCCACAATTCTTGGTGGCGCTGATAATCTCGTATTTGGCATCAACAAAATAGACGCTCTCCTCTGTGCCGGTATTCTTATCCTAATCGCAATTTGGCTTGCAATCGGAACAATCCATCATATGATGCTTGAGAAACAAGGAAGAATTATTTAATTAACTTATTTTAAATATGAAAACTACAACATTCGTTGTCGGAATAATAATCGCTCTTACTATTGGTGGTGGCATCGGATATTCGTCTGGAAAAAGCATGAATAATAATAGCGTTCAAACCAAGGAGCTGCAAGATTCAATTACCATGATGAAAGAACAATCAAAATCTATCCAAACAATGGCAGAAATAATGAAAACAGGTGGAATAAAAATGCAGGAAATAGGAATGGAATTAAAAAACGACGATGCTATATCTAAAGGAAAAGATATTGAAATGATGGGCGAAAAGTACATCAAAGAGAATATAAAGGCGGTAGAAAGTAGCGGGACTATGAACAGTATGATGAATAAATAGTAATTTTTACTAAAGTAGCTAAAGCAGAGCGGGATTATTTATCAATAAATACTTTCCGCTCTGCTACTGAGGCTTGTTAACAATACCCCCTATAGGGTATTATAAGATATATTACGAAATATATGCACAACAAAAATAAACCCCAGATAGCTCGTCGCCTAAAACTTATAGAAGGACAGATTCGCGGTCTACAAAAAATGATTGAAAGCGACACCTATTGCATAGATGTAATCACACAAACTTCGGCAGTTAAGCAAGCGCTCTCCAATGTAGAAGATTTGTTATTAGAAAACCATCTAGGCGGTTGTATTATAAACCAAATAAAATCTGGCCAAACCGACAAAGCCAAAAAAGAGATTCTTAAGGTTTATAAACTTAAGAGAAAATAAATTATAGATATGCAAACCCAAACCTATAAAATCAAAGGCATGCACTGTGCGTCCTGCGCCAATATTATCCAAAAAACTTTTAAAAAGGTTGAAGGGGTAGAATCAGCCGAAGCCAACTACGGCACCGAAGCTGTCAGAGTATCCTTTGATGAGTCAAAAACAGATCCCCACCATCTCTCTCAAAAAATAGAACCATTTGGGTATTCTTTGGTTATACCTACTGCCGAAGAAATGCACCTGCCTACCGGACAGGCAGGTATGCCTACTGGACATGAAGGTATGTCTGCCGCAGAAATGGGCATGTCTGCCGACGAGCACGCCGCCCACCTGGGACTCAACCAAAACAAAAAAGAAAAGCTGGCTGAGATTGCCGCCATGCGTGCCCAAGTTATCATTTCCATACCCCTAACCATAATAAGCGCTTTGATAATGATTTGGGATATTTTTTCAGAACTAAAATACATCACTCCCCCTAACGAAACCCTGATGGAGTTCTTTCACCATCTGTTGCCTCTGATAGCCACCTATATGTTGCTGGTGGTAGGGAAGCCTTACCTGCTCGGTTT
Organism: uncultured Gammaproteobacteria bacterium; assembly: GCA_964363685.1. Lineage (GTDB taxonomy): Bacteria > Patescibacteriota > Patescibacteriia > Magasanikbacterales > GWA2-37-8 > XYD2-FULL-39-9. The sequence goes on from CAYIJG010000015.1 coordinate 14,837, forward strand.
TTACCGATTTTTGCGCTATGGCAAAGCCAACATGGATACACTGATTGGCCTAGGCACATCGGTCGCTTTTTTGTATAGTTTTATTGTCACTGCTTTTGAAAAGAACCTCAAACCTTTCATAAATGTTGAAAATACCTACTACGACGTAACTATAATTGTTATTGCCTTTATTGCCCTTGGCAAATATCTAGAGGCCAGATCAAAAGTAAAAACCGGTGATGCGATTGAAAAACTGCTTAACCTACAGGCCAAAACCGCTCTAATTATCCGTGATGGTAAAGAAATAGAAATTTCAATCAATGATGTTAAACATAATGATTTGATTATTGTAAAACCAGGCGCTAAAATTCCTGTTGATGGCATCATTACTGAAGGCTCATCGTTTGTTGATGAATCAATGGTTACGGGTGAACCAATGCCAGTTCAAAAAAATATTGCCGATAGCGTGGTGTCTGGAACGATTAACACGAGCGGTTCGTTTACTTTCAAAGCTACTAAGGTCGGATCAGAAACACTCTTGGCACAAATTATAAAAATGGTTAGTGAGGCTCAGGGTAGTAAGGCGCCTATCCAAGCGCTGGCTGACAAAATCTCAGGTGTCTTTGTACCAATCGTACTTGTTATCGCTTTCCTATCACTCGGCGCATGGCTCCTGTTTGGCGCTGGACCGCTTGGATTCTCCCAAGCTTTATCCTTTGGCCTGGTTTCATTTGTCAGTGTCTTAGTTATCGCTTGTCCGTGCGCCCTAGGACTCGCCACACCGACTGCAATTATCGTTGGGGTTGGTAAAGGCGCGCGTGAGGGAATTCTGATTAAAGACGCAGCTACGCTAGAAAAACTGCACAAAGTAAATACAGTGGTGGTTGATAAAACTGGCACAATAACAGTCGGCAAACCAACTCTGGTTGATATCAAAAATCTATCGGATCTAAAAGATAACGAACTAGTATCTATCCTGGCCTCGCTTGAAAAAAAATCAGAACACCCAATCGCTCATGCGATTATACATTATGCTAAAGAAAAAAATATTATTACGCAAGATATTTCTGATTTCACAGGTATTCAAGGCAAAGGTGTTAAAGGGTTAATAAATAATACCGAGTATTACGCTGGCAATGTAAAACTTATCACAGATCTTGGCATAACTTTTGATAGTGTAACCATTGAACAGTTCACCGCTCAAGGCAAAACTCCGGTTATTTTGGCAACCAAAGCCAAGGTGCTCGGATTTGTCATGGTGTCCGATGAAATAAAACCTGAATCAAAACAAGCGATAGCTGATCTGCACAAACTCGGTATAAAGGTAGTGATGTTAACTGGCGATGATGAGAAAGCCGCCAAATATATCGCAACGCTTGTTGGCATAGACGAAGTGATGGCCCATGTCTTACCGCAAGACAAACTACTAAAAATTAAAGAACTGCAAGCTGAAGGCAAGGTGGTAGCAATGGCCGGTGATGGCGTCAATGACGCCCCTGCGCTCGCACAAGCTGACGTGGGCATTGCCATGGGCACTGGCACTGATGTGGCCATTGAATCCGCGGGCATCACTCTGCTTGGTGGAGATA
>CAYIJG010000016.1:0-15981 GCA_964363685.1 uncultured Gammaproteobacteria bacterium
TTTTGTGATTGCGACCGAGCTCGCCTAGGCGAGCGAGTGGTGGATTCCCTTATACATGGTTTTTGCAATAACAAAGTATAAGGGATCCCTCGGCTACGCTCGGGATGACAGAAAAACAGGAATTATTTATGTTTGCCCAAATGACAGCTATTGGATTAAAACTCCTTGGTTAAATCCCTTTCGAAATTCTTCGTATCTGTCTTCCACGTATTTTTTTATATTATTTTTAAAATTTTTATCTTCAAATTTGGCAGCATGTTCACGAATCTTACCACTATCCCAGCTTTCATAATTAAAATGCAAAATTTTATCAAACAAAGATTCCCAAGTTTGTTTATGGAAAAAGACCCCAGTTTCATTGGGGATAATAGTTTCGGTGGTGCCTCCTTCTGAGAAAGCAATTACCGGTCGGCCACAGGCCATAGCTTCTACTGCCGTTATGCCAAAGTCTTCTAGTTGCGGATGAATGAAAGCGCGCGCGCCGGAAAGTACTTGATTTCTGGCTTCATCGGTTATTTGGCCTAAAAATTTTATATTATCTTTGGCCATGTTTTTGAGTGAGTTCATTTCTGGACCGGTGCCAAAAATTTTGAGTGGCCAACCGAGACGGTTGAAAGCCTTCACAGTCAAATCAAATCTTTTGTAGCCAACCAACCTGCCACCAGTCGCGTAATAGTCGCTGGTTTTTTGCAGAGAGCAAGATGACAATTCTACCGGCGGATAAATCACGTCGCTTTCTCGGCGGTAATATTTGTTGATTCTTTGTTGCACGGTACGAGAATTGGCTACAAAATTATCAACTCGGTCTACACTCATTCTGTCCCAAATGCGCAAGCGGTGAATAAAGTGGGGGAGTAGAAATTTTATAAATCGGCTCTGTTTGAGATCTGAAACGTAAGTATAATTGTCAGCCCAAAGAAAACGGGGTGGAGTATGGCAATATGAAATATGCAACGTGTTAGGGCTGGTAATAACGCCTTTGGCAAACATGCTGGAGGTAGAAATAACCACATCAAAATCTTTCAATCTGTGTTGTTCGGTAGCCAGAGGCATTAGAGGCAAGAACCATTGGTAGGTAGAATTTTTAAATGGAAATTTATCCAAAAAAGAGGTACGGATATTTTCTGGATTAAAAAATTTTATTTTTTCTTTATCATGAAACAAAACAAAAATCGGCGCTTCCGGCCAAAGTTCATGCAAAGATTTTAAAACTCTCTCGGCGCCCCCATCCTGCGCGAGATAGTCGTGTACGAGAGCGATTCGCATATCTTTTCTTATACAACCGATCCTTTTTTAGCCAAGACTACAAACGGGGTTTTGATTAGAATGATTAAGTCAGTGTATAGGTTCCAGTTTTCTATGTAGAAAGTATCTAGGTTTATTTCTTCTTCATAAGTCAGATTATTGCGTCCAGAAATTTGCGATAGGCCGGTGATGCCGGGTTTGATGGCGAGAACAATTTTATGTTGGCGTTTGTAGCCTTGCACCTCGCGCGGTTGGTGTGGGCGAGGGCCTACAAGGCTCATTTCGCCCTTTAAAACGTTGAAAAAATTAGGTAGCTCATCTAGGCTGGATCGGCGGAGAAACCTTCCCAGGAGAGTAATGCGAGGGTCGTTTTTAATCTTATAAATCGGACCGGATTTGATGCTTTGGGTGGCAATAAGTTCTTGTTCTGTTTTGAGCGCTTCTTCGCCTTGTCTGCCAAACTGAGGGCCAGTTGAAAATTTTTGGTACATGGTTCTGAACTTGAGGGTAAAGAACTTCTCATCCTCCTGACCGACTCTTTCGTTTTTATAAATCACCGGAAAACCAGTTTCCAAAATAATGGCAATAGAAATTAAAATAAAAAGAGGGGAGAAGAGAAAAATAAAAAAGGTGCTACCGACAATATCAACCAAGCGCTTGATGATTCTGTTCCAACCAGTAAGGCGAGTGAGACGAAGCTCAATAATGGGAATACCGCCAATGGTGCTCACGGCCATGTTGGTGGAAATTGTAGAAAAAAGATCGGCGGAATATTTGAAAGTAATATGGTGCTCGTTAGCAAAATCAATCGCTTCGATAGATTCGTCGCCATGCGCTTTGGGATCAGTAAAAATCAGTTCATCAGGTCGGTTTTGCTTCAAAAATTCTTGGCTCGCAAGATTGAAATGTGGAAAAATTTTGATGATTCTATATCCCAATGATCGGCGGGAAGTCAGAACTTCTTTGATCTGATCGGCAATAGTTTCTTTGCCGATAATAACAATTTTGCGTAAGCCAAAACCAGCGCGATGCATTAGTTTTTTGAGTCCGTTCATGATAATGCGGCCGAGAGAGACGTAGATAATAGCCAAGACCCAGCCAACTAAAACCAAAAACCTGGAATCAAATTTTTCTAAAGCAAAAAATACATACACAGTAATAGCGGCAAAACCGGTTGAGCAAGCCATAAATACACGAGTGAGGTCACTAGCCAGTTTTCGGCTCGGTGTAGTATTGTAGAGGCCGGAAAGCGCAAAAATAATAATCCACACCAACGCAGTTAGTAACACGAGCGGCCAATATTTGGTCCATGCCAAATCAAACAAGACCGGACGGATACTGGTGGTAAAAGAAGTAAAACGCAAAGCATAGGCAGTAAAGCCGGCCAGGACAATGAGGAGATAGTCTAAAGGCAGTTGGGCAAAGGCAAAAGTTAGCTCGAATTTTTTCATACGGTAGGTTTTTTAGAAAAAGCTAGTGGGTCTATTTTACTACGTTTTATTTCTTTGGGCAAGGCAAATCAGAAGCATTTAGGATTGACAAACTCTCCCTTTTATGCTAGTATTGGCCTGTATAGTAGGTGATCGAGCCGCAACTGCGGCTAGGAAAGTCCGAACATTCCCTCTGTATAGTCACGCCGGAGGAGAAGAGTAGTGGGTAATTCCCATCATCCGCCTTGCGCGGATGAGGTGCGAGCAGAGACGTTTCTTTTTGAAAAGAAAGAAAGAGCTAACCTTAAGTTCTTGGTAAAATCAAGAATAATGCTTAGCTCTCAACGGAGGTAAGAAGTTGAGAGGTGAAACGGCTAAATCCTTACTTGAATGCAAGAACAGCCTTAGATTTTGCCGTAAGGCGGAGTTCTCTGGAAAAGTTCGTTCGCTTGAGGTCAATAGTAATATTGATCCTAGATAAATGATCGTCGCCCATTCAGAGTGAAAACTTTTGAGCGGGAACAAAATTCGGCTTATGCTATACAAAAAAAATAACCCTGTACCGTTCTGGTGCAGGGTTATTTTTTTGTTTCTTATTATATCGTTGGTTGAAGTGGAGAAGTTTTTGGTGTTGGGTTTTGAGGAGATAAGTTATTAAATCCTTGTGGCAGATCAACTTGTTTGAATTGTTGTGGACCTTGTTCCCAAGGGAGGTTGTCATCTTCGCCAGTAAGTTCGGAAATTTTATCATCAAATTCTTGCTTTAGATTTTCTAATTCATCTAAGGCGCTAGTGACTGCGTCGGCATCTAATGGTTTAGCTTTGATAAGATTAAGAACTTCTTGGCCTTTTTCCTTCGCTTGCGAGATTATCGCTTCTAGTTCAGTGGTGTCTACTTTTGTTTTCTGTAGTCTCTTTACCATAGAGTTGACTTGAGCCATGTTTTGTTTGAAATCAGAGGCAAAGCGACCCAAGTTACTCATCGTCATGATAACTTTTTGATTTTGCCAAACATCTTCCATTTGACCAAAGAAGTCATCTTGTAAGGCAGTAAAGGCTTCTTCAGAATTGCCGGCAGCCATTTTGGCGACAGCGTCATCTCTGACAGCTTTTAATTTACTAATAGCTTCGGCAAAGGCAGTATATTCAGTCTGAAGATCCATGCCTTTTTTAGCCAAACGGTCAACAATTGTTTTGGATTTGGCTTGTTCACGAGTTAGTCTTGTTAACTCAGCGTTAATTTGTTTTAAGGTTTGTGGCCAGCGCGCCAAAATTTCTAACTGTTGGCGGTTTTCATCCAAGCTCTGCATCAAATCCTGCATGGATTCAAAATCAATGGCATCAATTTCTTCGGAAGTCTTGGCAGTTTTTACCTGCGCAATAATCGCTTCGAGCTTGGCGATATTATCGGAAAGTTCCGAAGGGACAGTAATTTTTTGTTTAGTTAATTTTGCGATTTGGGTTTTAAACATTTTTAGGCCTTGTTCCATGCCTTTCATACCACGTTTCATGCCGTCTAGACGCTGTTGTTTTTCTACAACATCACGTCTGAATTCATCCATAGATTGCATTAGGTCTCCCATTTCGCCCATGTCCACGTCTCTCAGTTCATCCATACTGGTGGCGTTATTAACGCTTTCCAGAAGACTCTTCATTTTGGCTAAATTTGCTTTTATTTCCTCGGGAACAGTTATACCCTTTTTTTCCGCATTAGCAATCATTGATTCAAATTGTTTTATTTGGCTTGCCATTTGTTTGGTGCCACGCTTCATTTGCTCCATTTGCCTAGCCTCATCTTGGCTACCTTGTATACCTCTACCCTGGTCGCCTTGTTGCATCATGCCTTTGGTAGGGGGTTGTGGTGGCATTATGGTATTACCTTGTTGTTCTGGTTGAGGTTGCTCACCCATACCTGCAGGAGGTGTTTGAAAATTGGTTTGAGATTCTAAGGTTGGTGATTCCTGCGCTGATGTTTTATTGATATTTAATGAAGAAAAGATGTCTTTTAGCACCTGGGGTACTTCAAGATAGAAAGCTTTTGCCGGTTTTGCTTGACTAAAAGTAAAAGCAAAAACAGCAAAAACTAAGGTAATTTTTGCGAGATTTTTCATAGTAGAAGATAATAAAATATTAAATTGAGATAGCAAAGAGCTTCAATCCCGACCAAGTCGGGAGAATCGACCTTTTGAGGAAGTTAAAAAATTAAGGTAAATATATTATACCATAAAATTGAGAAAAAATCAAGAGGCAGGGTGCTATTTTTAGAAGAAAATAATTATTTTTTTGGTTCTGTAATGGTATTTATTGTTTTTCCATCTATAAAAGATTTTATATTTTCCACCGTCGTATCAATAATTCTTTGCAAGGCCTCGGTGCTGTTGAAAGCATTGTGAGGTGTGACGATAGTATTAGGGTGGTCAATAATGATGTTGTTAAGCAGAGTAGTTTTTCTTTCGTACTGCGTACAGCCGATTAATTCTTCATGATTCTGAATTAAATTTTCATCTTCCAACACATCCAAGCCTGCACCAGCTATCTGGTTATGTTGCAAAGCCCAAACTAATGCCTCAGGATCAATGAGAGCGCCACGAGCTGTATTAATCAGGTAGGCTCCTTTTTTAATTTTCTTAATATTTTTTTGGTTGATCAGATGATGGGTAGTCTTAAGGAGTGGTGTGTGGAGGGTAATAATATCAGATTGAGCCAGTAATTTATCTAGCGTGGTATAGGTAAAGCCAAGTTTGTCGGCCAAGTCTTTATTGGGAAAAGCGTCGTAGGCGACAATATTCATCTCAAAGCCAGTGGCCATTTTTATCACATGCGCGCCAATATGGCCCGTGCCAATCACGCCCAAAGTTTTATTTTTCAAATCCACTCCGCGCAGTCCGTGAAAATCGTATAAGCCTTCTTTGACTCTTTTGACCGAAGGAAAGAGTTTGCGTGTGAGCCCTAGGATCAAAGCCATCGTATGTTCGGCCACGGTGTTTTCGCCATAGGTCGGCACATTACAAACCGGAATGTTTAGTTTTTTGGTAGTGGCCAAATCTATATGATCAAAACCCGTGCTCATAGTGGCAATCATTTTGAGATGGGAGAGCTGTTCTATGATTTTGCTGGTCAGGGGAGATTCCACAAACACGGCTAGGATTTCGATATTTGGGTTAAGGTTATCTTCGCTGATTTTGTCGCTGGAAATAAAAGGATTAAGTCCCTTCATTTTTGTTTTTAAGTAGCCTGCCATTTCCGGCCAGATGCCGTAGAAAGCGATTTTGGGTTTTGAAGACATATTTTTAAACTTCAATCACAACCGGAAGAATCATCGGTCGTTTTTCTGTTTTAGTAAACAAGAATTGGCCGACATAATCTCGCAGTTTATTTTTTATATTATTGGTATCAGCCCAAGAGAGAGGATCCGACTCGGTCACCATCTTTTTTACGCGATGGCGGAGGTCCTCGATGAGTTCTTTGTGTTCTTTGAGAAAGACAAAACCACGAGAGATAATATCCGGGTTCTGGATCAGTTTGCCAGTCTTGCTATCAACGGTAGCGATAATAACCACCATCCCATCTTCAGACAAGACTTGGCGGTCGCGCAAAACGATATTGGTTTCATCACTGACGCCCAAGCCATCCACAAAGACATAGTCTGATGGGAGTTTGAGTTTGGTCAGCACGCCTTCGCCTTTGCTAAATTCCATCACCTGGCCATTGTCGGCGATAAAGATATTTTCTTTAGGAAAGCCCATGACGGTGGCAATCCGGCCATTGAGACGAAGCATGAAGTGATTGCCGTGCACGGGGATAAAATATTTCGGTCGCAGTAAGCTAAGCATGAGCTTCACATCTTCGGCCTTGGCATGTCCTCCCGCATGGACGTCCATCATTTCATAATGGATAACATCAGCGCCTTTGCGATAGAGGGTGTCCTTGAGGCGCTGTACCGTGCGTTCATTGCCCGGGATAACTGAGGAAGAGAAGACCACGGTATCACCAGGGACAAGTTTAACCTCACGGTGTTCGCCCGTGGCGATACGCATCAGCGTCGCATTTTTTTCACCTTGCGCGCCAGTACAGATGATCACCACTTTTTCCGGTGGGTATTTGTCTATCTGGCGGATATCAATCAAAGTTTTTGGATTAAATTTCATGTAGCCAAGCTCTTTGGCAATCTCAACGTTACTTTTCATACTAAAGCCACCGAGCGCTACTACTTTGCCCAATTTTTCAGAGGTTTCAATTAGCTGTTTGATACGAGATAAGAGAGAAGAGAAAACGCCGATGATAATACGGCCGTTTGTTTTTTTGATTAACATTTCCAAGTTAGCGCCGATTTCACCTTCAGAAATTTGGTGGCCAGGCTGCATGGCATTGGTTGAATCGGAGAAAAGGGCGAGGACTTTTTTACTGCCAATGTCGGCAATCCGTTGCAAGTCAGCTGGCGCTTCGCCAACTGGTTGGAAGTCAAATTTCCAATCACCGGTATGAACTATTGTGCCTTCAGCAGTATGAATAACCACGCCCATTGAGTCAGGAATGTTGTGATTGACATGAAAAAATTCAAGGGTAAAACCGCCAAGAACCAACTTGTCGTTGAGAGTGACGTTGTGGATATTTAATGGTTGTAAGCCCTTGTAATCTTCTTGGCGTTTTTTGATAATCGCGTTGGTGAGAGGTAAGGCGTACATAGGAGGGTAGCCCAATCCTGGGATTAGGTGGGGGATGCCGCCAATATGGTCATAGTGACCGTGGGTAATGATAACCCCACGGATGTTTTTTTCTTTGCCTTTGAGATAGCCCATGTTTGGGATGATATAGTCAATCCCAGGCATATCTTCTTCGGGGAATTGCAAGCCCATATCAATGATAATAATGTCATCGCCATATTCAAAGAGGGCGCAGTTGCGTCCGACTTCTTCCAAACCGCCCAAGATGGCGATTTTTAATTTCTTTTCTTCAACGCGGAAGCGAGCAAAAGAAGCCCCCTCTGAAATTTTTATTGGGGGTTTGTTGAGAATTGGTAGTCTGTTAGCTTGGAAGACTGGTCGTGCTGGTCTGGGTAAATTGGCACCACTACTGTGAGCGTGTGGCGGTTTGTTCTGAGTCTGTCCTGGACTAGAAGAATAGCGCATCATATTTGTTTTTAGATGATTTATATTAAGAGTTAAATTTTTTATGTGTATATGTGTGGGCGAAGAGAGACTCGAACCTGCCTACCCTGTCTGCCGATAGGCAGGCGCAGGCAGGCCCTCAAGGATTTCTCCATCCCGCTGAGCGGGACGCGTATACCGTTGGTGCCGGGGAGAGGACTCGAACCTCCATTCTCTTACGAGAACTAACTTCTGAAGCTAGCGTGTCTACCAATTTCACCACCTCGGCCTGTGAATTAGCAATCAATTTTTTGTTATTTATTTCCACTGACGTTTGGTTTTTATGTACCAATGGGTCAGGTCGTTGAATCTATCGGCTGGAGCAAAAATATTTTCAAAAGTAATGCCTTTGATTTCTTTGCTAGCAATAAAGTTGTAGGTTGGGGTATAGAGAAAAACCGCAGGTAATTCTTTGGCCAAAATTTCTTGGAACTTTTCATAATTTTCGGCGCGTACTTTTTCGGTGGTGGTAGCTCTAGCAACTTCCAAAAGTGTATCAGCCGTGCGATTGGTAAACATAGACAGGTTTAAGCCTGGGTAATTGATCTGTGATGAATGCCAGAATGGATATGGGTCTGGATCAGCGCCGACAATTTCTCCATAAAGCAAAATTTCATAGGCTCTGTCTTTGAGCACGTTGCGAGTGATTTGGTTGCTGTTATAAATCTCAATATCAATTTTCACCCCTATCGTACGCCACATTTTGGCGATAGTCTCAGCGGCTAGTTGGTATTCAGAGGTATCAACAGTTGTTAGCCTTAGTTGTAAAATTTCGTTAGCTTTATTTTTTCTATAAAAAGTTTGATCTGGGTTCATGCTTTTGCGAACTGATTCACTAGTGGCGTTTTCAATATCTTTAATACGGGTGGTTATCTCCTCGGCTGGAGTCGTTGTATTTTTTTTAATGTCATCAATTTCAGCCTGTCTAGTTTTGAGTAGTGTGTCATAGGCGTTTTTAAAGAAATCTTCCGGTTGAATTCGGCTCCAATTCTTGTCCAAGATTTTATTAGCTTGTTCTATATCAAAACCAGGGAAAGCAATATCTGGTTTGTATCCTAGTTCTCCTTTGAGAATAGGGGAGTTGAGAGTTTCTCCGTTTTTGTTCAGAGCTTGTTCAACGATTTTATTTTTATCAAGAGCGAGATTGAGAGCTAAACGTGACTCCGTGTTTTTTAAGAATGGGCTGGTATTTTCATTAAAAAATAGAGCGGTATATTGGGGTAGTCTGAATTGATAAAGTTGAAAATTTTTTCCAGCTGTTTTATCTGTCAAATCCTGAGGCACAAAACTGATTGCTTTGACTTCCTGAATTTTGAGGGCGCTTGCTATTTGAGAGAAATCTCCATAAAATTGGAAAGTCAGGTTTTTTAAAAAAGGTAACTCTTGATAATAGTTTGTATTTCTTTCTAAAGTATAACTTTGAATACTACCGCTAGAGTCTTTTTTAGTTAGTTTGCTAAATTTCCATGGGCCAGAACCAATTGGTTGTAAGTTTGTTTTAGCCAACCTAATACTTGAGGGGGGTGCATTTGTCCAGATGTGTTCTGGTAAAATACCAACGGTCAAGCTATTTAAAAACGGCGCAAATGGTTCTTTCAAGGTGAAGTTAACAGAATAATCGCCAGTACGTTCTATAGTTATATCTTGAAATGCAGCTAGGAGAGGACTGCCAACCTCTGGGTTTTGGATAGATTCAAAAGTATAGATCACGTCATCGGCTGTAAATGGTTCCCCATCAGACCATTTGATATCTTGGCGCAAGTTGATATTGTAAATTCTGCCGTCATTTGTGACTGTGTAGTCACTGGCTAAATCGGGGATTAATTTTTGCGCGTTGTCATATTTAAATAATCCAGAGTATATCAGCGAAACCAAATCCGCGTCAATATCGTTGGAGGAAGAAAAAAGAGGATTAATAAATTTTGGTTCTCCAATTAGAGCCTCGCTATATTCTCCGCCACTTTTTGGTACTAATTCCGTATTTTTAAAAAATAGAAATAACCCCCAGCTGACAGAGCTTAAAAAAAATATAACTAAAGCAACGGTGATAACTTTTTTTTCCAGGTCGGATAAAAAACTGCCTAAGTAGCGCAGCTGTGGCCATTTGGGTATTAAGTTTGGTCGGATTTTTTTTACAAGTTTTCGGTCAAAGTGTTGAGTAGGCATGGAAATAGCCGAAGAGCCTTGTTTTTTTTTAATCCAAAAAAATATTTTAGACCAATTCATGTGAAATCGAAGTAAGAATTATAAAAATAATTTGATAGTTCAAGCGAAGAGAAGGTATGATTTAGATCGCTAATCTAATCAGAGAAATGCCGAAGAAAACAACGGCAATCACAATGGTAAAAGTATGGAGAATTTTATCAACCCCTCTTTTGGTACTGTAGATGTTGCTAGATCCCCCAAAAACACCACTCAGACCAGTGCCTTTTTGTTGGAGTAGTATGGCGGTAGTAAGTAGGGCGGCCAGGGCAAACTGAACTATATTAAAGACGTACATATTATAATAATGAAGAATCCCGATTTTTCTCGAAGAAAAATCGAGGATCCTCGATTTCGGGGAGCCGAAATCGGGAGAATTTTTAGTGAGTTAACTATACCACAGGTATCTATTTTTGTCAATCAAGTTAGAGTGTAGTATAATTATACTGTTGTCATTCCGACCGAAGGAGCTTTTGTGACTGAGTGGAGGAATCCCTTACACACAGCATTTGCAAAAACATGGTATAAGGGATCCTTCGACTCGGCTAAAGCCTCGCTCAGGATGACAGACTGTTGGCTCGTAATTTTTTAGGAAGTTCAATTTATGCCTGTTCGTTGGTATCAAACTTTTTGGGGTATTGCCTTACTTGGTCTGGGCGGATTAATCCTGGCTGTGGTTGTATTTTTTGGTGTTTCAACCGTCAGATTTTGGTGGCAGATAAAACAAGGAAAAGGTGATTTATTGCCACAGCAAGTCTATAGCGGTTTTGATAGACAGATCAAAGAAACTAAAGCCGAAAAGGTAGATAGAGAGATTTTAGAAACTGGTGGGTATAAAAAAGGGGATTTGCCATTTTTGGGCAATCCCAACGCGCCGATTACAATTGTGGCGTTTGGGGATTTCCGCTGTCCTAATACCAAAAAGGCTTGGCCGATCTTGCAAAGACTGTTGGGTCAGTATGGTTCAACCAAAGTTAAGTTGATTTATAGACAGTTCCCAGGTGAGTCTATCCATCCCGGAACGAATAAATTGTCACAGATAGCGGTTTGCGCATCCAACCAAGGTCCGGAAAAGTATTGGGGTGTCCATAACTATTTATTTACTAGGCAAAATGATTTGCCGACCTATTTGAAGGAATCAGAATTGCAAACTTTAGCCAGTGACACTGGATTGGACTTTGTCAGACTAAATGACTGTTTGAATTCCACTTCTGCTTTGATAAAAATAAACCGAGATTATGCCGATGGCACCCGGTTTGGTGTCGCCGGCACGCCAACGTTTTTTATCAATGGTAAAAAAATAGAGGGAGTGATACCATGGGAAGCATGGGAAGGGTTTGTTAAACAATTTTGATCTCTAATTTTATGTTTAAAAAAATAGTAGTCAGCATAGTAATACTTTTTAATTTTTTTATTCCTGTTTTGGTAAATGCTGAAGTTAAGGGTGCAAACAGTCAAATTCCAGCATTAAACCCATTTTGTTGGAAAAGAAAGGATTGCTGGGATGTAAGAAAACAATATTTAAGTGATAGCCCTTCAGAAGACAAGCTAAACGAAGGTTTTGTTTCTAATCAGTCTGTTGCCCCATGTGTAGGTGGGGGAGATCCGGTTAAAGGTGAAGATTGGGGTAGGTGTTTGCCGGCAGGTGTAACAAAAACCGAAATAGATTTTGGTGGGAAACCCGAGTTTTCAAATATCGGAGAATTTATTTTGGTAATGTATAAATGGTTGGTAACCGTTGCTAGCATTTTGGCAGTTATAATGATAATAGTCTCCGGCGTGCAGTGGATTACCTCGGGAGGTAACAGCGAGGCGATAAGTAGTGCTAAAAGTAGGATCGGCGGGGCGGTGATAGGCTTGTTTATCGCCTACATGTCCTATTTTATTTTGAATACCATTAATCCAAATTTAATTAACTTTAGAGTACCACAAGTTTGGATGGTACGGCCACAGAGTTTGATGCCGGAATGGTGCTCTAGTATTCCAAACTATGATAAATTGAAGTTTGCTTATATAGGTAAAGAGCATGATCCTGTTCCTCCATCAAAATATACAACAATTCAAGAGGGGGGTCCGCTTGGTTGTAGTAATGTTTATTTGACGGAAATAGGTGGTACTGCTAATTGTCTGGGTGATTATTGCCTGCCAGAAACGGGGTCAGGCAAAAGAAGGATGTGTGTAAGGGATAATCCATTTTCCTGTGCTATAGGTGATCTAGTAATACATTTGTCTTTTAGTGCAGGTATTGGTGATCAAATAAAAAGGTCAGCTGAAGATGCATTCTTAGTAGGATTATTGACATCTAAAGCTATGAAAGATGAATGGATTTATGGTGGTATGGAAGTAAGAGCGGTATGTGAAAGGTCTGACGGGGTTTTATTTTTGGCTAATGGTGGTAAAGGTGAAAATTGGGATGCTTTAAAAAAGTCAGGAGTTGTGAAAAAAGAAAAACAAAATGACTACAATGAGTATCAAGCTGTTATTGAAGGTCTGATAGATCCTGAAGTAATAAAAAATCAATTTGATTGCTCTGGTTACACCGCAAAACAACGTAGTACTTTAAAAAATTTAAATAAACCTGCTCCCGAACTAGGGAAAGTAGTCGGCTACTTCCTACGGTATGAATTAGTAGTGACAGAAGCGTGGGCCGACGCACATAGCAGAATGCTTAAAGGTGCTGGATATGGAGCTTTGATAGGTTGGATTATTCCTATACCTGGTGTAGGTGCAACAATAGGTGCTGGGGCAGGAGGGCTCATCGGGTTCGTCTTCGAATCTGGGCCACCACGACCCAATTTAAATATAGGGTATAGTAAAGGAAGCGCAATTTTTGGACTATATGCAAATTCTGACTTAAGAAAAAAAACTCCAATGTATGAATATATAGCCGGAATTAAGAGTTTGGATAATTATATTCCAATTGATAAACTAAAAGATGGTTTGCGCTTGGAAGTGGCTGTTAATTTAACAGATTTAGGAAAAATGAAGGTAAAAGGAGATAGTGTGCCTACTAATGAGCCTGGTTTTGTTTCGCCTGCGGATAACTTTAAGGAGATAGATCCTGATGATAATGTTTTACCAACTGCCATGGATTAATCCTCAATAAACAGCTTTCCTCAACCACCAGTTGAGTTAGATTGTTAGTTGTAGTATGGAAGTTTCATAATCAGGCAGAGAACAACGTAAAGGTATTATCTAAATTGGGCAATGATAATGCGAATGCCGGAGATAATCCGGCTACAGTACTACACACTTACGTTAAGTTGACAATACCTCAAAACCTGCTACAATATACGACTGATTTAAGATTTCAACTTCTTTGTATGCAGGACAAGCTCATCATCAAGGGCGCGCGTGTTCACCCTAGTACTAGGTCGCCAAAAGCGACCAGTACGGGGCAAGTAACCTCAAAAATTTCTGTAAAGGATAAGCTGATAATTAAGGGAGCTAGGGTACACAATTTAAAGAACATTTCCTTAGAAATCCCCAAGAATAAGTTAGTCGTTATTACCGGTCTCTCCGGTTCGGGCAAATCCAGCCTTGCTTTTGATACCATTTATGCCGAAGGCCAGCGTCGTTATGCTGAGTCCTTGTCTTCTTATGCCCGCCAGTTTATGGAAGTGCGCGATAAGCCCGATGTAGACAGTATTGAAGGCCTCTCACCAACTATCGCTATTGATCAAAAAAGCTATACACAGAACCCTCGCTCAACAGTAGGGACGGTAACTGAAATTTATGATTACCTTCGTTTGTTGTTCGCGCGCGTGGGTCAACAATATTGTCCAGATTGTCAGGAGCCGGTCAAGGCCTATACAACCGGAGCGATTTTGGAAGAAGTGCGTCGTCTCGCTAGGAACCCCGCTCTTCGCGAAGAGCGGGGTGAACTTTTAATTTTGTCTCCGTTAGTAAGAAAAGGAAAAGTGGTTCGCGCTAACCTGATTGAAAAAGTAGAAAAATCTGGTTGTGAGTGGGCGCGAGTAAATGGAACCTTGTTAAAAATAAATGATTTAGCAAAATATAATTTTGTTGAAAATAAATTATATAGCGTCGAGGTTTTGATTGATAAGGTGACTGATTTTAAAAAACAAAATTTGATGAAAATGGTAGAGATGGCTTTGGATTTGAGCAATGGTTTGGTAGTAGTCGCAAATGCCGAGGATGCGAAGCCCCGTACCGAGTCGCTCAGCGACTCTGGTACTGGGGAGGTCTTTTCGACATCAGGCTTATGTCCCAACTGTGGCAAGATAATGCCAGTTTTGGATATGCGCAGTTTTAGTTTTAATAGTCCTTATGGTGCCTGCAATCGTTGTACTGGTTTGGGAGTCACTCAGGAAGTAGATACTGCTCTAGTAATGCCAAACGACAGACTGACTTTGGCTGAAGGAGCTATCCAGCCATGGACACGTATTACTGGTAATCAAAGTTGGTATCAAAAAATTATTGTAGCCGTAGCCGAAAAGCATGGATTTTCAATCAATACCCCAGTCAAAGATTTGAACGTCAAAGTGCGAAATATTATTTTACATGGCACCGGCGAAGATGAATATATAGTTGATGGTAAGAAGGCCAAGTTTACAGGTGTAATTCCAAACCTTTTACAAAGACATTTGGAAACCGACTCTGAGTATGTCCGTCGAGAGATTGAGCAATACATGAGAGAAACAGTTTGTCCGTTATGTCAGGGCAAGAGACTGAGCAAAAATTCTTTGGCTGTTAAAATCGGCGACTATAATATTGCTGACCTGTCTTCTTTTAGTATTGAAGATAATATTAATTTTTTCAACGGTATGTCATCCCGACCGCAGTGGAGGGATCCCTTAGCCTCAAAGTATAAGGGATTTCTCGACTCAGCTAAAACTTCGCTCGAAATGACAAAACACGGTCAATCGTCGGGGTCAAGTCAAACGCACAATATTGTGGTTGCCAAACCAATCCTGAAAGAAATCTTGCAAAGATTGGAAAGTCTATATAAAGTTGGTCTGAGTTATCTGTCTATGGATAGATCAATGAATACCTTGTCTGGTGGGGAAGTGACTCGCACTAGACTGGCTACCCAGCTTTCGACTGGGCTGATTGGTGTTATTTATATATTGGATGAACCGTCTATTGGTTTACATCCAAAAGACAACAAGTTACTCATTGAAAGCCTGAGATCTCTGCGTGATTTGGGCAATAGCGTGATTGTGGTAGAACATGATAGCGCTATGATGGAAGCAGCTGATCATATTATTGATGTGGGTCCTGGCGCGGGTGTCAGTGGCGGACAAATTATGGCTCAAGGTACAATCGCTCAGATTCAAAAAAGTAAAAATTCATTAACTGGTGATTATTTGTCAGGGCGTAATCGGATTACTTGTTCCATTGACAATGCCGATTTTGCTTCGGCAAAATCGAGCATCCACGATTTCGCGCCAAAGCGAAATCGGGATAAATCATTAAAGATAATTGGCGCCAAGGCGTTTAATTTGCAAAATATTGATGTAGAAATCCCATTGGGAAAACTTGTTTGTGTGACTGGTGTTTCCGGGTCCGGTAAATCAAGTCTGGTAATAGATATTTTGGGTAAATCTTTATCCAAGCATTTCTATAGAGCCAAAGAAGAGCCAGGTCTGCACAAAGAAATCAAAGGCATTGAAAACTTGGATAAGGTCATTGCCATTGATCAATCTCCAATTGGACGTACGCCAAGATCTAGTCCAGCCACATACACGGGTGTCTTTACATTGATTAGAGATTTATTTGCTGACTTACCAGAAGCGAGAATGAATAATTATGACGCTGGTAAATTTAGTTTTAATGTCAAAGGCGGAGGCCGTTGTGAAGCTTGCGCTGGCGAGGGCTATACCCGCATTCCTATGCAATTTTTGGCTGATGTTTATGTACACTGTGCCGAATGTGATGGAGCTCGCTATAACAAAGAAGCTTTAGAGATTCACTATCGTGACAAAACTATTGCT
>CAYIJG010000017.1:0-15831 GCA_964363685.1 uncultured Gammaproteobacteria bacterium
TTTTTATTTTAGGATTGGGGATAACTAAAGATTATGTCCCCAAGGGATACCTGTTTATAACTTTAACTTGATGAATACAAATTGTGTCCTCGCCAGGAGTCGAACCTGGATTTCCGGCTTCGCAGGCTAGTGTCCTATCCATTGAACGACGAGGACGTATTCTTTCCTATTCTTAATGCAACTTTAACACCCTACCCAACCTGTCGCTCAACGGCTCTTCTTCTTGATCCAAGTCCTCTACAATAAACTGATTAAGAAAATCCCTAATCGGCCGAGGATCGTTGTCTAAAAGCGGAACTTGTAAACGATGTTTGAGAATATTGTTTGTTGTAAAATAGAGATTTTTTACTCCGGGTGGATTATAGACTATCCAGTAGTTAACGACGTCTTTGAAAGGATAGTATATATCACCTACAATGATGCCTGCCTCGGTAATTCCGAAGAAAACATCCATTGGCGCCTGAATATCTTGCAAGAACAAGATAATCCCAAATAGCACCACTATCAGGGTAAATAGATAATTACCAGAAATAAGGGAAAAAAGCAAGAGCCCGGCGCCAATCACCCCGGCAATGACATACCATCTGTGACTGCGGTCATGCTGCTCATACTCGGAAATATTCCAGGAAAAAACCAGCTCACCAGTGCTTGCATCTTCTCTGTTTAAGTTTACGGACATACGATTTTAAAATACTAAGTACTAAATTATAAATACTAAAATTACTTTTATAATTTTCCACCAGGCCATGTGGGCTTAAGAGGGCTCGAACCTCTGACCTTACGGATGTGAACCGTACGCTCTAATCCCGATTTTGCTTTGGCACAAAATCGAGGATCCTCGATTTCAACCGAAGTTGAAATCGGGACCAGCTGACCTGCCTGCCGGTAGGCAGGGCTAGTGGCCGCTTAAAGCGACCCTCCTTGACACAAACTATACCATATTTTATAGTTTTGAGTCAAAGAAAAAACAAAAATATTTAGAAAAGCTTACGGTTGCCTTTACCTCTTCTCTGTGTTAAAATTAGTTATTCGCAAAAAATAAACTTGAATTTCAATTTATGTTCTATAATTATGGATGATCAAAAAATAAATCTACTTGCACCCCAAGATTTACCACTCGCTCCCCGGCCAAAAAACAAAGCTAAACGGCTGGGATTTTTGTTTATTGGCGTAGCTATTATCGCTATTTTACTTATCAGAAACCACAATATGGCCAAATGGCCAGCTGGCGCTTCTGATTATGACCCTATTACTCTCAAACCAAAAAGGATTGGCTTTTTGCAAAATGTCAGAAATTTTATTTTCAAATCAGACAATGTTATGATTGGCCAGAAAGATGACCGAATAAATATCTTGCTGTTGGGCATTGGCGGACCGGGACATGATGGAGCCTACCTAAGCGATACTAATATTATCTTAAGCATCAAACCGAGCACAAAACGAGTCTCTATGATCTCTGTACCCAGAGATTTGTCTGTCAAAATTCCAAGCCATGGAATTAGAAAAATAAATAATGCCAATGCGTTTGGTGAAGCGGCTCAAGCGGGCAATGGTGGTGAATACGCTCGCAAAATTTTTGAGGAAACTTTTGGCATTGACATCCCTTACTACGCCCGAGTTGATTTCACCGCTTTCAAAGAACTTGTAGATGTCATTGGCGGAATAAATATAAACGTGGAAAGGTCTTTTGTAGATAGCGCCTATCCTGGTGAAAATGATTCTTATCAAACAGTCATATTTGACGCTGGTCCCCAACATATGGACGGTGATCGGGCTCTTATTTTTAGTCGCTCCCGCCACGGCTCAAACGGCGAGGGCTCAGATTTTGCTCGCGCTAAAAGACAACAAATAGTCTTGGCAGCTTTTAAGAAAAAACTGCTCTCCACTGAGACCTTTCTCAACCCCATTACCTTACAAAAAATTGTTTCTTCTCTATCCCAGCATATAACTACCAATGTTGAGTTTGGCCAAATGATGTTTCTTGCCAGTTTAGCTAAAGAAATAAATACGGATGAAATCAAAACATTGGTTTTGGATGATTCGCCAAACGGTTTCCTACGATCAGCTATTGGTGATGCAGGAGCTTATCTGCTCCTGCCTAAAAGTGGGGATTTCTCAGAAGTACAAACAGCTATAAATAATATTTTTGAAGCAACCACTACTCCTACTGCCTACGTGCCAGATGAAAAAAAGACAGTAGCGCCAGCACCATCTATGGTCATTCCTAGCGCCAGAATAGATATCCAAAACGGTACTTGGCGAGCCGGACTAGCAGCTCTTAAGAAACAAGAGTTGGAAAAAGACGGGATTTTCATCTCCAATCTAGCCAATAGTGCCAAAAGGCCCATTGCTAACACTACTATATATATAGTGAATAAAAACACGCCTGATAAGCTAATAACTACCCTCTCAGCCAAATTAGAGGCGCCCTTTACGACCAACTTGCCAGAATGGCTAAAAATAGCGTATACTGAGGCCAACAGTTCTACAGAAGCACGTCCGCCCGAACCGGACATTGTGATTATATTAGGAGAAGACGCGTTGTAATTTAGAATTTAGGATTTAGAAATTAGGATTTAAATGATATGGCTACTCCCGCGAAAATTATTGACCAGGACCTGCCCACCGTTGCCCTGGTTGGCCGAGTTAACGTTGGAAAATCAACCTTATTTAACCGCATGCTCGAAGAAAATAAGGCGATAGTTTCTGATATTGCTGGCTCTACCCGCACGAGAAATATCGGCCTGGTGACCTGGCGAGGTAAAAATTTTACTCTGGTAGACACTGGTGGAATTACGTTTTCTGAAGGCATTGAACTGGAAGATGAGATTATCAAACAAACCGAGTTGGCGATCAAAGAATCAGACTTGATTATTTTTGTGGTTGATGTCCAAACCGGCCTACTACCGCAAGAACGCGAACTATCAAAACGCTTAATCAAAGACAAAAACAAAATAATTTTTGTAGCCAACAAAGCCGATAGTGAAAAGTTGCGCATAATGGTGCACGAAGGTGAATGGCTCAAGCTCGGCTTGGGTGAACCATTTCCAATCTCAGCGGCCAATGGTTCCAATGTTGGTGATTTATTAGACCAGGTTTATAAACGACTGACTAAAACTGCCAAAAAACCGAAAAAAATAAAGGATACAAAACCTATCAAAGTGGCGCTAATCGGTAAACCAAACGTGGGCAAGTCGTCTCTGTTCAATGATCTGATCGGTAAAGAAGAAGTGATTGTCAGCAGCATCGCTCACACCACTCGCGAACCGCACGATACTTTGGTAGAGGTAGATGGCCAGCCGATAATTTTTGTCGATACGGCTGGTATCCGTCGCAAAGCCCGAGTAGATGGCGAACTAGAAAGAGCTGGGATTGGCAAAAGTCTCAACATGATTAAAAAATCAGATATTGTTTTGTTAATTTTAGACGCCAGCGAACCTATCAGCACTCAGGACCAACAGCTAGCTGGACTGCTCCGAGAAAATACACGCAGTACAATTATTGTTGTCAACAAATGGGACTTAATAGAAAACTACCAACAAGGTGGCGTTCCTTCTCGTGAAGGCGCTGGCACGGAAGAATTTAGAAATAAATTCAGAGACAGAATTTATGCTGACTTCCCTCACCTTGATTTCGCGCCCGTTATTTTTACTAGCGCCAAAACCAAATACAAAATCCACCAGATTTTCCCACTCATCATGCGCGCTTGGGAAGAACGACATACAATCGTACCTGAAGATGAACTAAAATCTTTCTTCAAAGAAGCGACCAAAGACCACAGACCATCCCGGGGAAAAGGCACACGCCATCCGGAAATTTTATCCTTCCACCAATTACACAACAACCCGCCTCTATTTGAGATGATGATAAAATTCAAAACTTCTATTCACTTTTCGTACGTACACTATATCCAAAATCGTCTGCGTGCTCGCTTTGGTTTTTTTGCTTCGCCAATTGTGATAAAATTAACTAAGCTTCGAAGGAATGTGACAAATTTAAAATAATATATGAGGGATTCGTTTAATAAGTGGGGCGGATTAGAAAGAGAACAAGAAAAACAAAAAGGAGCCATCTATGACGACCTCTCTCAAAGTACTCATTTAAAAATTTTTGCACTGCTTGAGCAAATAAATGCTCTTTCATACTTAGGCGCACAAATAATCACTGAACTTTCAAGAAGAAGAGATAATATTGTACGAATACATTTTACAAATCATAATGAAAAAATAGTAGACAGATTGAAATCCTTAGATGATGAAATTATGATGTTAAGAGAGCTGGAAAGAGATACTGAAAATTTTAACCCAAATAAATACAGGGAATAAAAAGTATGTCCGAAGGAAAAGAATACCAAGAAAAAATGTTTGAGGAACTTGACGCTGAATATTCAGTCTTAATGAGTTTTGCTGAAAGAGAAATTAACACCCTACGAACACAAGGTAACTGGCATAAAACATATCCAGAAAAAATTGAACTGCTAGATAAAAATATGAGAGAGCTTTCAGAAAGAAGACTATCCATAATTAACCTACCCAATTCAGATAAAATTCTGACACTCAAAAGCATTATCAATACTCTTCAAACATTGAAGCAGGCCATAGAAGCACTTAAAGAAAGTTAGATTATGCACCTAATCATCGGCCTCGGCAACCCAGAAAAAGAATACGCAAACACTCGCCATAATGCCGGATTTTTAATTTTAGAAAAATTAGTTTCCCACTACAAACTCCCTGAATTTAGTTTCAACAAAAAAACAAACTCCTTTGTCTCCAAAGGAGAGGCTGATGGCAAACGCGCTGTCTTGGCCATGCCTCAGACTTATATGAACCACTCCGGCGTAGCTGTCCGAGCTCTACTTGATTTTTATAAACTTATAGTCAAAAATATTATTATTATCCACGATGATAAAGATATTCCGCTTGGTGAAACCCGCATCCAAACCAACCGCGGTCCGGCCGGACACAATGGCATCAAATCTATTATTGAACACCTGGGCACACAGGACTTCACTCGCATCCGTGTTGGTGTGGCTCCAACTGAAACAAACGGCATAAAAGATACAGCCAGTTTTGTGTTAGGAAAATTTACTGCTTCTGAAAAAAAGGTTTTGAATGGGGTGACTGATAATATAATTAAGGAAATTGAAACGTTGATTTAATTTTCACTAGCCTCCTCCCCCTATAAGGGGGAGGACAGAGGAGGGGGTTTAGGTTGCCCAATAGAAACCCCACCCTGTATCCCTCCCCTTATAGGGGAGGGACGCCATACTAAATAACTACTCCTTACTTCACTAATACTTACTCACTAAAATGAAATACCACGCCGCCCTGGCGCACTTCCCCAAAATCACCTACAACCGCTATCAAAAACTAGCGGCTTATTTTTCTGACTTAAAAAATGTCTGGGAAGCGGAAATTAGCGACCTCATCCCCTCTGGCCTGGAAGAAAATATCGCTCAAGAATTCTTGGTTTGGCGGGAAGCCAACCCTATTGAAAAAATCTTTGATAAACTAGAAAAAGAAAAAATAGGCACAATTTCCATAAACGAATCTGGCTACCCAAGACTACTCAAAGAAATTAACGACCCACCGCACACCTTATTTATTCGCGGTAAATTACCAGCTGATGGTTTGCCAACTCTGGGTGTGGTCGGCACGCGCAAATTTACAACTTATGGCAAACGTGCCTGTGAAGATATTGTCGGTCCGCTCGCCAAACAAGGTTTTGTGATCATTAGCGGTCTAGCGCTTGGCATTGATGGGATTGCCCACCAAATTACTCTTGATAATGGCGGAACGACCATCGCCGTGCTTGGCACTGGGATTAACAAAAGTAGTGTCTATCCATCTTTTCACCAACCTCTAGCAGAAAAAATTATCAACTCAGGCGGAGCTATTATTTCTGAATATCCGCCAGGCTTTGCTCCGACTCAGTATTCTTTCCCGGCTCGCAACCGCATTATTGCCGGCTTAAGCTTGGGCACACTGGTGATAGAAGCTCCAGCCACTTCCGGCGCGCTTATCACTGCCCGTTGCGCGCTGGATTACAACCGAGAAGTTTTTGCTATTCCCCATCCTATTCACTCGCTAACTGGTATCGGTCCAAACAACTTGATAAAAATGGGGGCAAAGCTTATTACCAATTCCCAAGATATTGCTGAGGCGTTTAATATTGAAGGGTTAGTAGAAACTATTCATAACCGAGAAATCCTGCCTTCCAGCCCTACTGAAGCCAGAATTTTGGCCTGTCTTTCCAAAGAACCACAACATATAGATGTGATTATAAAAACAAGCGGTTTGGATAGTTCTGCTATCAGCAGCGCTATGATACTCATGGAGATGAAAGGCATGATCCGCAACCTAGGTGGGATGAATTTTGTACTGAGATAAATTAATACACCATAAGAATTCATCTAGAAAAATGATTGAAAAAATGTTAAAATAAATTATGAATACAAAAGCCATTATTTTTGATATCACTGGGGTAATATTCCCAATTCAGCCGTGGATAGGTGAACGACCACCTCGTGAAGAGTTGTTGAAAATAAAAAAAGTCGCAAGTGATATTTACGATAAAGAAAAGATGTCAAAAGAATACTTGAAGGAGAAGATATTTCAAGCTGATAGACCACATAATGAACTTGAGGCAATTTATAAAAGTTTGACCATAATTGATGAAAATATTTTTGATTTAATAAAAAAACTTTCAGAAAAATACTTTCTCTACTCAATAGCTAACGAAGCCGAAAAATGGACTGACATAAGAAAAGATTTATTTGGATTTGAAAAATATTTCAAAAAACTTTATATTTCTTGTGAAGTTGGAATGCGAAAACCAGATGAAGGTATTTTTAAATTACTCCTTAACGAAACGGGGCTGTTGCCAGAAGAATGTTTGTTTATAGATGATAAAGATAAAAATATACAAGCAGCAGAAAAGTTAGGTTTTCAAGTATTTTTGTATAAAGATTTCGACAACTTAAAGAATTACCTTATTAAGAAAAATATATAATTATGATTTGGTGCGATTGGGACTTTGGAGAACTTTTTAACAAAATCTGTCCCTCCTAAGATTGACAATTCTATTTTTTTGTATTATCCTTAACGTTTGAAACTCTTAACTTTACTCTCATGAAAAACCTAGTCATCGTAGAATCCCCTACCAAAGCCAAAACCATTTCCAAATTTCTTGGCAAAGATTATATTGTTAAGTCTTCTTTTGGCCATGTAAGGGATTTGCCAAAAAGCAAGCTCGGGGTTGATGTTGAACATAATTTTGAACCGCACTATATAGTGAGCCGAGACAAAACCAAGATTGCCAAAGAACTAAAAGAGGCTGCCAAAAAATGTGGCGCTATCCTATTTGCAACTGATGAGGACCGTGAAGGAGAGGCTATTTCTTGGCATTTGGCCAGTATTTTGGGAGTGGATCCAGAAAAAGCCAAACGCATTGTTTTCCATGAAATTACCAAACATGCCATTACCCACGCTATCGAAAATCCCCGTCCTTTGGATCTCAAGATGGTAGATGCCCAACAAGCCCGTCGCGTGCTCGATAGACTGGTTGGTTATGAACTATCACCTTTCTTGTGGAGAAAGGTAGCTAAGGGCCTCTCCGCGGGCCGTGTGCAGTCTGTGGCCGTGCGACTGGTGGTAGAGCGAGAACGAGAAATCAAAGCTTTTGTCCCCGAAGAATACTGGGGTATTGATGGTATTTTTAATACAAACGCAAAGGATCAAATCACTGCCAAACTCTACACCATTGGTGACAAAAAAATTGATAAATTGGAAATTAAAAACAAAGACCAGGTAGATAAAATTCTGGCTGATTTGGCAAAAAGCAACTACAAAATCGCTGAGGTAGAAGAGAAAAAAACCAAACGCCTCCCCTCTCCTCCTTTTACCACTTCCACGTTGCAACAAGAGGCCAATACTCATCTAGGTTTTTCGGCCAAACAGACGATGCGCTTGGCGCAACAACTCTACGAAGGTGTAGAGCTTGGTACCAAAGGCGCCATTGGTCTTATTACCTATATGCGTACCGACGCAGTCAATTTGTCTGACAAATTTTTAACTGAAGCCAAAGAATTGATTGGCACTGAATTTGGCAAAAAATACCAGCTGTCTGAACCGAGAAAATATAATAATAAAAGTAAAAATGCCCAAGAAGCCCACGAAGCAATCCGCCCGACCGAAGTGAGCCATACTCCGCAGTCAATCGAACAATATTTGGATAGAAATCAATTCAGACTCTATGACCTCATCTGGCGCCGAGCTACTGCCACCCAAATGGCTCCAGCCGAACTCAACGCCACTATTATCAATATTGCTTCCGACAAAAATTATACATTCCGCGCCAATGGCCAGACCATTGTCTTTGATGGCTTTTTGAAACTTTACCCAGATCGCACCAAAGAAAATCTTTTGCCAAAAGTAAAAACTGGCGAAACTGTCTCTTGCGCTGAATTAAAACCAGAACAACATTTTACCGAACCGCCGGCGAGATATTCCGATGCTACTTTGGTCAAAGAAATGGAAGCCTATGGCATTGGCCGACCTTCTACCTATGCGCCAACTATTGCCACTATCGAAGACCGGGGCTATATCGCGCGAGATGAAAGAAAAAAGTTTTTCCCTAATGATATCGCCTATATCGTTAATGACTTGCTCGTCGAACATTTCCCTCACGTGGTTGATTATCAATTTACCGCCGAGATGGAAAACAGTCTGGACGAAATTGCTCATGGAAAAAAGGAATGGCGCAAAGTCATTGGCGGTTTCTGGGTACCATTCAAAGCCAACCTGGATAAAAAAGAAGTTGAAATTTCCAAAAAAGAACTAACTGAAGAAAAATCAGATGAAGTTTGTGAGAAATGCGGTTCACCCATGATTATAAAAATCGGACGCTTTGGCAAATTCTTGGCTTGCAGTAATTATCCTGAATGCAAACATACCAAATCTCTCAATCCTGAAGAAGCTAAACAACAAGAAGCAGTAGAAGCAACCAACGAAAAATGCGAGAAGTGTGGCGAACCCATGACTTTGCGTCGTGGACGCTTTGGCCCATTCTTGGGTTGTTCCGGTTATCCAAAATGTAAGAATATCAAAAACATTGAAGTAAAAATGAATATGAAATGCCCGAAGTGTGGCGAAGGCGATATTTGCCAGCGCCGAAGCAAACGTGGCAAACCGTTCTACGGTTGTAACCGCTATCCGGATTGTGACTTTGCTCTATGGGAAAAACCAACTGGCGAATATTGTCCCAAATGCAAACAACCACTTGTATATGCGGCCAAAGGTGTTATCAAATGTTCAAGCAAAGAATGTGATTTTAAAAAAGAAGCTGAAGGAGAAGCACCAACCGAACCCGAAAAAACTCCGGCAGAAGAATAAAATACAAACAAAAAACTTTCTGGATTCAGAAAGTTTTTTAATTTAAAATATATGTGTGTCCTCATGAGGAATTGTCCCGATTTTGCTTTGACAAAATCGAGGATCCGCGATTTCGACTCGAAGTCGAAATCGGGAAACCCTTTTGTGCCCTCACCATGAATTGAACATGGATCTTAGACTTCGGAGGTCTACATTCTATCCGTTAAACTATGAGGACTAAAAAATTAAAACAGCCGCCGCAGTCTCCTCAACAAACCATACAGCAAATATTTTTTTCTATTAATTACTAAATCAAAAGTCCCAGGCGCCTGTTGTGGCGCACCACCAAAACCTAGTTTAAATCTGGTCACTCCTGCATACTGATGTTTTGGATTATAATCATAACCAATTTCTGACTTCTGACTTCTGACTTCTGACTTCTGCCGTGGCGCCACGCCAAAAAAATCATATCGTGTACAACCAAAACTTTTACCCATTTTCATTCCTTCCCATTGCAATAAATACGGTGCCATCAAACTTCTATACTCATAATCCGAAGCGCCATAGAGATAAGTAAACGTATTACCAAATCTAACAAATACAGCGCAAGCCACAGACTTATCTTCATGGTAAGCCGTTAATTGATAAACCATTGGCGAAGCCAAAACTTTGGCATAATGGCTCTTGTGATGCAAACCAAACTTATCCCTACTTCCGGTTTTATTCATCAACTTCCAAAACACATCAAGGTTCTTTTCATTTCTAATTTCCAAATTTTTCTTTTCTGCCAAATGAATATTATATCTAGTTTTACTGTGCATGCCCGCAAGCAAATCTTCCAATGATTTATCCAAATCTAATATTAGAGTGGCGGATGGATTTATATCAACACTGTGATGAATATTGAATTTGGAAACTTGAATAATATTACTTGGTTCAACTCTCAAAAATATTATATTTTTTTGATTAAAATAGTTTACCAGGCTTTCATAAATTCTTTCTTCATTATTCTTTCTTTGTGACTCATCAAAAATTGTTCCTTGCGGACAAAAAGCATATTGCCAACCAAAAAAAATCTGACTATACACCACCTGTGCTTGTGCTAGCACGACTCCTTCCTCCACCACAGCCAATCGTTCGAGCTGTTTTCCTTCAGCAAGCAAAACATCGCCCCAAGCCCAAGACTGAGTAAAGTTTCCCGCGCTTGCATTGTCTGCAAGCCACTGGTCCCACTGTTTTTGATCCCGAGTACTCGGGATAATTTGTATTTCCATTCGCGTATCTTACCTAAATGGGGGTGAAAAATCAAATTCGGGTATTTAAAAAGACCCTTATGGGGTCTTTTTAAATTATAAACCAAATTTTTTCTTTATTTCCCCTCTTTTAATTTCATCATCTTTCTCTCGGTTAGCCCTAATTTCTGCCATAGACTTTGCTATATCAGCATCTCGTTTTTCTCTTCTCACTGCCTCTTTTGGGTCTAATTCAGGACTTTCTATTAAAACAGCATCAATTATCTTTTCATATTTTGCCTTATCACTAGCTGCAGGCTTTTGTTTTGACATCATCGCTGCCCACTTTGGCTCGGCTTGCTCATCTAATTCTTTAAATAACTCCCTATCATCAGTAGACGCTACAGGGTAACCATTTTTACTTGACCCTCCAGATTCAATTGAGCGAAGAGGGTTTTTTCTTTTACTCCCTCTTGGCGCAGTATATTCGACTGATTGCTTAGGCCTTGCACGCATTATCGACTCTCTCATATAATTTAAGTTTAAAAAATATAAGTCCAACTATTATTTATTTTCTTTTTAGAATTTTTTGAGATAAAATATCTGCAAGACGTTTTTTTAAAGCTTGAAAAGGACCCGGATTTAATTTACTACTAGCTGCCTCTAACACCCTATTCTCAATTGATCTTTTTGCAGATTTCTCAGCGTCGTTGATTTCTTGTGTAGCTGAACCTAAATTTGCCTCAATATCAGCTATTTTTCTTAATGCCTCTCTGGCAGGAAGAGTTCTCTCTGCAACTGCTTTTGCATTTTGCCAACCAGCTTCCTCAACCTCTTCCGCGTGTGCTTTACGCGCAGCAGCCAGATCATCATTTTTCCACCATGCTATTTTTTCTCTTACAAGAGCCTCATGCTTTTCTTCGGCCCACCCACGCTTTTTTATAGCAGCAACCTCATCAAGCCAGGCTTGTCTTTTAACTGGGTCTGCATCTGGTCTAGAGAGAGGATCAGTTGTAAAATAAGCAGTATCTTCAGCAGAGAGTTCTGAAGGATCAACATCATCAATTTTAGAAAGGTTGCCTGGTTCTAATCCTTTTAATGGTCTATCTCCGACACCCGTGCCTTTTAATTCTGGAAATGCACTCTTGCGTTCTACTTTTGACTCACGGCCAGAAAGCACGCTAATATCGTGCACTTCGCTTGATTTTTGATCTTCTGACGAATTACCAGACTCTCTTTCTCTTCCCATATAATTTAATTAAAAATTATTTTGATTATTTTAATCATCCTTTATAACTACTGGGGACTATAAAGTGTTAGATACTAAACCCTTGTTTCCTTCGCTCTTCCGAACGTTTAACATAATCTTCATAACCTCTTTTACGTGCATATGCTAATAATGTATCCTGAAGGACTCGCTCATTCAGATCGCCTGATTTTAAGCCAAGTTCTTTTTCTGTCCGTGCATAAACTTTATCCCAGCTTAGCTCAGATCCTCGGCTATCCCCTGAAAGCATGAGCTGTTCATCTGTTGAACCTGGATCAACCTCTCTTATTAAAATATCTACAATTGCATCGACTCTTTCCCGCTCACGACCCTCCGTGTAGTAATGTGGTTCATCTATAAACCATCCATTATCTAAATTATCTGCATCCACTTCACTCCCAAGTTTTATTTTTGGTAGACCGTCTTCAACAGGAAGTTCTTGAGCCATTATTTCTTTAAAGGCAGCATCGTGCCTCGCTTCAGTTTTTAAATTTTTTTTTTTAGCTTTGCCCATCATCTCCCTATCTACAGCAATTCCGTCGACTCCATTAGATGGTCGATTTTTGCTAAAATCATTGGTCTTAATTCTTCTTAGTTCTTCCTTACTTATTTTAGATCTGGCATCTTGCAATTCTTTCCATAATGTATTTAACGTTCGTCTTTTAAGCCCATTTAATATCCAAAAAGATGGGGGCTCAGCAAGGATTTCGTCTCTGATTTCATCTGTAATCGCTTCTGTAGGTTCACCCCATTTTTTAGGATTAAAGTGTTTTTGGGCAACAATATAAGCACTTTCTGCTTCTGCAACTGTTCTATACTTTTCTTCTAATATTTGCTGCTCTTCCAGTGCTTTTTGTTCTCCCCTAGCTCTTGTTTCTAACTTAGCTTGAGGCCTGGACGCCAAAAATGGCTCTAATATTTTCCGTTCAGAATGCCCAGCTGTTGGTTTAAAATTAGCCTCTGCCTCAGCTTGTGCTGAATATGCTTGATCTACTTCAAACGTAGGACCACTGCTAACCTGGGATTTAGGTAAATTATCTTGGGCATCGATTTCTGACCCAGATAACTCTCGAGACATCAACTTGTGCTCCGGTGGTACGTCTATTTCTTCTTCGTCACTCGCTAGGGCTTTAGCCGCCAATTTTGCCTGTGCTTGTTTTTCAATTTCTTCTTCTAGATCCTGTCGCGCTATCTCAGCATCAGCCACTGCTTCTAAGCGCGCTCTTAAAGCTTGCCTCTCTTCTTCTTTTTTTATTCTATTTGCTTCTTCTATTGCTTCTGGACTACTATTTTCAAATTTTTCATTTAATTTACTAACGCGTTCCCTTTCTTCTTCGCCTGCTAGAGCTACCTCTTCAGGCGTTCTTTGGCTTGCAATTAACGCCGTTAATTCCTCCGCATCTTTCCTTTCTTGATCCTTGGCTTCTTTTCTTGCCTTTGATCTATCTAAAATTCCTGTTAGTTTATCTGCCCATTGTTTTTTTTGATGTTCATCTCGTTCGTCTTCTGCATCCATAGCATCCAAAGCGCTACCTATTTTATTTTTTAAAACTGCTTGTTTTCTGATATCCTCAGAGTCTGCTTCCCGTACTGATGTTAATATCTCAACTACTTTAGGATTCAGCGCTGCATCCCTTGCTGCTGTTGCCCTATCAAATTTTTGCACAGTCTCTTCTCTTTCTTTTTTATTTTGCCATTCTTGAAATGTAGGCACAAGGGGTTTATTTTCTACCACTACTGAAGGTTTGGTTGAAATTTCTACCGAAAGAAGAGGACTCTTTTTTGATTTTGATTCAGTTTTTAATTCAGCTAATTTAGCTTTTGGTTGAACTTCAGGAATCTTAAAACTTCCCGGCTCTCTTTTTATTCCTATTGCTCCAGGGTCTCTTTTTGGTAATGGCCCAAGCTTAGGCATGCTTTTATAATCTGGATGTCTCGGGTCTGAAGGCAACAGAGGGATTTCTCTTTTTTCAGCACCTACCCGATTTAAATTACGTTGTGCTGCAGCACGAAAATTTGCACCAATTTCTCGGCGTTGCCCACTTGCTGACATTGATTCTTGCATAAAATAAGTTAAAATAAATAAACTTACAAAAAATATTATACCACATTTTAGCCATTTTGGCTAACAGGAAAGTATACCACATTTTAGCTCTTTTGTCAATCCTAGATACCAAAAACCGTCATTTCCACCTTAGCTCTTGCCAAAAGTACTGATTTATTGTACTATATTATTCATTATAAAGCTAACTTATTTACCTTAAAAATATGGGTTTACCTGGCCATAGACGAACATCCTCACACAAACGCCGACGCGCGGCGCATTTTGCCCTTGAGACAACCGCTTTCAACGCTTGTCCTAAATGCAAAAAACCTCTTCGCCCACATCGCGCTTGCGCTTTTTGTGGCACTTATAAGGGACGCAGTGTAGTTAATGTTGACAAACGCGCTACCCGCACAGGCAGAAAGACAAAGGCTTCCAAATAATTTGATTTCCAATTTTTTATCTTCGCACATAACATATGTCTAATCGCCATTTAGCAAGAAGTATTGCTATGCAGGCACTCTTTGAATGGGATTTCCGCGGGCAACCGGCGGATATTTTGCCAACCATTATGGATCGCGACCTGAAAGAATTTGGACCAGGGTTGGACGAAACCGAGTTTGCCAAAAAAATTATTGAAAGTGTTGTGGAAAACATGAAGGAAATAGACGTATTGATTCACAAATACGCTCCGCAATGGCCGATCGACCAGATTACCATTATTGATCGAAATGTCTTGCGTATCGGCATCTACGAACTAAAATTTAACAACGAAGTACCACCTAAAGTAGCCATCAACGAAGCGATTGAATTGGCCAAAAATTTTGGTGGCCCATCTTCGGGCAGATTTGTAAATGGCGTCCTTGGCGCTATCTACAAAGAAATGGCCGATGAAGAAAAAAATAAATAAAATTTTGTCATTCCGACCGAAGGAACGCTTGCGTTCCTAAGTGGAGGAATCCCTTAAACATAGCTACTGCAATAACATAGTATAAGGGATCCCTCGACTACGCTCGGGATGACAAGTGTAAAAAAACTATATGAAAAACAGCGCGCTCAATCTTCCAGAAGTAGTAGAAAAAAACTTTTCTGGTTTGCAAGAAAAATTAGATATCAAATTCAAGCATCCTGAAATTTTGGTGCAATCTTTTGTACACCGATCATACTTGAACGAACACCATGATTTTATTTTGGGACATAATGAACGCTTAGAATTTTTGGGAGATGCAGTGTTAGAACTTATTGTCACCGAATTTCTTTTTAGAACCTATGGTAACCCAGAAGGCGAACTGACCAACTGGCGCGCCGCTCTCGTAAACGCCAAAATTCTCGCTAGCATTGCTTATGAAATTGGCATGGAAGAATATCTGTTCCTTAGCCATGGCGAAGCCAAAGATGCAGGCACTAAAGCTCGAGACTATATTATGGCCAACGCTATCGAAGCGCTCATTGGCGCCATCTATATGGACCGAGGTTATGAAGTGACACAAAAATTTATCGGCCAATGGGTTCTACCAAAACTACCTTACATTTTGGAAAACGGATTGTATATGGATGCTAAAAGCCGTTTCCAAGAATCAGCTCAAGAAATAGAAGGCGTTACCCCAACCTACAAAGTCCTAGAAGAAGAAGGGCCTGATCATATTAAATCATTCAAGATAGGAATCTATTTAAACAAAGAATTAATTGCTAGCGGTAGTGGCACCAGCAAACAAGAAGCCCAAACCGAGGCCGCTGAAGCGGGACTAAAGATTAAGGGATGGAAAGGACCAAAAATTAATATCATCAAACTAAACGAATAAAACAACTGGGTCGCTAGCTCCCGCTCGCCTAGACGAACGGGCAGGCAGCTTGCAGCCTCACTAGCGATACACTAAGTATTGTAAATAAAAAAATAAGTTTTTCCGATATTTCATA
>CAYIJG010000018.1:0-15401 GCA_964363685.1 uncultured Gammaproteobacteria bacterium
GCTAATAAATTTATTTCTACATCCAGTAAGTGGTTTGATTTTATTCTGATTATTATTTCCGCAATGTGTGTAGCGTCATTTTGGGAATTTTATGAATATTTTCATGATAAGTTTTTCCCAAGCCCCTATCTAGCTCAACCAAGTGTAGATGATACGATGAAAGATATGATCATGGGGATGCTGGGTTCAGTAACGTTTGTTCTTGGTTGGTATATCTCTGGTTTTTTCAAGAAACCTATAGTGCCAGAAGTTGTTGTTAAAGTTAAAAAGAAGAAGAAGAAGAAGAGTTGATTTTACCGTTTATTTTTGCTAGTGTAGCTAACATATGCCTACAGGAAAGATTTATATTGTCGCCACGCCCATTGGTAATCTTGGTGATATCACGTTGCGAGCTTTGGAAACGCTAAAAAGTGTTGATGTTATTTTATGCGAAGATACGAGAGTCACGAAAAATTTATTAGAACATTACGATATTCACAAGACCCTAAGTAGCTACCATCAGCATACGGATACGAAAAAAATGAAAGAAATTATTTCTTGGTTAGAAGATGGTAAAAATTTAGCGCTCGTCACTGATGCTGGCACGCCAGGGATTAGCGATCCGGGAGGAATATTGATTAGCCAAATTGTAAATTTTTCACAAACTGTAGAGATTATTCCTATTCCCGGAGCTTCGGCTATGATTTCCGCTCTGTCAATTTCTGGATTTTCGACAGACAAATTTGTGTTTATGGGTTTTCCGCCCCATAAGAATAAAAGACAAAAGTATTTTAAAGAAGTGGCTTCGGCGGAATGTGTAGTAGTTTTTTATGAATCAGGTCATAGAATAAAAAAATGCTTGGGGGAATTAAAAGAATATTTGGATCCGAAAAGAAAATTAATAATTTGTCGAGAACTAACAAAAAAATTTGAAACTGTTTATAGAGGTACGATTGAAGAAGTTTCGGCAATAATGCAGGACGAGAGAGGGGAGTTTGTCGTTGTAATTTCTAATTCCTAAATTCTAAATACTAAACCCGATTGTTTTTATGAAAAATAAATATTACCTCACCACCGCCATTGCCTATGTAAATGCAAATCCCCATATCGGCTTTGCTTTGGAATTACTTTATAGCGATGTTATGGCTCGGTATCAAAGGTTACTTGGTAAGGATGTTTATTTTTTAACCGGGACCGATGAACATGGTCAAAAAATTCTCAAAAGCGCAAAAGAAAACAACCAATCCCTTGAAGATTTTGTGGCTGAGAAATCTGCCATCTACTCAAATCTAGCAGATCAGTGGAATATTTCTAACAATGATTTTATTCGTACTACCGAAGCTCGCCATATGAAATCTGCGCAAGAATTTTGGAAAAAATCTTTGGCAAATGGCGATATTTATAAAAAAAGTTATACTGGATTATATTGCGTCGGTTGTGAATCATTCAAACTGGAAACGGATCTGGTCGATGGTAAATGTCCTGATCATCTCAAAGCTCCGGAAGTTTTGTCTGAAGAAAACTATTTTTTTAAACTTTCAAAATATCAAAAAGATATAGAATCTTTATTTGAAAAAAATCCAGAGTTTGTCTATCCTGAGCATCGTTTCAAAGAAATGAAAAATATTCTCAAAAATGGTTTGGAAGATGTCAGTATTTCTAGAGTTAAAGACAAATTACCTTGGGGAATTCCCGTGCCAGATGATGAAACTCAAGTCATGTATGTTTGGTTTGACGCACTCACTAATTATATAACCGCCTTGGGGTGGGGAAGTGACGATGATAATTTGTTCAAAAAATTCTGGCCAGTGGATGCGCATGTGATTGGTAAAGAAATAAATCGCTTCCATTCTCTCTTGTGGCCGGCTATGCTGATGTCGGCTGGAGTAGAACTCCCAAAACAAATCGCAGTGCATGGTTGGATTACCGTTGATGGACAGAAAATGAGTAAGAGTATCGGTAATGTGGTTGACCCAATAGAGCTCGTCCAAAAATATCCGATAGAGGCGGTGCGATATTTTTTGATGCGTGAAATTCAATTTGATAATGATGGGGATTTTTCTTATACAAAATTTAACGAACGCTACCAGGCCGATTTGGCAAATGGTTTGGGTAATCTTACCAATCGTATTATGGTGATGATTGAAAAATATTGCGATAGTGAAATCCCGGAGGTGGCAGAAATTAATTCAGAAATGATAGAATTTTTAAGTAAAACAATTTACGTTGATTATGCCAAGAGTATGGAAATGTGGCGGTTTGATCGAGCTTTGGAGTCTGTTTGGAAGTTTGTGTCTTACTGCGATCAGATGATCTCTGACAAACAACCATGGGCAATGATGAAAGTGGGTAAAGAAATAGAAGTAAAAAACATGCTGCATGATTTGGCTGAAGGTTTGCGTCACATCGCGGTAATGATCTGGCCGATTATGCCAGAGACTGCTGAAAAAATATTTTCTCAATTGGGTATGAATGTATCCGCTGAACTTGCCAAGCCTTTATCAGAATTGCAAAATTGGGTACAATTGATGGTAGGGAACAAAATTTCCAAACCGGAACAACTTTTTCCTCGTTTATTATAAATTATTTTTAACTTTACTCTATGTCAATTTTCGACATATCACTGCTGATTATTATTGGCGGTTTTGCGTTGTTTGGTTTGTGGTTCGGTTTAATCCGAACTTTAGGGTCTCTGGTTGGTACGGTAGTAGGTGTATTTGTGGCTGGGCGTTTCTATGAATCTTTGGCAAACTGGATAATTAATCTTACCGGCTGGAGTCAAAACTATGTAAAGGTAATTGTTTTTGTAGCTTCTTTTCTGATTATTACTCGGTTGGTTGGTTTTGTGTTTTGGTTGATTGAAAAGGTTTTTTCTATTTTTACCAAACTTCCTTTTTTGCATGGACTTGATAAGATTTTAGGCATGGTTCTTGGCGCTATAGAAGGTGTAGTTATAGTAGGTGTTTCTCTATTTTTTATTGCGCGTTTTCCAATCAGCGCTGTATTTATGAACGGATTGGCAGGTTCACAAGTAGCGCCACCGCTTGTAAAAATTGCTTCTATATTAGTGCCGCTCTTTCCCGAGGCTTTACGAATGTTACGAAGTACGGTTGATAATTTGATATAAATATGTTTGATACCCACTGCCATGTCCAATTTAATGGTTTTAAAAAAGATGCTGACGAAGTTTTAAAAAAATGCGGAGAGAAGGGGATGATTCTCAATTTAGTTGGCACGCAAAAAGATACAAGCAAGGCTGGGGTAGAAATGGCACAAAAATATCCGTTTACCTACGCCAGTATCGGTCTTCATCCGGTGCATCTTTTTTCTACTCATATAGATGAAGAAGAAAGCAAATTTTTGTCACGAGAGGAAGATTTTGATTATGAATATTATAAAAGTTTAGGCCAGAATCCAAAGGTAGTTGCTATTGGCGAGTGCGGTCTTGATCTTTATCGTTTGCCTGAAGGCAAGACCGTAGAAGAAGTATTAGAAAAACAAAAAAGAGTTTTTACCTCGCAGTACAAATTGGCGCAAGAATTAAACTTGGCCATGGTTATTCACTGTCGTGACCCCATACCAGAAGCCTTGCTTCGGTATGGGGCAGGGGCGCACCAAGAGATGATTGAACTATTAAAGTCTTTGCTAGGCAATGAAAAAGAAGTCAGAGGCACTGTCCACTGCTATACCAGTAACTGGTATTTTGCAAAACAATATTTAAGTTTAGGATTGAATCTTGGTTTTACTGGCGTGATTACTTTTCCTCCCAGAAAAACAGATCCTCAAGTCCAGTTGGATTTATTAGAAGTGGTGAAGAATTGTCCATTGGAAAGAATAGTTATAGAAACAGATGCGCCATATCTGGCTCCGCAAGCATATAGGGGCACTCGCTGTGAACCGCCAATGGTAGAAGAAGTTATTAAAAAAATTGCTGAGTTAAAAAATCTTTCTTTTACAGAAGTAGAAAAAGCAACTACGGAAAATGCAAAAAAATTATTTGGAATTTCTTCTTAATCAGCACTTGACCCCGCCCCGACCGAAGCCGAGGCGGGGAACGACGATAGGATGCCTCAAAAGACGTAGTAGGCATCCTCTTCCCTCCTTCCTCCGAAAGTTCGAAGGAGTGTTCTGAATGTCCTGTTGTTGGTGGCTCGCAAGGCGAGTCCCACCCCCAACACCGCTGGCGCTAGGACCAGCAGCAGTCCAGCGCTAACGGCATGTCGCCGTAGCCCCGGGATGAGATGCTCTTGAAGAGCATACTTGCTCACCGAAGTGAGCTTGTAAATGGCAGTCTTCATTATGAGTTCTCCTCATATATAAACTTAGCACAGCCCTTCTTGTAAATCAACAAAAATCGATTTTTTAAGGGTATTGACTTTTTCTAAAATTCTATGTAGAATAATGGCGTTCTACCGCTTTTGTTGTATAGTTCTACATAATTACATATGGAAGAAAAAAAACCACAAAAATCTTCCAGTCGTGAGTATCAGATTTTTGCTTTAAAGATCATCGGTGACTTTGGGGCTTCAATAGCTGTACCGGTAGTAGCCTTAGTTTTACTAGGACAATACATGGATAAAAAATACGATTTATTGCCATTATTTACGATTATAGGTTTTGTTCTAGCAGCTCTTATATCCGGAGTAATTATCTATAAAAAAGCCTATACCTACGGAGCTGAATATAAAAAACTTGGAGAAAAGAAAGAATAACTATGGAATTACATATACCCACCTTAGCCCCTGAAACCCTGTTCCATATAGGTGGTCTTCCAATTACAAATACAATTATCAATACTTGGTTAGCTATCCTTATATTTTTTGGTCTTGGCTTATATCTTCGTAAAAGAATTCATCTCAAACCAAGCAAAGCTCAAAATTTTATCGAATTTTTCTTAGAGAAAATCTTTGTTTATTTTGATCAGGTAACTGGCGACCGCAAAAAAACCATGAAGTTTTTACCAATTGTTGGCTCTATTTTCTTCTTTATCTTATTATCCAATTGGTTGGGTTTATTACCCGGTACCGGCAGTATTTTTGTTGGCGAAGCACCACTCCTACGACCAGCTAACACAGACCTCAATCTTACTGTGGCGATGGCGCTAGTGGCCGTTGTTTCCTCTCATTTGTTTGGTTTGTTCACGGTCGGTATCTTTACCCACTTAAACAAATTTATTCAGATTGGAACTTTTTTCAAGAGTCTTACCAAAGGACCGATCGCAATTTTTACCGCTATAATAGAACTGGTTGTAGGTGTTATTGAAATAGTGAGTGAAATGGCAAAAGTACTATCATTGTCCTTGCGTTTATTTGGTAATATTTTTGCGGGAGAAGTTTTGATTTCTGTTATTAGCAGTATTGCTGTGGCGATTGTGCCAGCCCCATTTATGTTGTTAGAAGTTTTGGTAGGGCTAATTCAGGCTAGTGTTTTCACAATGTTGACTTTGGTGTATCTTACGGTGATGACTACCAAACCGCACGGGCATGAAGCAAAAGAAGTAGCGCATTCATAATTAACTAATTTATTAATTGATCTCGACTGAGTCGGGGTCGGAAAGTCCCAAAGGGATCCCTTGGGAGTAAAACATATGGAACATGAATCAGTTCTAGCCCTTGCTAAGGGTTTAACCATGGCTATCGGCGGATTTGGTCCGGCTATAGGTATTGGTTTGTTGGTATCTAAAGCCATGGAAGCTATTGGTCGCAACCCAGAAGCTTCTGACAAGTTGTTTGTACCGATGTTGCTTGGCGCTGCTTTTGCCGAAGCCATCGCTATTTACGCACTTGTAGTAGTTTTCACTTTGAAGTAATTCAACTCATTGGGTTCTTCTTGAGCCCAATGGAATAGGATTATTTAAAATAAAAAAATATGTTTACAAATACTGTCTACGCCTCAGAAACAGCTACTGAAACCACCAACGAAGGAGTTCTCGCCTCTTTAGGTATAAATGGCACTCTGCTTATTTTTCAATTCGTAAACTTTGCTGTTGTGGCCTTTGTTTTGTGGTTCTTAATCTTGAAACCACTCACCAAAAAGATGGCTGAGAGACAAAAAATGGTTGAAGATAGTGTGGATAATGTGAAGAAAATAGAAACAAACCTTGGCATGAGTGAAAAGAAATACCAAGAAAAGATAGATCAAGCCAAAGTTGATGCCAATAAAATTATAGAAAAAGCCAGCACCGAAGCCCTGGCTGTAGCTGAAATAGCCAAAGAAAAAACCAGAAAAGAAATTGAGCAATTGGTAGAGGATGCTAGAAAAAATATTAAGACCGAAAGAAACGAATCAATCGCTGAAATCAAACAGCAAGTAGCGAGTTTGGTCGTAGAGGTGGCTGAAAAGATTTTAGCTGGAAAAATTGATGTAGAAAAAGATAATAAGATTGTGGAAGAAGCTATTAAAGGTTTGAAATAATCCCGAGTACTCGGGACAAACGCTTATGAAAAAGCAGAGTAACTTACAATTTGCCAAGGCTCTCTACGAAGTGACCAAAGATCTATCTGAGGCCAAAGTGCCGGAAGTTATAAAACAATTTTTTTTAGTTTTACAAAAAAATAATAAGCTAAATAAAATAAACTATATTATTGACGAGTTTATAAAATATTCAAAAAAACAGGCGGGAATCAAAACTGTTAGTGTTGAAACCGCTCACCCTGCAGATAAAGATCTGCTAAATAAAATTAAAAAAGTATTTGGTCAGGACGCAGAAATTTCTCAAACAGTAAACAAAAATTTATTAGGCGGTATAAAAATAAAAGTTGATGATACTATTTACGACGGTAGTCTCAAAACTCAATTATCTAAATTAAAACAATCACTAATTTAATTAGGGTGTAGTGAGTAGGGCGTGGGGTGTAGTAGTTGAATAATTGCTTACCACACGCCGTTTACCTTACTACTTACTCCCTACAACTTAACTTTAAAATATGTCCACAAACACGATCGTTGAAGAAATCAGAAAAAATATCTCCCTTTTCCAAAAAGAAACAAGCAAGGAAGAAACTGGAAAAGTCATTGAAGTAGGGGATGGCATTGCCCGTCTCTCGGGACTGACAAAATGCCAGGCTAGTGAAATGCTTGAGTTTGTCGGTGAAGAAGGATCTTCCGATGAAGTCACTTACGGTTTGGCCTTAAACCTTGAAGAAGAAACTGTTGGTTGTGTGCTACTAGGTGGATATAAACATATCAAAGAAGGTGATACGGTAAAAAGAACAAACAGAATTTTGTCTGTACCAGTTGGAGAAGAGTTAATCGGCAGAGTGGTTAATCCTCTTGGCCAAGCGATTGATGGAGGCAAAGATATTAAATCTAGTAAATTTTATCCAATTGAAAAAATTGCTCCCGGTGTAATGACCAGAGAGCCGGTAAGTCAACCATTACAGACCGGTATCAAAGCGATTGATGCGATGATTCCAATTGGCCGCGGTCAGCGCGAACTTATTATTGGCGATCGTCAAACTGGTAAAACTGCCATTGCTATAGATACTATTATCAATCAAAAAGGCAAAGATGTCATCTGTGTCTATGTGGCTATCGGTCAAAAAGATTCCAAAGTTGCTCGTATTGTCGCCAAACTCAAAGAAGCTGGCGCTATGGAATACACCATTATCGTGGTGGCTGGCGCTTCTCAACCCGCTTCTCTTTCTTATATTGCTCCTTACGCTGGCGTAGCTATGGCTGAATACTTCATGGATCAAGGCAAAGATGTGCTGTGTATCTATGATGATTTATCCAAACAAGCTTGGGCATATCGTGAAATCTCTCTCTTGCTTCGTCGTCCACCAGGTCGTGAAGCTTACCCTGGTGACGTTTTCTATTTACACTCACGCTTACTTGAACGCGCTTGCCGACGCAATAAAGAATCTGGCGGAGGCTCTATTACCGCTTTGCCTATAATTGAAACTCAAGCTAGCGACGTGACCGCCTATATTCCAACCAATGTAATCTCTATTACCGATGGCCAAATTTTCTTGGAAACAGATTTATTTTATAAAGGTATTCGCCCAGCTCTCAATGTCGGTATTTCCGTATCTCGTGTTGGTGGCGCTGCCCAAATCAAACCGATGAAAAAAGTAGCTGGAAAACTCAAACTAGCCATGGCCCAATTTCGCGAAATGGAAGCCTTTGCTCAATTTTCTAGTGACTTAGATTCTGAAACCAAAAAGCAAATTGAACTCGGTCAGCGTTTGGTTGAAGTTCTCAAACAACCTCAATACGCTCCAATGTCAGTAGCGCAACAAGTGGCTGTTATCTATGCTGTCAGTAATGGTTACGCTAGCCAAGTGCCTGTCCAAGATATTCGTGATTGGGAAGAAAAGTTCCATGATTTCCTAGAAAAATCCAAAGGCTCACTCTTAGGAAAAATTGAAAAAGGGGAGTGGGATGAAAAAATTGAAACAGAATTAAAAGAGGCTTGTGGGGAATTCAAAAAATAAAATATGGACATAGTCGTAAAAGCATTAAAAAAAACTAGAGAACTATTTTTTGTTCAGACTATAGTGCGAAGTTCTATAACAATTCTTTTAGTAGTAGCAGGGATAATTTTTTATCTAACATTAGATGGAGGGGAAAAATTTACTAACTATAAGACTATAATATTCTGGCTTGTCATTCTAATAAATATATACTCCACAATAAAATTTTTTAGAAAAAGTATAGAATATAGCACACCAGAAAAGAACACCTTTTTACAAACCTTAAAAAATACTCCAGAGTTAGTTGGTACTATCCAAGTTATGTTTGAGAATTTGGGTGGAGGTAAGTATATCTACAGAGTAAATGTAGTTAGGCTGACTGGCGAACTCACTAACGGTCAAACTCATAAAATGTTTATTCCCGAAAATTTTTTGCAACCGGTATTAAATTATATATCCTCAGTTCTACCGAAAATTAAAATAAATTACGAGCAAACACCATTAAGAAAAAAACTTTTAGGATTTTAATATGGCCGTAAACACAAAAGTAATCAAACGTCGCCTCAAATCCATTGGTAGTACCAAAAAAATTACCAAAGCCATGGAAATGATTGCGGCTGCCAAAATGCGCAAAGCGGTTAATGCTGCTTTAGATACTCGTGCCTACGCCACTTTGGCTTGGGAACTTTTAGTGAATCTTTCTAAAGTTCAAAAAGAACAAATGCCTCTTTTGGCTGTCCGTCCAGTAGAAAAGATTTTAATGATTATTATTACTTCTAATCGAGGTTTGTGCGGGAGTTTTAATGCCAATATAATCAGAAAGACCGCTGCTCAATTAAAGAACCCGCAAAATATTGCCAAACAAAGAATAAAAGGCAAAGAAGTTTTATCAAACAAACAAATATCCGTAGAGGTTATCGGTATTGGTAAGAAGGGCGCGGATTTTGCCAAAAAAATGGGCTACAATCTAATTGCTTCATTTAATAATCTTACTGATACTCCAAGTTTAGAGGATGCGTTACCTGTTGCCAGAATGATTATTGAAGCGTATGAAAAACAAACCTATGATAAGGTAGTTGTTGCCTATACAGATTTTAAATCTGCTTTGTTGCAAACAGCCAAGCTCAGACAGGTATTGCCAATTTCAGAAATTGATCTGGAAAAAATGTTAGGAGATATTAACGAAACAACTCATTCTAAAATTTCTGAAAAATCAAACTTGAATGAATATTTATTTGAACCAAACCGAACCGATGTTTTAAAAATAGTATTGCCAAGACTGGTAGAAAGCCAAATTTATCAAACACTTTTAGAATCCTCAGCTAGTGAACATAGTAGCCGTATGGTAGCTATGAAAAATGCCAGTGAAGCGGCCAAAGATATGATTGACGAGTTGAACCTGACATTTAATAAAGCGAGACAAGCGGGTATTACCCAAGAAATTGCCGAGATTGCCGGTGGGGCGGCGGCACTGGAATAAAGTTGTACTTGTCATTCCGACCGTAGTGGAGGAATCCCTTAAACATGGTTTTTGCAAAAACATAGTATAAGGGATCTCTCGACTCGGTAAAAACCTCGCTCGAGATGACAGACAACAAAAAATCAATACCAAATTAAACTAATCCCGAGTCCTCGGGACTAATCAACACTATTATGAGTACAGCCAATAAAGGAAAAATAGCCCAAATTATCGGCGTGGTAGTAGATGTGCATTTCCCAGAAAGTTTGCCATCTATCTTTAACGCTTTAGAAACAAAAATGCCAAACGGAGAAATTTTGACTCTTGAGGTTCAACAACACTTGGGTTCAAACACTGTCCGCACAGTCGCTATGAACACAACGGATGGTTTACAAAGAGATGCTGAAGTTACTGACACTGGCAAACCTATCTCTGTGCCGGTTGGTCCAAATACTTTAGGTCGCATGTTTAATGTGACTGGAAAAGTTATTGATGGTTTAGGCGAAGTAAAATCAGACAAGACATATCCGATCCATCGTAGCGCTCCAAGTTTCAAACAACAATCAACCAAATCCGAAATTTTGGAAACCGGTATTAAAGTTATTGACCTTATCTGTCCGTTTTTGAAAGGTGGAAAGATTGGACTGTTTGGCGGAGCTGGTGTAGGCAAAACCGTTGTTATCCAAGAATTAATCCGCAATATCGCTCAAGAACATAGTGGTTATTCCGTGTTTGCGGGTGTTGGTGAAAGAAGTCGTGAAGGTAATGATTTATACCGAGAAATGAAAGAGTCTGGCGTGCTAGACAAAACCGCTCTGGTTTTCGGTCAGATGAATGAACCACCAGGCGCTCGCGCTCGCGTCGCTCTTACTGCCTTATCAATGGCTGAATATTTCCGCGACGAAGAAGGCAAAGATCTGCTCTTATTTATCGATAATATTTTTCGCTTTACCCAGGCTGGATCTGAGGTATCTGCGCTCCTTGGTCGTATGCCATCAGCCGTAGGTTATCAGCCAACCCTGGCTACAGAAATGGGCGCCTTACAAGAGCGCATCACTAGTACCGAAAAAGGTTCTATCACCTCTGTACAGGCCGTATACGTGCCTGCAGATGACCTTACTGACCCAGCTCCTGCTACAACTTTTGCCCACTTAGATTCTACTGTTGTTTTGAACCGCTCACTTTCTGAACTTGGTATCTACCCAGCTGTAGATCCATTAGACTCGAACTCAACTATGTTAGATCCTTTGGTTGTTGGTGAAGAACACTATAATACCGCTCGTGAGGTTCAAAGAGTTTTACAAAAATATAAAGACTTACAAGACACAATTGCTATCTTGGGTATGGAAGAATTATCCGATGAAGATAAAATCACTGTTTCCCGCGCTCGTAAATTGCAAAAGTTTTTGTCCCAACCTTTCTTTGTGGCTGAAACATTTACTGGTACGGAAGGTAAGTATGTAAAATTGGCAGACACTATTCGTGGTTTTAGAGAAATTTTGGATGGTAAACATGATGAAAAATCCGAACAATCCTTCTATATGAAGGGTGGAATTGATGAGGTAAAGTAGCTTGTAGATAATTAGCTTCTTAGCTTTTTAGGTTATGTCAACCAAATCGCTAACAAGCTACCAGCTAATAAGCTAATAAGCTAAATTTATGTTA
The DNA here is from genome assembly GCA_964363685.1 of uncultured Gammaproteobacteria bacterium. GTDB lineage: Bacteria > Patescibacteriota > Patescibacteriia > Magasanikbacterales > GWA2-37-8 > XYD2-FULL-39-9. The sequence continues at coordinate 11,518 of CAYIJG010000018.1, forward strand.
AAATTCAAAATCGTCACTCCGGAAAAAAGTATCTATGAAAACGAAATTTTTCAGGTTACCATTCCGACCATGGACGGTGAGATTACTGTTTTACCAAATCATATTCCGCTTGTTTCTGTTCTCAAAGCTGGTGAATTAAAATTCAAAGACAAAGATGGCGAGCATCAAATGGCAGTCTCGGGAGGATTTTTGGAAGTAAGAGGAAAAAATGAAATTGTGATTTTGGCAGATCATGCCGAACGAGTAGACGAGATAGATATGGCTAGAGCCGAAGAGGCAAGGAAGCGCGCCGAAGAACAAATGAAAAATATCAAGAATGTTCAAGATGTTGACTTTGCTAAACTGCAAGCAATTATGGATAGAGAGCTAAACAGATTGAGAGTGGCAAAAAAATATCGCAAATTACCAATAAGCAAATAAAAAACTTAAATTAATAATAAACTTTCATATGGAAAAATGCCCAAAATGCAAAACAGTTTTAGGAGAACAAGCAGATCCTTGCTTGTGTAATGAAAGTATCTGCGTGGCTTGCTGTGAATGTGACCAAACTTGTGGTTGTGAATGTATTGATAAGGTAAACGCCTAAAAACTCAAATTCTTCTCTAAGATTAGCCCTCACGGTAACAAAACCTCGGTTTTTACGTCTTCTATAATATACACATATCTCCCCAAATAGGGGAGGTAATGCTGTTTTATAAAAATTATGCAAGTAAACACTAGGAAAACAATAGAAATATATTGGGATCAAATAAAACAACATAAAATTTCCGGATTAGTTGTATTTTTTTCTGTTGTTTTGGCTTCGGCTGTATCTGTGATCACCCCACTATATTTTAAAAAGATTTTTGACCTGTTGGCCCAATCACAACCAAAAGAAATTTTGGCAACCCAACTAGTTCATATCTTATTTATTATTGCAGCCATCGAACTTGTCGGCTGGGTATTTTGGCGAACCAGCACTTTTTTTATTTCCTATTTTCAAGTGTCGGTGATGGTAAATTTATCCGACCTTTGTTTTAGATATATTCATAAACATTCATTTGCATATTTTAATGATAACTTTGTTGGGTCACTTGTAAAAAAGGTTAATCGTTTCACCAGGTCATTTGAACATATTACTGACAAATTATCCTTTGATATTCTACAATTGTTTGTAAATATAAGTTTGATTGTCTTTGTTTTATTCAGGAAAAATATTTACCTCGCCATCGCAATTAGTGTTTGGATAATAATATTTTTTGTTATAAACATATTGTTTACCAAATTCAAGCTTAAATACGACCTCGCACGAAGTGAAGCTGATTCCAACGCCACAGGTGTTTTAGCGGACACTATAACTAATAATACCAATGTCAAGTTATTTGGGGGCTACCTTGCCGAAGTAAGAAACTTTGCCAGCGCTATCGGCAAGGTAAAAAAACTACGCCTATTCACATGGAATCTTAGCAATATTTACGAAGCCACCCAAGCCTTGCTTACTACAATTTTAGAAGTGGGTATTTTTTATATTGCTATTTTATTGTGGAAAAAAGATATTCTAACAATTGGAGACTTTATTTTGATACAGTCGTATATTCTAATTGTTATAATGAGAACCTGGGATTTTGGTCGGGTGGTTAGAGATATATATGAAAGCCTAGCTGAAGCAGATGAAATGAGTGCGGTACTAAGCGAACCCCACAGTATAATTGATACTAAAAATGCTAAAGACTTAAAGATAGTCTCCGGCAAAATTGAATTCAATAAAGTTGATTTTTTCTATCACAAAACCCGTTCAATTCTGGAAAAATTTAATCTCTATATTTCTGCCAAAGAAAAAATTGCTTTGGTTGGTCCGTCTGGCGGAGGAAAAAGCACAATCATCAAATTACTCTTGCGCATGTACGATGTGAGCGCCGGCAGTATTGTGATTGATGGCCAAAATATCAGCCATGTAAAAATGGAAAGCCTGTGGAAAAACGTCAGTATGGTTCCGCAAGATCCAATTCTTTTTCATAGAAGCCTGCTAGAAAATATCCGCTACGGCAAACCGAATGCTACCGAAGAAGAAGTTATCAAAGCCGCCAAACTGGCTCATTGCCATGAATTTATCAAGGATTTACCAGAAGGATATAATACTTTTGTTGGTGAAAGGGGAGTAAAATTATCTGGCGGTGAAAGACAAAGAGTGGCAATTGCCCGAGCGATTCTACACAACGCGCCAATACTTATTTTGGACGAAGCCACTTCTAGCCTTGATTCTGAGTCAGAGCAATTGATTCAAAAAGCGTTGGATGTTTTGATAAAAGGCAAGACTGTGATTGTGGTGGCTCACCGCCTATCTACAATTATGAAAATGGATAGGATTATTGTTATAAAGGAAGGAAAGATTGTAGAAAATGGTTCCCATCAAGAATTGTTGAAGCAAGAAAAGGGCTTATATAAGAGGCTTTGGGAGGTTCAGGCTGGTGGGTTTATTGGATAAAAATGTAGCTTGTGAAAATTTTTAGATAATGCTAGACTATGGTTTTAATAAACTACTGTTAAGTATTTTATGAATGATACAGTTAAAATTGAAGGGTTAAAAGAATTATTAAAAAAAATTTGTGAAAAATTATTTGAGGATGCTACCTTCGAAATAAATAAAGTTCGTAATCTTGTTTCTGACCTGGATGAATTTAAAGATAAGACAGAAGAATGGCAGGGAATGATCGATCAAATTACTAAGGATTTAATAAGAATAGATGTTTTAGATAAGGAATCGGAAATACCAATACTATCATTTACAAGAACATATACCGACCTAATAGACCAAGTTATCCTAGAGGAAGAAGCGATCAAGAAAGAAGACTATGAAAAATGGACTGATTGGTTGAAAGATCTAAAGATTTTTCAACGCAGCTTGATAGATAATATGAGGGAAACAGGCAAACCTAATCGCAGGTAGTGGTAAAAATTGTAATTTCTTATTGCCAACTTTTAAATCTTGAACTATAATAAAATCAGCCAAAATGGCTGTTTTTATTATAAATTTATGGCTAATTACAAACTAAACGAATCCCAAAAACAAGCAGTGGAATACTTTGATGGACCGCTAATTATTGTGGCTGGGGCGGGTACAGGCAAAACCACAGTTATTACCGAAAAGATTTCTCATATTCTAAAAAATAATTTAGCTACAGCTGAGGAAGTTTTGGCACTCACTTTTACCGAAAAAGCAGCCACCGAAATGTTTGATAGGGTAGACGCGGATATTGATATCGGCTATGTGGATTTGCAAATTTCAACCTTCCATGCTTTTTGTCAAAAAATTTTAGAAGAATACGGTCTACATATTGGTCTTAGTCAAAAATTCAAACTCATTACTGAAACAGATGCTTGGCTCTTGGCCAGACAAAATTTAGATAAATTTAATCTGGACTATTATCGTCCGATGGGTAATCCGGCTAGTCACCTCCATGCTTTGATTTCACATTTTCAAAAGTGCAAAGACGAACTCATTACTCCGGCAGATTACCTCAGATACGCAGAAGGAGTAACATTAAATAACGATAGTGTGGTTTTGTCATCCCGAGCGCAGCCGAGGGATCCCTTAAACCAAAATATAAGGGATTCTTCGACTCCGTTGCACTCCGCTCAGAATGACAGTGTCGACGATGACGATACGGACGTTAAAAGGCTCACGGAAATTGCTAATGCCTATCATGTTTATAATCAATTACTCTTAGATAATAACGCGCTTGATTTTGCTGATCTTATTTTTTATACGACCAAACTTCTCAAAGAACGTCCGGCAATTTTGAAAACTTTGCAAAAAAAGTTTAAATATATTTTGATTGATGAATTTCAAGATGTAAATTGGTCGCAATATCAATTAGTGCGACTACTGACAGGTGGGACTTCCC
>CAYIJG010000019.1:0-14333 GCA_964363685.1 uncultured Gammaproteobacteria bacterium
GGCGGTAAAGTTAAAAACAGGCATGGTGGGGGGGGCTGGGGCGGTGCTGGTGGGGGCGACTTTTGCCGGATATTATTTTGGACAAAAGAAAAATATCACGCAGCCAAAACCAATTGAAAATAATAATTCTATTGTATTACCAACAGATACAGTGAGTGAGATTGTTCCGGATTCTATCACTGTGCCGGATTTAGTAAATAATCCAGAACCTAAAAAATATATCATTTTTACCACATCTTTACCACAAGAGATTGATAAGAAAATTGTCTGGCTTGCACAACCAAAACAGATGGCTAATTTATATTGGTTTAAAAATGATTCAGGGACATCGCCAGAGGGTGAATATGGTATTAGTAAATATTATGAAGTCGGCAATTTTGAATATCAAGGAGAAAAAGGGAAATTGATCCTGGTTGAGTTAGGTGGCACGGGCATAGGTTCGCCGACTTATTTTCGTGCTATAAATTTTAAAAAAGAAATAATTATACTAACGCGTTATTCAGGTTTGTATATACCAGTCGATGGCGCTGGTTATAGCGATTTGGATTACATCTCAGAATCTTTAAATTCAGATTTTAAGGCTCAAATAAGATTAAACACCGATTTTATTATAAGTTTATTGGATTTTCCAAAGGTGCTTAATGGGTCAGACGGAAGACAGGTTTTGAATTTACTAGGTGCTTGGCATGGATTGTCTCAGCAATTTGGTTATCCTAAGAGTGCTGTAAATAAAAAATTAACAGGTTTATCTGATCCAAAATTTGGCAATGTATACACCTCTGCGGAAACCGGTGGATTTTACTTATATGGAGCCCATGGCACCGAAGCAACGTATACCTTAGAACCAGACTTTTTTAATAAAGACAGCGCGCTAGCGCAAATTATTTGGAATGATGGCTCCTGGAATGGTTATGAATATGCCTACAGAGATCAAGGTGGTTGCGGATCATTGAATTTAGCCTCGGTTATGACTAGTACTGATATTACAGTTAAGAATGATTTAGAAGTCGTGGGCAAAACAAGTAAAGGGGATTCGATTTATGAATTGAAAGATAAAAACCATCGTTTGCTTAAAGCATTTTATGACACTGCTTATTTTCCTGGAAGTTCTAATTATGATTCTGGGAATTATAATAACAAAATAAGTTATGAAGAATTTATAACACTAAGGCCGGTAATATTTTGGGTAGATCCATTCGGGAGGATTATTAAGTTGACCAACAAGCGTTTTGTTATGCAAGCCGAATGTGGTAAACCTGTAATTTATCTATATCCAGAAAAAACATCTATTGTAGATGTAAAAGTTGAGCCACAAGGTGGGATGACTGTTTCTGATCCGTTTTATAACGATGGTTGGCAGGTAAAGGCAGAGCCAGATGGTCAATTAACAGAAACAAAATCAGGCAAACAATATCCTTATTTGTTCTGGGAAGGCAGGGGCGGATTGTACCAAACACCAGAAAAAGGTTTCTTAATTAAAAAAGAGAATATAGCCAAAGAGCTTCCAGAAAAATTGGCTCAACTTGGATTGAGTGCCAACGAGACCAAAGATTTTATGGAATTCTGGTATCCACGGATGCAGGCTAAGCCATATTATTTTGTGACTTTCTTAGGTACTCAACAGATGAATCAACTAGCTCCTCTTACCATTAGTCCTCGCCCAGATACAGTTGTGCGAATCTTGATGGATTTTACTCCGCTTGATAAGCCGGTAGATGTGTTGCCGTTATTGCTTGGTCGTACACCAGAAAGAAAAGGGTTTACGGTCATTGAGTGGGGCGGTGTGATTCGGTAAAAATTATAATCTATGTCAGTGAAAGCCAAGATTTTTCTGTATATTTTTGGGCTAATAATTTTGGCAGGTGTGTTTGGGGTGCTTGGTTTTTGGTATCAGAATTATCAGTCGGGGCAAAATGTAAATTTGAATTTTAATAGAGATGTAAAAGAACAAAAATTTCATCGTGCCTATTCTATGGACATTGGTTTTTATGATTCTTTTTTTACTAACAACAAACCCAAGGAGAAAATGGAGGGTAGGGTTTTTTCAGCGGTTGTGCCACACCACCTAGTTGCAGGTATGTATATGGGATCTTTTTTCCATAGCTTGGAAGATCAAGATCCGCAAACAGTTGTGATTATTGGTCCTAATCATAAACAAATTGGCAATGACTCTATTATTTCCAGTCCACTCGTTTGGCAAACGCCGTATGGTGTATTGGCCGTAAATAAAAAGTTAGTAGCAAGTATTGCAGATAAAAAAATAGGTATAAATAACGAAGAGGTGGTGGGAGATGAGCATAGCATTTCAACTCTTGTTCCTTTTGTAAAAAAGACTTGGCCAAATGCAAAAATAGTACCAATAATTCTCAAAAATAATACGGATGAGAGTCGTATAGATGAGTTGGTAAAATTGTTGGCTGATTCTAAGGAAAAAATATTAGTTTTGGCGAGTGTTGATTTTTCTCATTATTTACCAAAAAATGTTGCAGATTTTCATGATGAACTATCTCTCAATGTTTTGGAAAGCGGTAGTCAAACAAACTTGAAGGAATTAGAAGTAGATAGTAAGCCAAGTTTGTCGGCCTTGTTAAAATATAATAAATTAAAAGAAGCGGAAAATTTTACTGTTTTTTCACATACTAATAGTGCGGAAATCATGGGTAAAGATTTGGCAGAAACAACTAGTCATATTATCGGTGCCTATACTAGTGGGTTGCCTGCTAAAAAACCGGCGGCATCTTTACAATTTTTTGGTGATATTATGCTTGATCGAAGTGTCGCTAAGGTCATGGGCACAGACGGCTTGGATTATTTATTTGCTAATTTGCGTGGGCGAGAGGATAGATTTTTTGAAGGTATGCATATGCTCGTGGCTAATCTAGAGGGACCGTTTGCGCCAACGCGCGTGCCTACGAGCAAGTCTATTGCCTTTCGTTTTGATTCCAAATTAGCAAATGATTTAAAACAGTATGGTTTTGATGCCTTTAGTTTGGCTAATAACCATACCGTAGATATGGGTTGGAAAAATGTTGACTTTACCAAACAGGTTTTAAAAGACGCGGGCTTGGGAAGTTTTGGAAATCAGTATGATGAAGATGCTGGGGATATATACATATCCGGAGAAGAGCAAAATTTGCCGTTTAAAGTTGCTTTTGTTGGTCTTAGTACCGTTGGCAACGAGTTGGATATGACAGTAGTAAAACAGATGATAACCAAAGCCAAACAGCAAGCCAAATTTTTGATTATCAATATTCATTGGGGCGAGGAGTATCAACAAAAATCAAATAAATTTCAACAGGAGCTAGGACATAAGCTTATTGATTTGGGCGCTGACGCCATTATTGGTCATCATCCGCATGTGGTACAGGAGATGGAACGATATAAGGGCAAGCCAATTTTTTATTCTCTAGGCAATTTTATTTTTGATCAGTATTTTTCTAAAGAAACACAGGAAGGATTAAGTATTGGCTTAATTATTGCCGATGATGGCAAAATCACTTGGCACGTTTTTCCGTTTTTTTCCAAAAAATCTCAAGTACAGTTGATGACCGGTGAAAGGAAAGACAAATTTTTATCATGGTTTCATCGGAGCAGTCCACTAGAAGACCAGTATAAAGTTGATTTTGGTAATAATTTAGAATAATTTTAACTATGAGTGGTCATAGTAAGTGGCATAACATCCAAGGCAGAAAAGGTAAGCAGGATGCTTTGCGTAGCGGGCAATTTACCAAAGTTTCCAAGCTTATCACGATTTCTGCCAAAAGTGGAGGCGACCCGGCTTCTAATTTTTCTTTGCGTATTGCGGTTGATAAAGCGAGAGCGGTAGGGATGCCAAAAGACAATATTGAACGGGCTATCAAGCGTGGTACAGGTGAATTAGAAGGCGCACAGATTGAAGAAGTGCTGTATGAATGCTATGGTCCGGGCGGGGTAGCGGTGCTAGTCAAATGTTTGACTGATAACAAGAATAGAGCCGTGTCTGATATTAAACACATTTTTTCAGACCATGGCGGTTCTATGGCTGGGGCTGGGAGTGTGTTATGGATGTTTGTGCAGATGGGAGTTTTAGAAGTTAGCAAAGAGCAAATGGCAAATAGCAAATTGTCTCGAGATGAATTTGATTTGAAAATGATTGAAGCGGGGGCGGAAGATATTGTAGAAGATGGAGAGTTAGAGATAAGATCAAAGATGGAAAATTTTCAGAAAGTGTTGGGGGCTTTGAAAGAAGTATCTATAGAGCCAGCAGAGTCTGGCTTGCAGTGGATAGCAAAGGATAAAGTGGAAGTAAATGCGGAAGTGACAGAAAAATTAGGAGCTTTGTTTTCGGAATTAGAGGAGAATGATGATGTGGACAACTACTTCACTAATGCTGAATAATTACCTATACTTTTTGTCACCAAAAAGTATCAAAAAGTGCTGAGGCGGCAGAACTCGCTCTTTACTAGCGGGCTGGTTCTGCAAACACGGTAGCTCAGACAGCTACCACCCCAAACCCCTTTGCACAAGTAACAAGATATTTATGAAAACTAACAACGCCGAAGTGATATTGGGAATTGACCCTGGCTTCGGTCGGGTCGGTTATGGAATAGTAAAAAAAGACGCCAAAGGCGAGTGGCGAATGGTTGTTTTTGGTTGTATTGAAACTTCAGCCAAGAAAAGTTTTGTGGAGCGGATTGCCGAGATTCACGAAGAGCTTGAGAAGATTATAAAAGAATATAAACCAACACGCATGGCCGTCGAGGAATTATTTTTCTTCAAAAATGTAAAAACCGCGATTGAGGTCGGGCAGGCGAGAGGGGTAATACTTCTTACTGGTGTAGAAAATCATCTACCAATAGACGAGTTTACGCCCTTGCAGGTCAAGCAAGCCATTACCGGTTATGGACGAGCGGAAAAAGCCCAGATGCAAAAGGTGGTGAGGATGATTCTGGGGATGAAAGAGCAGATAAAGTCAGATGATGCGGCCGATGCCTTGGCTGTGGCGCTTTGTGCTGGGCAGAGTTTGTGGGTGAAGAATATAAAATAAATTAATCAACTTCTTTAGTAGTAGGAAGAGCTTTGCTTGATTCTAATTCTACTTCTTGTAACATCTGTTCTTCTGCAGCCCATCTTGCTAGTAGCCTTTTAGGAACACCAGGGTATATAGTTTTGCCGGTTTTCTCGGGCTTGCTACTGTCTCTAGCAAATTTATTAATATAGTAAGGAGGTAATTCAGTATCCCTGGCAGTTTTTATATTATACAACTGTACCTTGTCAGGTTCGAGAAGGTAGCAGTGCATAGTGACGGTTACTTTATTTCCAAAAGAAATACTGGTAGAAAGTTCACCCGCCTTTATCCCATTAGCAATAACTTGCTCAATGGCAGCCAACGACTCTTCAATTAAGTTTTCATCAGTGTAGTTATTTAAGAAGTCTTGTATGTCATGCTCAGTCCATTCTTTATCTCCTCCGTTTGTAAAGAGGCCAGCTCCTTTTGCGAATTCTCCAGTCTTTTCTTTGATATTTGCAGCCACATATTGTTCGATTTCTCTGCCAAATTCAGTAAACCCAACTGTTAGTCTCAATCTTAAGGAGATAGTACCGTATTGTGAAGGTTCAACACAGACGGCTATTGTTTTGCCCTTGTATTTGCAGTAAATAGCTGTGTCTGGATTAAATCTGCCTTGGTACGCGCCGTCTTCTGGCTTCATTAAACCAAGAAGTTTATTCAGTCGATTCATCTGCTCTTGGTTTAGTTTTGGTCTTATTTCCTCTTTTTTTCCGCTTTCTTTAAACATATAAAATTAATAAGAATGAATTTTATCAATATTTTGCTTCAATTTTTTAAACGGAATTTTCATAGCGCCCTTAAGTTGGAAGTAAAACATTATCGCAAAAAACTTTTTGATGACCAAGTATGATATATACACACTTCTAGTAATAAGTAGTTGTAATAATCTTAACATGATATTGGTTATATTTTCCGCACCCTCGTACTCCAAACACATTTTGGAGTCAAGGCGTAATCTTGTTCCACCGTCAATATTTGTAAGTGTATAAAGGTCATAAGTCACAGTTTTAAACGAACTTTTTTTACCAACACTTGATTTGATTTCTAATAAAGATGGAGGGTTATATTGGGTAATAATTCCATTTATATTATGGGATTGCTTTATTGCTTGTGTGTTTGCGCCTGGGATTGGGTCAATTTTAATATGACTAGTAAACTCCGTGCCAACATTCGGCGTTCCTTTGTATTCTACTGTAGTTTTAGAAGAAGTTTGTCCCAAGTATTCAAAACTATGCCAAATTGTAATTTTTTCTGGGTCAACAAGGTAAGGAAAAATTACTTCGGGAGAAGCGTGTATATCGATTTCGTAAGAAAATTTTATAAATGGCTGTGATTGCATATTGCGTTATTTAGAAGTTTGCACTTTCCTAAAATCTTTTCTTCCGAGAATAAGTAAAAGTAAAATTGCGACTGGTAAAATTTCTTTATTTAGAGATATTTTCGCGCCCGGAGTCAAGTTAAATGCGATTTCTTTTAAATCGCTAAAGGCAAGTATTGGCAAAATTAGTAAAATTAAGATAAAGCTTAAGAAATAAGCCCAGCGCTTTTGCTTACGTAAGAAGAATGAGCTAATAAATAATACGAGGCTTCCTCCACCAATAAATACAGCGTATATCAACATGGCAAAATTATGTAGAGCTGCAAATTCACCGCCCTCTGATGGTTGACTGAGAGAGATAGAGATAAGTATTATGTTTATGACTATAAAAACATATAGTAGGCCGAGGGCGATTTTTGTTGGGAGGGATAGATTGTTCATATTTTATATCTATGTTAATATTATAAAACTAGTAAAATTATTCCGCTCTATTCTAGATAAAGCAATATTTTAGCCAAATATGTCAGTTGATAGTACGTCCCCAAAATTCATTCTCATTCTCCCCAATATCCGCAGCGGTCACAACGTGGGTGCGATTTTTCGGACTGCCGATGGCGCGGGCGTGGATAAATTATACCTTACTGGTTATACGCCCTGCCCGCCACATGTGCAGATAGACAAGGTGTCCTTGGGCGCGGAAAAGTGGATGCCTTGGGAATATCACAAACAAACTGGCAGACTGCTTAAAGAATTAAAACAAATAGGGTATAATATAGTGGCTCTAGAACAAACTAAAAATAGCCAAGATATATTTACTTTCCAACCGCAATTTCCTTTGGCCTTGGTTTTGGGAAATGAAAAAACTGGTGTTTCCAAAAGTTTGTTCAAGTATTGTGACCAAGCGATTGAGATACCAATGTATGGAAAGAAAAATAGTCTCAATGTGAGTGTGGCGGCGGGTGTGGCGATGTACGTTATAAAAAATACTAAAATCTAAATCATAAACACTAAACAAAAAATTTAGAATTTGTTGCTTAAGATTTAGTGCTTTCATCAAACTATGCAATCAACAATGCAACTATTCCATTACTTCTACAATAATCTACCGCCACTTGTGCCGGAAGATGTGGTTTTGTCTATGAAACAGGAACTGGATGATTTGGAAAAAGATCCAAATATAACGCTGGTCGAAGTAGAAGACAGGATGGTAAAATTTGGCTATGAAGTTTGGCCTTGGAATCAGGCGTTTAAATTTTTTCTAAATAACGTGGAAGAAAAGATGGGCGACCATTTTTTGTTGCCTCGCATGAGTGATGGTTTACGTGAAAAGTATCTAAATTTTCAAGCTTTAAACGGTACGCTCAAAGATCTACAAACTGGCAGACCAGCTTCATTTTTTACTTCTGAAGAACGGGCCGAATTGTGCGAGAAATTGGTAGATATGCGTATACACTTGAAAGAATATGTAAAACGAGATTTGGTAGGGGTAAATCGAGAAGCCTACTTAGAGAAAGTGAATGAATATAAAAATTTAGTGGAGAAAATAAAGTTTAATCTGGAATCATTGCGAAATTTTGTGGAAAAGGAAGAAGATGGATCGGTTTTGATTACAGAAATAAATACTAAGATTCGAGATTTTGAACATGGATTATGTTTGCTCGGCACAGAGTTGGATTTTGAGGCGGTTTGCCAAGTGCATGATTTTTTTGTGGGACGCAAAAAAGATTTAAATAGAATGAGGGGGATCAATACGCCTGTGGAAGTAGATTTTTATAATAACTAATTTTTAACGTGTACCCTCCCCTACAAGGGGAGGGTAAGGGTGGGGTTTTCTCTGGTTTACCCTTAACCCCCTCCTCTATCCTCCCCCTCGTAGGGGGAGGAAGTCCTGTCATTAGGCCGAGTTGAGTATGTTTTGAGCCACACTCTCTAAGGCCGATCATATATTCATCTTAACCAGGGTAACCATTTGATCAAGTGTATTATTTTCAGAATCAATGTTTACAATTTGTTTCTTTTCAAAATGAGAAAGAATTGAATCTAGTTCTTTATACACAACATCTTTTCTTTTTTTAATAATTTGTTCGTCAGCATCGTCTAATCTTTTTTCACTTCGTTTTGATTTGATCCTATGTAGGGCCAAAGTGTCATCTTTGACAAAGAAAATAAATACTTTATATATATCAAAATATTTTTTTATTTCGATCAGTTGTTCTTCGTTGCGCGGTATACCGTCTAATAATAAAATATCATGGTCAGGGTCATAAAGTCCGTTTTGTATATAATTACCTATAATTTTATTAACCTCTGGAATTAGGAGCGTTGCGGGGATAGGTTGCCCCTCGTTCATATATTTAGCAATCTCAGGGTCTAACCTCTGTTGGGATGCCTGTTTTCGCAACTCTTCTCCATTTGAATAGTGTTTAAGTCTATTTATTTTATCTAAAATATGCCCAACAGTGGTCTTTCCAGTACCAGGAGCTCCGAGCAAAAGGACTGATTTAAACTTCATAGATTAAAATGACCCCTGCATAAGGGAGATAAGAAATAGGCGCACTTAAGTAATTCGGACCGGTTTGATAGAAGAAAATTTGGAAATGGCTTTGGCCATTTCTTTTTGTGTGAGAAGATTTTTTTCCGGTCCGTGAGTGGATATAACACTACTGCTGTTGGCTATACACCAGCTTAAAGCAATATCAATAGGTTTTTTATAAAATATGGCAGCTAGATATCCTGCGGAAAATGCATCGCCCGCGCCATTTTTAGCTACCACATCTACCGGGAAACTTTCGCAGTGCCAAATCTGGGTGGCGTCTCCAGCCCAAGCGCCGCGTTCGCCATCGGTAATGACTACTTCTTTGGCGCCCAGATTTTGTAAATTTTTAATGAGGAGTGAAGCGTCAGTTTGCTGGTCTTGCGGTGTGCCAGTAACTATTTTTGCCTCTTCTAAGTTTACAACTAAAAGATCGGTAAGGGGTAGAACTTCTTTGACGAGTTCTAGGTTTTGTAATTGTAAGGATCCTGGATTGTAGGCCAACGAAATGTCTCGATGTTTATTTAAAAATTTTAATAGTTTTTTTTGCAGAGGTTCATAACCTTCGCTGAGACTAGTGTAATAGACCCAATCTGTTTTTGGGAGGTTAGTTGGAAATTTGTAGTTTCTTTTTTGATGAGCGGACAAAATCGTTCTCTCTTTTTTGAAATTTAAAACAACTGAATATCTAGTTTTAATATTTTTATCAACCACCAAAAATTTGGTATTAATTTTGTATTTTTTTAATAATTTTTGGATTATTTCACCATTGGTATCTTTGCCTAGAGAAGTAAGGGTAGTGGTTTTTAGGCCAAGTTTTACAGCTGCCACAGACATATTAGCCGCGTTACCTCCCAAAGCCTGAAAACTGTCAGCAATAGGGATTTTGGCGGCGTAGTTGAGACATAGTTGGCAATTTTGTTTATTGAGATCACATTCCAAAGTCGCATTATCAATCATGATATGCGTATCAATGAGCATGTCGCCAATGGTGAGAAGGTTGAACATAGAAATACTACTCCCTACAACTTATTTTCTACTTTTTTTGGCTCAGTCGGCTCACGTCGATCCTCAGGATAACACACATGTTTGTGATGACCGGTTAAAATCTCTATAAGTTCTATCCAACTGCCGATAAATAAACCAACCATAGCCAAAGAAAATATTTTGTTTCCTAGCCAAAGAGAATAAACTAGCAGACAGGCAGAGGCAAGAATAAAGACAGCGTCTTGGCGGCGTTCAGCCTCTAAAAATACACCATAGGTGAGCAAAATTGCACCTAAACCGGCCACGACATTCATTACCACGTCTAAGAGTGGCCATGGCATCGTTGGAAAAAGATTTAAAAACTGTTCCATAGGTATCTAGCTTATTAGCTTGTAGCTACTTAGCTTATTAGGGCACATTGATTGCCTTTTGAAGTTTGTAGCCATTTAGCTTTTTAAGTTAATTAACATTGTATTTAACATTCGCATTACTTCATTTAGTAGCGAATCAATTGTTGCGTAGCTTTGCTTTTGTGCGTACTCTAACCTTTTTGATATTTCAATTTGTGTCTCTAATTCTGCGCCAGAAGCGTACGCTATTATCAGGAAATGTCTAAAATCAATTTTACTTCCGCGCCTTCTTCCCTCGGCGATATTAGATGGTATTGAAACTGCTGCCCGTCTCATTTGTGAGGTAAGTCCGTAAATTTCTGATTTAGGAAAGTTATCAGTTATTTTGTATATATTAGTTACTAAATCCATTGATTTCTGCTAGACTATTAAATCTTTATAGGAATTTATCATAAAAGTTTTTCCTAATAAGCTACAAGCTAATCAGCTAAGAAGCTAAACATCCTCCCATCTATTAATATACTCTATTGCCGCCAAAGCCGCAATAATACCTTGACCCGCGGCAATGCCAATTTGTTTGTAGGCAACGGTTGTCACATCACCAGCCGCAAACACACCTGGTAAACTGGTACGGCATTTTTCATCAACTATAATTTCGCCAATTTTATTTTTATTTACTCCCTCGACAAATTGAGAATTTGGGATTTGGCCAATATGGACCATTACGCCATCAGTTTGAATTTCTTTTTCCTCGCCTGCTTTATCTTTATATTTTACTGATGTTACCTTGGCCTCTCCTATAATGCCAGTGGTATAGGCTTCATATATAACCTCAACATTATCCAAAGTTTTTAGTTTTTCGATCAAGATATTTTCTCCTTTAGGAAAACCACTATTTTGTTCAGGAGTGTTGGCAAATTTACTCAGCACATAAACTTTTTTGGCAATGCCGGCCATCATGAGCGCCGATTCCAACGCAGAGTTGCCTGAGCCAACAGTAACAGTAGTTTTGTTTTTAAACAACGGACCATCGCAAACTGTGCAGTAGGTAATGCCTTTGAGATAGAATTCTTTTTCGCCAGGCACATCCACATGGCGCGGGTGAATACCAGTCGCGATCAAGACTGTTTTGGTTTCATATTCTTGTTCTTTATCATTGCCGTCTGTGGCGATAATTTTATAATAATTTTTAACAGGTGTAATTTTTTTGACTTTCAAACCTTCATCTATCTGCACGCCGTAAGACCGAACATGCTCGGTAAATTTTTGCGCTAATTCAAAACCCTGGATAGACAAAATTCCCGGCCAGTTGGCCACTTCTCCCGATAGTGCGACTTCACCGCCAGTATCAAGGGTGACGATTTTGAAATTGAGATTGCGACGAGCGGCGTAGATGGCAGCGCTAGATCCGGCAGCCGCGGCGCCGATGATAATAAGGTCGTACATACTAAATAGTAATTTCACCGATGGCCTGCACGAGTTTTTCGTGTTCAACTTCGGGATCGTCTGATTTAAACATAGCGCTGCCGACATATAATTTTTCCGCGCCGGCATCTGCCGCAGATTTTATGGTGGTTTCGTTTATGCCTCCATCAACCGAACAAGTAATATCGAGCTTTAATGCTTTGAACTCTTTTATTTTTTCTAATACTTCCGGTATAAACGGCGAGCCTTGATGACCAGGTTGAACTGTCATAAATAGCACTTCGTCTACCAATTTGAGATAAGGAAGAACCTTTGATAGTGGAGTTTCAGGGTTGAGGGCAATACCAACTTTCCAGCCATGCTTGCGGATATGGCGGATACATTCTTCGGGGTCGGTGTCTGATTCTATATGAAAGACAGCGCTAGTAACATTGGCCACATTGCTCCAAAGCGCCATCTCGGACATTGGGTCTTTGACCATTAAATGCAATTCAAAATAGGCTTCGGAATTTACATCATTAAGTTGCTCTCGCTCAGTAAAAGATTTATTGTTTACAAACAGTCCATCCATAATATCTATATGGACAGAAGAAAAATCTTTTTCTACTTTTTTTATATTTTCTTTGAATGTTTCTAGATTGTCGGTGAGAATGGCAGGAACTATTAAAGGAAGCATAAGAGGGGTTATTGGTTAATTAGTTTATTTTTCTAAATCCTGTATTTTTTTATTCCTTCGTAAGAATCTTTCATCGCCATCAAACTTAGTAGTCAGGAATTTTTTGACTATGGCTTTGCTAAAATCAAGTGAGGGTGGGTTGCCAGGCAGGCAGAGTATATTGGCATTGTCTTTCTTGCGTGCATCTTCGGCGGTGCTGATATTATAGCCAAGTATAGCATAGGCGCCCTTGATTTTGTTGGCTGTAATACACATCCCTTGGCCAGTACCACAGATCAGAATACCAAAATTTTCTTTATTCTCAGCCACTTTTTTGGCTACCGGCACTGCGTAGTCTGGAAAATCGTCGGTTTGGACAAAAGTAGAAGGGCCTAGATCTTCTAGGTCTTTATTTAGTTCAGTCTTTATATAACGCACAAGTTCTTTTTTGAGCTGAAAGCCATTGTGATCAGAGGCGATGTAGAGCATATTGAATAGGTTAAGTAGTCAGTATTGTACAATTTTATTGTTTTTTTGACAACACCTTACTTTGGCAAAAGTGGTAAAAAATGTTATAATTACTGCGTAATTTTGTATTAAAGTTTTATATGAGTGTAAAAAATGGAGGTATGGATGGTTGGGAAAGTGGATCAGAAGGACAAAGCGAGTATGAGAAAAAATGGTACGCCGCTCTTGCAGAAGCTAAAAGACTCTTTGGAGTGAGAGGTTTTAAAGTGGGAGATACTGTAGTTATTAAAGAAAAAGGAAAAAAAGTGAGAAAAGGAGAAATTACTAACTTTGTCTCTTTTGATTTGGATCCGAATAAATGGAGTAGTGGCAACTTTGAAGCTCGAGTCTGGTTAACTGAAGGAATGACTCAGAGTATAAATGGGCAAGAATCAAGCAATAGTACTGCACAAATAACATTGGAAATGATAGAATCTGGAGTGGTACAGATGGTGAAAGTGGAAAATAAAACGGGGGGCGATCTCGAACCTGATGAGCTGGGTGAATTTGTGGGAGAAGTGGAAGCAAAAATTAAATCATAAATTTTATTTTGTAAATTTTAGCAAAAATACCCAGCCAGTGAGGCTAGGGTATTTTTTTGACTAAACTCGGCATTTTTGGTAATGTTAGAGGCACTATGGCAATCATACCTCCAGGAGAAGGAAGAGATATAGGACATACAATAAAAGAAAGGCACGAGTTTTTTATACCGTTCTTTAAGTGGGCGTTAGAAATTTCTGACCCTTTAATAACAGGACCTTTAGAATTAATCTTAAACCAATTATCAACTCTTTGGTCTAGAGCTGAAAAAGACAAAAAAGAAGGTAGACCAGTGGATCAGGGTATAGAAGAATTTGAAGCTTGTTTGCGACAGGTAGAAGGATTATTAAGTAGTTCTTCTCCTGAAACTGAAGATTTTAACCATTTAAATAATATTATAATTGCTTTAAAAGACGTATTGTTAGTGGAATTAAAGAAAAGGCAGAAGTTAGTTACTGATGAAAAAGCTACAAGCAGTATGGTGGACAAGATTGGAAAGAAACCAGTTGATAATGATATTAAAATTCAAGAAAAGAATCGCCTAATAGTACATGAAGCTTCTAAACAATTATTCCTGTGGTTAAAAGAGGTAACAAGTCCAAAGATTAAAAGACAAATAAGGGATGATCTAAAGGAGTTTAATAGAGTAATGTTAGAAATGTTAAAGCCACCTGGTCATGATGATCATCGGGTCATGGCTCAAGCTCGAGCTCAGGGGTTAGTTGCTACCATAGAAGAACTTCGTAATAGATGTCTCCCAATTGATAAGGATATATTAACAAAAATGGGTGATCATATTAAAGGTCCTGTAATGGAGGCAATCCTTAGTAGTATTACTGTGGAATTATAAAAATATGTACAACGCCAATCAAGAAGAACAAGAAATATTAAAATACTGGGAAGAGAATAAAACTTTTGAGAAATCTATTTCCAGCAGGCCAGAAGATAAGCCTTATCATTTTTATGAT
>CAYIJG010000020.1:0-4527 GCA_964363685.1 uncultured Gammaproteobacteria bacterium
AAAGGTAAAACTAAAAAAGAAGAAGAAAAACCAGCTGAAGAAGCCAAGAAGCCTGCCGCATCCGTTGAAACTCCAGAGGTTAAGGAAGATGAGAAAAAAGAACCTGAAGAAGTCAAAATAACTGAGTAAAAAGAACAACCCCTCGTAAAAACGAGGGGTTTGTTTATCCCTTGCCTTTTTGAGCAAAAAAGGGTAATATTTATTAACAATTTAAAATAAATACATAATAATTTTTTAGCGTCCAAGTGCCCTACGGGCACCCCTGCGGGGGTTGGTGATGGACGCTGGAAAAAATTATTATGTATTCTTAAATTTTTCTAAATAAAAAATCTTTATGCGTAATCTTATAAAAAACTTTCTTATCGTTTTTATCGTACTTTTTTTAGTCGCTGGTGTTTTGGGTTACTTTAAATCCGAAAAGAGTAAAAGCCCGGAGGTTGTCAGTATCAGTAAAATGGTAGAAGAGATTAAACTAGGCCAGGTTAAGCAGGTGGTAGTAAAAGGTGACACTCTCAATATTACTCTGAAAGATGAGAATGCCAAACCGCAACAAGTAACCAAAGAAGCAAGCGCTACTTTTGATGAACTTGCCAAAAATTATGGCATAAGCCCGGAAGAGTTAATTGTTTTGGGGGTTGAAGTAAAGGCGGATGCTTCTTGGAAATTCTGGCTTGGAAACTTGTTGCCGATTTTATTACCACTAATTATCTTTATTTTGTTCTTCTATTTCATGACTCGCGGAGTGCAGGGGATGAACAATAAAGCGATGGGTTTTGGTCAGAGTAATCCTCGCCAGACTAATCCCGATGATAAAAACAAAAAAACTTTTGCTGATGTGGCTGGCGCTAAAGAAGCCAAGCAAGAGTTGGTAGAAATAGTAGACTTTCTTAAAGACCCCAAAAAGTTTACTGATATGGGTGCCAAGATTCCAAAAGGTGTGTTGCTGGTTGGTACTCCCGGTACTGGTAAAACATTATTGGCTAAGGCTGTGGCTGGTGAAGCCAATGTGCCGTTCTTCAATATGTCAGGTTCAGAATTTGTGGAAATGTTTGTCGGTGTGGGCGCATCTCGTGTGCGTGATTTGTTTAGCAAAGCCAAAAAAGACGCTCCGGCGATTGTGTTCATCGATGAAATTGACGCAGTTGGCAGACGTCGTGGCGCAGGACTTGGCGGCGGTCATGATGAACGAGAACAGACCCTCAATCAAATTTTGGTAGAGATGGATGGTTTTGATCCAAATTTGGGAGTGATTGTTATCGCTGCTACCAATCGTCCCGATGTGCTTGATCCAGCCCTGCTTCGTCCAGGACGTTTTGATAGACGTGTGACCCTTGATTTACCAGATATTGCTGATCGTACGGAAATTTTGGGTATTCATGCCAAGAATAAGCCTTTGGAAGAAGGTGTGTCTTTGCGTAAAGTAGCCGAACGAACTCCAGGATTTTCGGGGGCTGATTTAGCAAACCTTCTCAATGAAGCTGCTATTTTGGCCGTACGTCAGGGAATGAAAAAAGTAAGCGAGCTAAATATTTTAGAAAGTATTGAAAAAGTTTTGCTTGGACCGGAAAGAAAAAATCGTATCATTAGCGATCAAGAGAAAAAAATGACTGCCTATCACGAAGCTGGACATGCGATTGTGGGGCACTTCTTGCCAAACGGTGATCCGGTCAGAAAAGTTTCTGTTATTTCACGTGGACAAGCTGGTGGTTATACTCTCAAGATGCCGACTGAAGATAAGCATTATCATACCTTGGCTCAATTCAAAGACGAGTTGGCGATGATGATGGGTGGTTATGTCGTAGAGAAGTTGATTTTTGGCGATCAAATGCTTTCGACTGGTCCTTCTTCTGATTTAACGAGCGCTACCAAGGTGGCTCATGATATGGTGGTGCGTTATGGTATGAGCGCGATGGGCCCTCGAACTTTTGGTGATCAGCAAGAGATGGTTTTCTTGGGTAGAGAAATTACTGAGCAAAGAAATTATAGTGAAAAGACGGCTGAGGGTATAGACAAAGAGGTGGGTGAGCTTTTAGCAGAGGCAGAAAAGCGAGCTAAACAAGTGGTAGAAAGTCATCGCCCTCAAATGGAAGATATGGTTAAAGAATTGATGGAAAAAGAAACGATAGAACAAGATGATATAAATAGAATTTTGGGATCAAGACAATAATCTTTGTTAATAAAGACAAGTCCTCCTGTTAAATTGGGAGGATTTTGTTTTTATGGTATACTATAATTAACAATCAGCAACTAACAATTAACAAATTGATTGTGGTTGTTTATTGCTATTTGTTTATTGTTAATTTATAAACATTATGAAGGATCCAACCTATCGTCAAACCCTTGGACATGCCTGGGAAGCTGTTTGGCATAATAAAATTTTATGGATACTCGGGTTATTGTCTGTATTTTTAGGACAGCTGGGTTTTAGTGATATCTTTGGTAAAGTATGGTCAGTGCTTGATAATAGTAGTGTGGCTGGGGAGAACATTAGTATTTTATCAATCTTTCACGTCAGTATACCTATAGGTGTTTGGAATATTTTAGGCATAGTTTGGTTGGCCATAATTTGCATATCAATAGCGGTGATGGTAGTTTTTTTGGCTGTCACTTCTCAAGGAGCTTTGATTTCATATGCGGCCGATTGGTTTAAAACTCGTAAGCATAAAGAAATAGATAAATCTTGGCATAATAGTGTCAAACATTTTTGGAATATTTTACTAATTAATTTGGTTCGACAAGCAATCCTTTTTGGTTTGCTGGTTGGTTTTGTCTTTGTCGCTAGGTATTTTTTTAATTCTGAATCTTGGGTACAAGGGTTTATCTTTGCTCTATTGGCTGTGTTAGCTTTGGTTGTTTCCTTGTTTCTTTCGGTTTTCTCAGTTTATACTTTGTGTTATGTGGTTTTGGATGGTAAAGGTTTGGTAAAGTCTCTTCAAAAAGCTTGGACTCTACTTCATAACCATTTTTTAGTTTCTTTAGAAGTTGGCGTTGTTTTAATGCTTTTGAATTTGCTTGTGGTAGCGGTTATTATTGGCGGGTCATTTTTTGTCTTTTTACCAACAGCCTTTATTTGGATAGCGGCCGGGATTAGTAATTCTGTTTCCTTGGCGGTGCTGGGATTAATTTTCGGTATATTTTTGGTTTTGTTATTTATTGTGTTGGTAGCAGGGTTGTTTAATGCGTTTACGACCAGTGCCTGTGTCTTCTTATTTATTAAAATGCATAAAGAAGGCATCTCTAGTAGGTTGATTCATTACGCCAGGCATATGTTTAGTAGGTAGGTAGAAGCGAAGCTTGTAATTTCGTCGGGCTTCGTAAAAATAAAATAAATTTTCTTTTTAACTCACCCCTAGAAATTATGAGTGATTTCCCTTCAATTAGTAATTTGCTTGGTAAATCTGGAAAGAGTACTACTAATACAAATAGTACTTTGCCAAGTGTCAGCGATGGGGCTGAAGAAAAATTTGATAAGAAGATTCATGCTATGGATCTTAAAAATAAAGAAGATTTGGTCGCTCAACAAGCCTCTTCTCTTGGGTTATCTCATATTGATTTGACTTCTTTTCCAATTACAGTTGAAGCGTTAAAAATAATCCCTGAAAAAGACGCAATAGCGCAAAAAGTTATTTGTTTTTTTAATGTGCCTGGAGAAATCAGATTGGCCTGTGTAGATTTTAATGATCAAATAAAAGAACTAGCCTATCAGTTGGGTGAAAAACATCACGCCAATACTCAGATATATTTAATTTCTGAAAATAGCTTTGCTAAGGCGATGAAGTTGTATACCAATTTACCGGTTGTTAAGCCGATAAATAAAGATATTAATATTACTGATGAAGAATTAGAAAAGTTTAAATCAGACGTCATTGACTTTAGAAGTTTGGAAAAGCAATTTTTAAATGTGTCTATTAGTGATATTTTGACATTAATGATTGCGGCAGCGCTTAAAGTAGATTCATCGGATGTGCATGTGGAAGCCGAAGAAAATGGCATTATGGTTCGTTATCGCATTGATGGGGTTTTGCATGATGTGGCGACTTTACCAAAAGACCAGTGGAAGAAATTTATTTCTCGCATCAAACTTTTGGCGGCTTTAAAAATAAACATTGATGACAGGCCTCAAGATGGCCGGGTAACTCTAAAATTATCTTCTGGTAGCCTAGATGTGCGTGTGTCCACCATGCCTACCATCTATGGCGAGAGTGTGGTAATGAGAATTTTGCATAGCGGTAATAAGGGTGTTACCTTTGATGAGCTTGGTTTGCGTGGTGATGCCTACACAAAGCTAAAAAAAGAAGTGGAACGGCCAAATGGCATGATTATTACTACTGGTCCAACCGGAAGTGGAAAAACAACTACCATGTATGCGATTTTACGATCGCTCAATAAACCGGGAGTAAAAATTATTACTTTAGAAGACCCGGTGGAAATTAAAATTGATGGCATTAATCAGAGTCAGGTAGACACTAGTCATGATTATACCTTTGCCAAAGGCTTGCGTAGCCTATTGCGTCAAGACCCGGATAA
>CAYIJG010000020.1:4537-14153 GCA_964363685.1 uncultured Gammaproteobacteria bacterium
AAATCCGCGACTTAGAAACGGCTGAAATTTCAATTCAAGCAGCTTTGACAGGGCACTTGATGCTTTCTACTATTCACACCAATAGCGCTTCAGGAACTGTGCCACGTTTCTTGTCTATGGGTGTAAAGCCATTTTTGTTGGCGCCAGCGCTTAACTCGGTGATTGGGCAGAGATTGGTTCGCAAGGTTTGTCCGCATTGTCAGGAAGAAGATAAATTAACCGCAGAGCAGATGGATAGAGTGATGAAAAATCTTGACACCCTGCCAGAAGTTGAAAAAAAGAACGTCGATTTTAAAAAACTAAAATTCTATAAAGGTAAAGGTTGTCAAAAATGCAGTGGTTTGGGTTATAAAGGCAGAATTGGGATTTATGAAATTTTTATTATGAATAAAGAATTGGAACAGGTGATTCTGGGTAGTCAAATTTCAGAATATATTATCCAAGATTGGGCTGTAAAAAATGGCATGGTGACTATGGTGCAGGATGGACTGTTGAAAGCTTTAGATAAAATTACAACAGTAGAAGAAGTATTTAGAGTGATTGAGTAGCAATTAGCAAAAGACTAATTTTGTTGCGTCCAAACAGCCGCTCGCTTGGGCGAGCAACTGCCTCTGCGGAGGTTGGTGATGGACGCTACCAAAATTAGTCTTTTTTTGTTAAACTTTAGGTAAGTTTATTATATGGATTTAAATACAAAAATATCTGAATTGGGCAAAGTTGGCAAAAAAGTAGCCAAACTCTTTGGTTCTCTTGGTGTAAAAAACGCTAAGGATTTATTGTATTATTTTCCTTTTAGGTACGAAGATTACAGGCGGATAGTGTCGGTGGCAGAATTAAAGGATGGGGAGTTGGTGACTATTTGTGTTCAAGTAGAGCTCGTGGCCAACAAGAGAAGCTTTAAAAGCAGGAGGATGATTACTGAAGCTTTGGTTTCGGATAAAAGTGGTAGTGTTAGAGTAAGGTGGTTTAACCAGCCATTTATAATTAAAAACATAAAAACTGGAGATGTTATTTATCTGTCGGGTAAAGTTAGATCCGACATGTTGGGACCGCAGTTGGTAAGTCCGCTTTATGAAAAATATTCCGCCCCCACCCAAGGCGGGCAGGCAAGCGGATCCGCCTTGGGCGGAAAAAAAACAGTTCATACTGCTCGATTAGTTCCTATTTATCCGCTCACAAAAAGTTTAACTCAAAAACAAATACGGTTCTTAATGAGCGAAGTAATCAGTTTGGCAGATAAATTTGAAGACTGGTTGCCAAAAAATATTTTGGAATTTGCAGATTTAACACCTCTTGCCAACGCCTTGCGTGGGATTCATTTTCCGACTGATGAGCATGAATTAAAGTTAAGCGAAGATAGGTTGAAATTTGACGAGTTATTTTTGGTGCAGATGAAAGCCGAGCTGGCTAAAAAAGGGAAGGAGTTGTTGCGAGCGCCAACTATTATTTTTCAAGAAAAAAAAATAAAACAGTTTGTGGCGGCGTTGCCTTTCTCTCTTACCAAATCGCAAAAAGTTTCCGCTTGGGAAATTCTGCAAGATATAAACAAAAATTCGCCAATGAATCGTTTGGTTTCGGGAGATGTTGGGTCGGGCAAGACGGTGGTAGCGGCGATGGCTATGTACGATGTTTTTTTGAATGATTATCAGGCAGTGATAATGGCGCCAACTGAAATTCTGGCCTTTCAGCATTATCAGTCTTTGGTAAAATTGTATAAGGGATTAAATATAAATGTGGCTTTGCTTACGGGCAATCAAATGCAAATTAATAATCAAGTTGAGCCTGAGAAGATTAGTAAGAAAGTTTTTTTAGAGCAAACTAAAAACGGAACCATAAATATTATTGTGGGTACGCACGCCCTGCTTTCGGAAAATGTAATTTTTAAAAAGTTAGGGCTGGTGGTAGTAGATGAACAGCATCGTTTTGGTGTTGAACAAAGAAAGCTTATAAAAACTAAAGGCACAGGGGCACATTTTTTGAGTATGACAGCCACCCCTATTCCTCGGTCATTGGCGCTGATGATTTATGGCGATCTCGATGTCTCTATTATCAATGAATTACCGCCAGGCAGGAAAACCATTATTACCAAGCTGGTAGAGCCTATCAAGCGTGATAAAGCCTATCAGTTTATTCGTGAGCAAGTAAAACAGGGCAGACAAGTATTTGTTATTTGTCCATTGATTCAGAATTCAGACGGCGGAGATCAGATTCTAGAAAACACTTTTTTGTTTTCCGTTGCCACTGATAAGAAATCTGTTATAACAGAGTACGACAAGCTATCAAAACAGGTTTTCCCCGACCTGAGAGTTGGTTTTTTACATGGGAAGTTAAAACCTAAAGAAAAAGATGAAGTGATGGCGAAGTTTAAAGCTGGCGCCGTAGATTTATTGGTCTCGACTTCGGTGGTTGAAGTCGGAGTGGATATTTCTAATGCCAGTGTGATGATGATAGAAGGAGCAGAAAGTTTTGGGTTGGCGCAGTTACATCAATTTCGCGGTCGGGTTGGCAGGTCTATTTATCAGTCATATTGTTTATTGTTTACCGGTTCGGATTCGGTTAAATCTATGGAAAGATTAAAGTTTTTTGAACAGCATAATGACGGTTTTCAATTGGCGGAAAAGGATTTGGAAGTGCGTGGCCCGGGCGAAGTTTATGGCACCGAGCAAAGTGGGGAAATAGGTTTGCGTTTGGCAAAATTAACTGACCGAGAATTAATAAAAAAAGCGCGCGAGGCGGCAAAGATAGCTATGGAAAATATAAAAGACAATCCAAAATTATTGGCAAGAGTTAAAGATTGGAAGAAGGAAACACATTTGGAATAAATAGAACAAAAAAGATATAAATTTTTTTGTTCTGAAGGTTATTTCAAAATCTGTTCAACAAGTTCTCTCACATTTTTTACTGGCGCGATTTTGAGGTCAGGCACTTTTGGTAAATTTGTTGAGTAGGGGACAACGGCAAATTTGAATCCCATTTTTTTAATTTCATTTAATCTTTTTTCAGTTTGAGAGACTGGTCTTATTTCTCCGCCTAGCCCTACTTCGCCAAAAGAAGCGATGTCTTTGGAAATAGTTTTGTTTTTTAATGCAGAAGCTAGAGCCAAAATCACAGCTAGATCGGCAGCTGGTTCTGAGGCTTCAATGCCGCCGACAACATTTAAGAAAATATCATAGGTATCTAGAGGTAAGTCAGCACGCTTAGTCAGCACGCCAACAAGTACTTGTAGACGGTTAAGATCAAAACCAGAAGCGCGCCGTTGGGGATAGCCAAAATTTGTTTTGGTAACCAGGGCTTGGATTTCAACCAACAGTGACCGGCTGCCTTCCATCAGACAAGTGACAGTAGATCCAGGAACAGCCTCACCTCGGCCAGCCAGGAAAATAGCAGAAGGATTTTTGACTTCTTCTAGACCGTGGCTTTCCATAGAAAATACCCCAATTTCGTCGGTGGCGCCAAAGCGGTTTTTGGTGGTGCGTAAAATGCGGAATATGTGGTATTTATCACCTTCAAGATACAGAACCGCATCTACGAGGTGTTCTAGAGTCTTGGGCCCAGCCACCGCGCCGTCTTTGGTCACTTGGCCGATGAGAATGATAGTTTTGCCAGTCATTTTGGCGACCTCGAGAAGTTTGGTAGTGCAACCGCGAACCTGATTGATATTTCCAGATCCGCCTTCTATCTCATCGGAATAGATGGTTTGGATAGAATCTATAATAACCATTAGGCACTCTTTGTTTTGCTTGATGGTGGCTATGATATTATCAACGTTAGTGGCATTGCCGATTTTGAGAGTGTCTGTAGAAATTTTGAGACGCTCGGCTCGAAGTTTTATTTGTTCAGTTGATTCCTCACCTGAGATATATAAGGAGTTGGGAAGGATAGCCGCCATCTGTAAGGCTAGAGTAGATTTGCCGATACCTGGTTCACCGCCCAACAAAACAAGGGAGCCTGGTACCAGACCCCCTCCCAAAACCCTGTCTAGTTCGCTGATATTAGTTTTTACTCGTTCAAATTTTTTATTATCTATACTTTTGAGGTCTGTCATTTCTACAGGGGCATAATTGTTTGCGTTTTGTGATTTTGCTTTTTCACTTATGCCTTGCGATTCTTTAATCATTCCCCATTTTCCACATTCCAAACATCGGCCAGTCCATTTGGCATATTGAGCGTCACAGTTGGAACAGATAAAGTAAGGGGATTTGGACATATTTAGAATGCTTTTGCTTTTTCTTCAGCGGCAATAGCAGCATGTCCAGCTGCGTTGAAATGGATAGGGTTGTCTCCGAAGCGAGTATCATCAACTTTTTGAGCGTCAGTAGGCTTAACAATAATTTGATACGCATCAACCACTATATCTATCTTGCCACCCCCTCCTGCTTTTATCCAATTGTTTACAGACATTAATGTATCGTGTTTTGCGCTTGTCCAAGCACCGTAGGGTTTAAAAGGAGTTATGGTTAAGGCTATCACTCTCATGCCTTCGCTTTTTGCTTTTTGATAAATTAGAGTTAAGTTTTCTTCCACATCAGAAGCAGATTTTCCACCTTGTATATCATTTACTCCGCCTAAGACAACTAAGTCAGTAAATCCTTCTGATTTTAGTTTGCGGGTTTTGATTTGGTCATACATCCATGCGGTTTTTTGATTAATTAGTGCTACCCTTTCTAATGGGATACCTGTTAATTGCTGTAGCTGTACAGCATGTGATTTTGGGTCTGCTGTAATAGAATCACCCACTGCTAGAATCTTTTTGCCTGAGTTATTTACAGTTTGTCCGATTGCTCTTTTGCCAGTTATTTTAGGACAAATACTATCATTTTTTCCCCCACTAGGAAAAATCGGGGAATTTCCAGGGGAGGCGAGTCTTGCTGCTTTAAGCCCTACAGCATATTTTCCTTCACCCCAATCCGCTGTAACACAACCATCAACTGGGCGATAAGCTTTTGTATCTTCATTAAGTATTTTGCTGTATACTGCGGCATATTTGCTTAACGCCCCCTTGTTTTTGTCATCGCATGATTTAACTCTGGAGCCAAGAGGTTTTCCGTTAGTCTCGTAAAATTTTCTAACATTAAGCCTAATAGATTCGCTCGTACACACTTTATCTGCGATTGCAGCATCCTTTACAGCACCACCATTATTGTGCGCAACGTATAACAGCGTTATGACGTCTTTGACGGATGCGTTAGGACATTTCTGAGTTATTGATTTTATATTATTATAAATGGTTGCCGCTGCCGCCGCGGTGTTTGTTTCCGGATCAATTCTATTATTACAATCAAATTTAAGGGAAGTTGGGTATTGCCCTACCCTTATTCCGTCCTCGCAATATGGTTGAGCCATTTGGAACAGGCCCTGGTACTTCTCGCCTGGGTTAGCATATGGTTTGAGCCCACTCTCCACAGTAGCAATAGCTTTTAAGACAGCTGGATCATAACCGTAACAAGCAGCGTAAGCTTTAAAAAGTGGATCAAGGTCGGATGAAGATATAGACGAGATGTCTCCTTCATATTCATTTTTTTCAAAGAATTCTAAAGGCTCCGCCTCTACAATCTTTACTTTTAATGCGTTAAATTCTACGAGGTTAGGATTTACATTAAATAAAATAGCAAAAGACCCCCAAGCAATGACTAAACCAATAAGAGCATGAAGAATTTTTTTATATCCCTCGGCCTTGTGCTCACCTCCACCAGAAGCGATAATACGCACGCCTTGAAGAATAATTATAATTACCGCTACAATACTGACAATGCCAATAGCGAATTTATAAAGAACAGAAATAAATTGACCGATCCAAGGAATATAAAAATAAGTATCTGTGCCATCGCTGCTGGAAACTACATCGCTAAAATTTAGACCAGGGAAATCTATTTCTAAGCGTGGTTTATATCCTCTTAATTCAAACTCCATTCCAAGAACAGATGATTTGTAATAGCTGGTTCCAGGTTTAACTGGTGTCGGAGTATTCTCTAGTGGTGAGAGGCACTTTTCGTCACTATAAGCATCGCATATAACTCTCTCAGAATTTTTAGCATATACATTTTCTTTAATAAGCCATGCTTTATATTCGTCACATTTTGTATCCGTGTTGTTGGGAACAAAAAAATTGGAAATTGTGTCACAATCATATTTAAGGGTACCAATATTTGAAAACGATCTACACTTACACCAAACATCAGCCAGCGAAGTTTGTGGATAAAATACAAGAAATGTGCCAAGAAGTAAGGTTATAAGTGTAAAGATTTTTCTTAGACGCATACCTTACTTCTTAATAAAATTCTCCAACATATCCTTTATGTTTATATCCGCTTCAGTATTGATAAGTTTATTATTTACAAAAATTATTGGCAAGGAATTCAGACCAAGACCCTTCATGATTTGTGAAGATTCTTCAATTTTTTGTTTGGTTAAGTCGCTATTAGCGCATTGCCACAGTTTTTCTATATCTAAATTTAAACCCGTAGCTATATTTTTTAATCCGGACTCGTTTAAATCACTGCTATTTTGGCTAGCCGTATCTATAAATTGCCAAAACTTTTTTTCATCTTGTTGAAAGACGCACCAGCCTGCTCGATGGGCTAAAGCTGTATCTTTGGAAAAGATTTTTGGTTGAGGCGCATCTTTCCAGATAAAGCGTATTTCTTGAGGGTGGGCGAGAATAAATTCTTTGGCTGTGTTATAGATTGACAAACATTCTTTACAATTAAAATCCATAAATTCGACGATGGTAATAGGGGCGCCTGGATTACCAAAGATTGGATCTGTATTAGAGATGGTAATAGGTGCGCTTTTTTCTGAGATTAAAGCAACTGGGTTTCTGGTGACGGTAATTTGTTGGGAACGGCGGATTTGCAATGCAAATAAAAGTCCGGCAAGAGCCACTATCGCTAAAAGTAAGAAAAAAGTTTTTTTATGCATACTGGTTTATATAGGTTCCCATATAATCTCATTCGCTCGAAAATATTTTAGCAAGCTAAATATCTTACTCACTCATTTCGATTATAGCTGTGATTCAAAGACGCCGGTTTTATTTAAATCAGTAAATGTAATTTTATTTTTTGAAGCGTCGTAGAAAATATTATTGATATTATAATCATCGTTTAACGCAATAGGAGTTTTGGTGTTAGTTTTTAGATCAATTTTGTACAAGCTGTCATAGTTATATCTGGCCACATCTCTAGAGAGACCGGCGCCGGTTGGCAGATCGTTTGGTACAGCGCAAAAGAGAGTATCATCGCTAGCAAAAGTGCACTTGTCAGCCCAGGTATTTAGTTGGAGCATTTTTCGATTATCGCCAATACTGTCTCCATAAGAATCTGTCAGCCACAACTCCGGTTTGAAATCACTACGAGAACTATAGACACTATATAATAATTTTTTACCGGTAGTAGACCATTGCGGGGTAAATCCTGACCCATCCACTATAGCTGATTTGAAATTTTCACCATTGAGACCAATGAATAAAACTTCTCGTCTTTCACCACCTTGAGGTTCGCCGGTTTGAGAAAAAGCCACTACTTGTTGGCTAGGCGACCAATTAACAGTCACTTTGTCAGCATTTTCACCCATTGGTTCAATGAATCTAGCGCCAGTTGCATCGCTGTTGGCAGTTACCAGCCAGCGGTTGGAAGGGTCTAGACCCAAGCTTTTGGCAGCAATTTGGTTGCCATCTCCGGAAAAAGAAAAGTCCCGCCAATGTTTGGGCAAGCTTACTTGTTTGTTAGTATCAAAATTATAGATTATTTTTGAGTTGTCTGGGTATTCAATGACAGCCTGATTTTTACTTTTTGCCCAAGTGACTTTTTGTGCATCAAAGAAAACCTGATCAGAAAGTGCTTTGATATCGCCGTTTGGGGTGGATCGGTAAAATTTACCGTCATTGGCACTGTAGTAGCGTAGATCGCCACCAATACTAAGAGATGGATAAACAGCGGTTTCGGAGATGATTTGGGTGGTGGCTGATGGTTTGTAGTAGGAAGGATTGGTTGATTCTATAATGTTAGAAGTTGGTAAAAGTTCGCCATTTGGACCTAGGGTGGTACCGGCAGTTGAGCTTGGTTTGAGGCCAGATTCAGGTAGTTGGCCTGGAGTAAGGGTTGGGGTGTTGGGTTGCCCAGTGCCGGGGCCTAATCGTGAAGTTCGGATAAAGAAATAATATAGGCCATAGCCAACGAGGCCAGCGACAGCTAAGAGCAGGATGGCTAGAAGAATTCTTTTGAAGATAGACATATTATGAAGTTACAATCCCGAGTACTCGGGATCAAATATCAAAATTATCCCGATTTCGGTCGCGCCGAAATCATGGATCCTCGATTTTGTATGAAACAAAATCGGGACAAATGATATTATACCATAAAAAAGCCTAATAAGTCTTTTTTATTTTGTTTTCATGGCAGGCCTAGTGAGCACCGAGAGTCGTCCTTGAATTTGATTTTTAGCAGCACCTAGTTCTTTAAGTTGTTTTTTTATGGCTAGTTTCTTTTTTAACGTTTTAAGGTCTTGCGTCCAAGCGTATTTTTGTCGTCGGAGTGTTTCTAGTAGTTTTATAATTTGATCGGTAAGAGGCCCTTTTAATAATGGGAATTTCCCAATCCACAAGAGTGGTATTAAAAATATTAGATAAATTGGGGATAATACAAGAAAAATTATTGGCAGGATAATTGTTGGTAAAGTAAAAACAACTACTCGTATCACTGAAAATCTATAGAGTAATACAGCATCTAGAGTAGCAGTGAATATTTTAAAACCGTTAAGCGCTACCATAAGACTGCTAATCATTGCCACCAGAGTCTCAAGTTTTTTTGCTTTGGCATTGTCGTTTAAGTTTCTTAAAGGTTTTTTTGCCTCTGCTAGCAGGCCATTTATAAGAGTGTCTATTGGCGATCGAAAAAAAGCAAGTAATTTTAAGCTTTTACCATTTTTAAAAATAGTTAGATTGCCGTCCAGTTCACGCAAGTCTCTCTCCAGATCTGCTTCTTGCTTGGCAATTTGAGCAAGTTGACGTTGTTTGTTGTCTGACATTTGTCCTGCTATCTCGGCTTCTTGTTGTGGATTTGTTCCCGGTTGCTTACGAACCCCCTTTTTATAAGTACCATCTTCATTTTTTCCGTTGCCCAAGGGTTCCCATTCATCTTGTAGAGGCGTTGGGTGTTCCTTAGGATTATGGATATATTGTGGAACGTCATAATTTTTTGTATATTTTTGAGGTTCCTTATTACCAAACATCCTGCCTTTAGCTTTGCTGGCAGCCATTTCGTTAGCTATTGATTGCCCGCCCGCATGTTTTTCATCAGCATGTCCTAGATTTTGTGAAGCGGGGGCATTATCAATTTTTTTTTGAGGTTCTCCCATACTTTATTTTATGGCCAATTTGTTATTCTGAAGGACAAGTTGGTGGTGCGGTTTTATTTTTTCACCAAGTATAAGTTCGGCCATTATTTTTTCCACATCGCGGCGAATTTGGCGCCTGATTTCTCGAGCGCTATTTTTTTCAGGAAGCTGTTCCACAAACCAAGTGAAGACTTTTTCATTAGTTTTGAGGTTCGTGTGGTAGTTTTCCAATTGTTTATTTAGGTCAGTAATTTCTAAAGATGCTATTTTGGCTAAATCAGATTTT
>CAYIJG010000021.1:0-13216 GCA_964363685.1 uncultured Gammaproteobacteria bacterium
CAGAAAGCAGATTTAATTTTTTAAATATTTCAATTGTCTCACCACCACCAGCCACACCAAAGGCCTTTCTCTTTGATTGGGAAGCGAACAAATGCGCTACTGAATACGTCGCGTATTCATAGGGATGCTGTTCAAAATTTCCCATAGCCCCATTCCAAACTAAAGTCTGCGCTTTTTTAATATATTTGGAAAACAGTTTGATTGTTTGCGGGCCTAAATCAAAAATACTAATACCTGGTTTTAATTTAAGATCTTTAACACTGACTGCTTTGGCCTTCTTACCATCAGCCGGGCCAACAATCACATCGATTGGTAAAATAATTTTTTTCTTGGCGCAATATTCTAAAATTTCTTTTTTGAATTTTTTATCCACCAATGACGAACCAACTTTATAACCCTTGGCCCACAGATAGGTATTAAATATTCCCCCGCCAATCAAAATATAATCGGCAATTTTTAAGAAATTTTTTAACACATTTATTTTTGTTTCCATCTTGATTCCACCCAGCACTAACACCAGTGGCTTTTTTGGTTTTTTGATTACCTTGTCTAACCCCTGTATTTCTTCTTCCAAAAGCAAACCGGCATAAAAAGGTAAAAATTTGGCCACTCCCGAAACAGAAACAGATTGACGGTGCGCCACGGCGAATCCATCTAGGACAAATATATCTGCCAAGCCAGCCAATTCTTTAGCAAATTTTTCGGAATTATCTTCTTCGCCTTTGACAAATCGTATATTTTCGAGCATCACCACAGTGGCGGGCAATAATTTATCAATTTGAATTTTTGTTTTTGCTAAATTTGACACATCTAACAATGGCACATTTTTCTGTAAAAATTTACCGAGTTCCAAAGCAACTGGCTTAAGGCTTAATTTTTTATCTACGCCGACTGGTCTTCCAAAATGGCTAACAACAATTACCTTAGCTCCGCGTTCAACCAAAAACTTAATAGTACCTAAACTCTTTTTTATTTTATAGTTATCTAAAACCTTTTTGCCTTTGAACGGTACATTAAAATCTACTCGCAGGAGTACGGTTTTGCCGATTAATTTTCCAAGTTGTTCAACTGATTTCATGAAAAATAATAAGACCTATATATTATATAATACAATTATACTCCTTTTGTTACATTTGGAGAAGAAGTAGGTTAAAAAAATTAATACTAACTCTGATATTTAAGACCCATACTTTGTTAGTGCTGGATTAACAGAAACTCTTTTTATTGAAAAAAATACTCCGATAGCCATCATAAGCATTCCCAACCATTGAAACACCGACGGCGTTTCTTTAAAAACAGCCATCAAAACAACTAAACTAAATAGTGGGAATGACATTGCTAAAGATATTGCCTTAGATATATCAAGACGTTTAAGTCCCTCATACCATATAATTTTTCCTACCCCTAATAATATCAGGCCGGTAAATAAAATTAATCCCCAGTTAGCAATAATAGGCTGAAGTATACCAGATTGTGACTCTAAAAATAATGAAGTAATAAGGATAAAAAATCCGCCTAATAAAAAACGAACTAGAAGTATAGTTGAAGACGAAACAAAGTTAAGAGCCTTCTTTGCATAAAAATTACCTACTGGATATGTAGCGGTGCTTAATATAACTAATAAGTCTCCAATGTTTAATCGAAAATTACCATTATACAAAATAAATAATGCGCCAACAAAAACTCCTAATGCGCCAACGAGCTTTATAATTGTGGTTTTTTCTCCTATAAAATGAGTAAAGACTAGAGTAAAAATAATTTCTGAAAGTAGAAGTAGCGAAGAATTAAGGCCGGATGTTTTACTTGAACCAATAAAAAATAAAGTATAAGGAATAATAACAATACAAAGCGTCACCATTATTAAAGATTGGGACTTATATACATTGTTACCCTAACCAAGAAAACCGTTATTAACTAACTTTTGAAGTTCGGCCATATCGTAAACACCAATTAAGGCCTTTGAGGGGTGGGCTTGAGCACGGAGCCAGTCAGTCGCCTTCTTTCTAGCCCCTTTGCCGTCAACCAGAATAATAGTTGGTACGCCCAGTTTCATTATATTAAAGACAAGATAAGGATATTTTACATCAACCGATCCGCCACTCTGTTGCCACTTACACTCTATTATCAGCCCTTCGGGAAATTTACTGTTATTTATCACTAAAAAATCACAACGAACTTTTGTATCATAAATGCTTTGCCCTATGACTACTTCCTCCGCATACTGTTTACCACCTATGGCCTTGCGATTAGCAAATACCTGTTCTTTGTGGTTCCAAAATTCAGTATATCCATTGTCTTGGAGTAATCGTTTAACAAAAAGTTCCAAGACATCGCCTGTCTTGTTTGCTCGTGTGCCACTGCTTAGCACGACTTCATCAATTGTAGTTTCTGATAAGGAGTTCATTTTCTCGGCCTCTCTGGTGGCTCTTACACGATACGGAACGCATCGCCGCCACTTGCTCTATAGCATAGGCCTTGTAAAGAGTTCTGACAAGATCCGTGTCAGAGTTGGAAAGCATAAAGTATCCGCCTTTTTTGTGAATTTCGTGGCAAAAATCAGCCAAAGCAAAATGCTCTTTATCGGCAAAGCCAGAGCCGTTATAGCCGTCATAGGTTTCGTGATAGGGCGGGTCAATGTAGTAAAAGGAGTTTTTCTGCGGTTTGATTTGAGAAAAACTTTGTTGGGCTATAGTCGCACCTTGCAAGGCCAAAGAGGCCGCTCGCAAGTTTTCAGGGTCAAGAATTGGAGGCACTTTATAATCGCCCATAGGTACATTAAAACCACCGCTCTTATTCACTCGGTACAATCCATTAAAACAAGTCTTGTTCAAATAAATAAACCAACCCGCAATTTTGGTCGGGTCGGTTTCTTTTACCAAATTCTTTCTCGCTTTTTGGAAATAATCTTTACTATGTTTTTTGGCGTGGACTGTCAGCAATTCAATCAGTTGCTCAACATTATTTTGCACGGCTTGAAAGGTAATAATCAAATGAAAGTTAATATCAGACAAAAAAGCCTTTTCAGGTTTGACGGCAAAGAACAACGCACCACCACCCAAAAATGGCTCATTGTAAGTGTTATATCCTTTCGGCAAGCGTGCCAACAGTTCGGGAAGTATAGAGCGTTTACCGCCAACCCATTTCAAAAAGGGTCGGGCAACAATATCTTTATGAAGTGGCCGATTTTCATTAGCAATACCAGTCAAAACCTCGTCAAAGGTTTGCGGGAGCGGGTCGTGGAAGTCTTGCAAACGGCTCATCATATAGTTGCGGTTAATTTCTTATAAGTTAGTTTATCACTATTGGAAATTTTATGCACCAAGTCAGAAAACAAATCATCAAAATCATTTATTCTGCCATTAAAGCGGTAGGTAAATTCGTCAACATAGCGTTGCAAATGTTTTTTGCTCATCAAGTGGTAAGTACCAACATACCCACGCTTAAACAACGCCCAAAAGCTTTCAATGCTATTGGTAGTAGCGTCGCCGTTTACATATTGGCCTCGGCCGTGGTCAACGCTGGCGTGTTCGTACAATCTGCCAATACGAGAATAAGACAAAAATTTATCAGTAAAAAGTTTGGAGCCAATTTGGATATTTTTAACTATCTGCTGTTCAATCGTTTTCATTCGCACGTCATCAATGACAGTCGCCTTAATCTCGCCGTTGCGTTTTATCATACCCATTACTGGCACTTTGACTTGCGTACTACGGCCACGATTATGACCTATGCGTTTGTTGGCGTGTTTGTTTTTGTCTTTACCGCCAACATAGGTTTCATCAAGTTCAATGTTGCCAAAGAGTTGACCGCCATTTTGTTTCATCGCTTTTCTAATGCGGTGATCCATAAACCACGCCGTCTTTTGGGTTACTCCGACTTGACTAGCCAAGAGAACGGAAGAAATACCCTTTTTAGAAGTGGTCAAAAGATAGATAGCAATAAACCATTTTTTCAAAGGTATTTTACTTTCACCAAAAACCGTACCAGTTTTAAGGGTAAAGTCTTTCTTGCACTTTGCACAACGAAAACGCTTGCCGTCGGCAAAGCGATTGACCTTGGCATAAGCACAATGAGGGCAATACAGGCCGTCCTTAAAACGGATTTGTTCAAAGTAAGCATTGCAGGCGGTTTCGTCCTTAAACTGCGAGAGGAAATCCGTCAGAGATGTTGTTTTAGGCTTTATCATATGTCCCTATGATACAGGATCAGAAAAGGGTTGTCAAGTCCGAAATGGGGATAACTTTCCCAACCAAAAAACCGCCTTTCGGCGGCTTAATTCAAGGGTAACAATGTATATAAGTCCCTAAAGATTTATAGGAATTTCTATTCCTTAGTTCGTGAAGGTTGCCTTTTAATGTAGTATAAATAAAAAAACCAAAGGCAGCGAGCAGGGTTGTAACTGCGGCAAACATTAATGGCGGGATACTCTGTGTTCCTCGATTTACTATTACGGGAAATACTCCCCACTCTGCCGCAGCTATAAGTACAAAAATAACCCCTAAATTTTCCTGTTTTATTGGCATGTTGCTAAATTAATAAATATTCTATTCCACCAATCCATCATACCCATCCTGATCCGGCCAAAGATAGTGATTAAAAGTCCACTGCGCTAAATCACGGGCTTCGCTAAACCGTTCTTCATTGGTGGCTGCGCCCATAATAACGACAGAAATATTATGTTGTTTATCATCACCCAAACTGACCGCAAAATTATAGCCTGAATTATCTATATACCCAGTCTTGCCGGCAATATTTTCAACCTTAAAATTATTTGGCACCCAGTTAGTGAGAAGCCAATTAGTAGTCCAGATTCTTCTTGCTTTCTTACTTTCTAATGGACGAATATAATACTCGCCAGTTTGCACGGTGGTATAAATTTTTTCAAACTTAAGGGCGTCAATTAGTAGCCTAGCTGTATCCAAAGCGCTCGCAACATTTTTGTCAGACAAACCAGTCGGCTCATCAAAAAAAGCCGAGCCCAAACGCAATGCTTTCGCTTTTTGATTCATCTTCAATACAAACTCCTCGGTGGTTAACTTCGTACTTCGTACCAACGCATTAATAGCCGTATTGGAAGAACCAATGAGCGCGGTGTGCCATAAATCATCTAGACTAAAGGTCTCCCCAACTTCTACATGATGATCCCCTGCCAAATCATCTTCAGTAATGGTCGCTGATGCATTCCAGTTTGGAGACAGATCAAGCAATACCATCACGGACATCAGTTTGGTAATACTGGCCAGGGGACGAACTTCATTTGCGTTTTTTTTGAATAAAACGGTTTTAGTTTTGGTATCAAGCACCATGGCCGAAACTGCGGTCAAAGGACCCCTAAACGTTTCGGTATTTTTGGAGAGTGGCACAACTGGTTTACTCACTGGTAAATTGTCTATAGAAATATCCCCGCCCACGACTGCCATGCGTTTACCACTGGTTGGTAGCTGTAAAAAAGATAATTTTTGATCGGAAGCAAAATAGACAGAAGAAAAAAATAACAAAAAAACACCGGCGAGCATCATGCCAAACGAGGAAAGAAAGTCGGTGATTTTGGTGGACATACAATTCATGTTTTACTGTCATCCCGAGCGAGGCCGTAGCCGACGAGGGATCTCTACTTTAATGAATAGATTCCTCACCCCTGTGACGGGGATTCGGAATGACAGTTTCTTACTCCTGATTATTTAAATTCGTGATATACGGATGATTATGCAGTTCGGCATAATTCGGCAGATCTTCTAGCTTATTTATTCCCATATGCCTTAAGTATTCCATTGTAGCCTCATATGATGGCAACAGACTAGAAGTGTCTTCATTTTCTTTTACGAGTCCCCGTAACATTAAATTACGCAAAATGAGACCGCAATTAACACCTCTAATTTGTTCCAGTTCTGGTTTGGTAATTGGTCCACAATAAGAAATAACGGTAAGGGTTTCAAGCTGAGGACGAGTGAGTTCGCCAGAAACCTCAGTCTTCATAAAATTCTCGGCTTCTTCGCGATTGTCTGGGCTAGCGACCATCTGCCATTCG
The DNA here is from genome assembly GCA_964363685.1 of uncultured Gammaproteobacteria bacterium. Classification (GTDB taxonomy): domain Bacteria; phylum Patescibacteriota; class Patescibacteriia; order Magasanikbacterales; family GWA2-37-8; genus XYD2-FULL-39-9. The sequence continues at coordinate 6,029 of CAYIJG010000021.1, forward strand.
TCGTTATTTTTTAAAATAACTATACCGGAATTTGATTCATTATATTTGTTTTGCAAAGTTTGTAAAGCTGCCAAAACTTCTTTCTGATCTAGCTTCAACACACTCGCTAATTTTTTGGTAGCGACTGGCTTGGAAGCGACAAAGAGAACTGATTCTAATTTTGATAAAGTGGACATAAAATTTATTTACTTTTTACAATTAGCATATCATCAAATGACAAGCTTTGTTTTACAAAAATAGATTTTTCTTTTAGCAATTCCAAAACCGCCAAAAAATTCATAATTACTTCTGTTTTGTTCTGGGCTGATGATAGCAGTGTGTTAAAACTAAATTCTTTACTTCCTTTTAACAAATTGCGGATTACATCTATTCTTTGTTTGACCGATACCGAATGATCTATTGTCACTTTTGGCAACGCCTCTACTGGCTTTAGTCGTCGCAACAACCCGGCCATTGCCTTATACAAACTATCCTGACTAACATTGCTCGGCAAAACAAAATCTTTGTTTTTTATTGGCAGTTCCAGCCGGCCATAGGCAACCTTTCCTTCTTCCCATAAACTACTAATAGTTCGGCTCGCATCTACATATTGTTTATATAGTTTCAACTGATCAGCGAGCGCCGGACCGTTATCCTCTGTTTCTGGCATCGCATATTGCAACAAACTATGTGATTTGAGATGGATAAGCTTGGTCGCTACCACCAAAAAATCTGCCAATTTTTCCGGACGATCTTCTTCCAGTTTATCAAGGTACAAAAAAAACTGTTCGGTGACTTTAGATATTGCCACTTCGGTAATGCTTAACTTTTCCTGATCAATCAGTTGCAGGAGCAAATCCAACGGTCCTTCAAATTTGTCTAATTTTAATTCGGCGGACATGATTTTATTTATCAATTTTTATATGCGCATCTCGTAATGCCTGTTCAGGTAATTCGCCTGGAGCCTCCATTACCGAAGTGCGTGCCGAGCCAGTCATAGGGAAAGCTTGAACTTCACGTAAATAACTCTCACCAGTCAAAATCATCATCATTCGTTCAACCCCCATACCAATTCCTCCGTGGGGGGGCGTTCCATACTTGAAAGCTTCGAGCATATGACCAATTGAGTCTTCAATTTCTTGATCAGAGTATCCCATGGTTTTATAAGTCGCACGAAGCACTGCAGGATCATGCGCCCGGATACTTCCTCCCCCGGTTTCATAACCATTACAGACCAAGTCGTACTGAGTAGTCAAAATATTCTCAATGTTTTTTCCAGCCAAATGATCGGCTAAGAATTCTGGCTTAGGCGATGAAAATGGATTGTGGGTAAACGTCCAACCGCCTTGTTCTGTTTTTTCAAAAAATGGAAAATCTACTACCCAGGCATAGGCTAGTACTCCCTTAACCTTGTCTTCTGCAGTGCGAAGATCAAACTTATCAGCACCATATTTTTCCATTGCCTCTTTATAAGTAATACGAGGGAACGGTTTTTGTTTTATTGTATATCCGAGAGATTCAACAGTCTGGGTAATCATCCCTTCCACCATCTGCATCACATCCTCGCGTTCAACAAAACTCATTTCGATATCAATTTGTGTATGTTCAAAACCACGATCCGCGCGAGGGTCCTCATCACGGAAACAACGAGCCGCCTGAAAGTAGCGTTCGAAACCACTAGCCATCAAGAGTTGTTTATACTGTTGAGGGCTCTGAGGCAAAGCAAAAAACTTTCCTGGTTGTAATCGAGAAGGAACAACGAAGTCACGCGAACCTTCTGGAGTAGCTTTAGTAAGATAAGGGGTTTCAATCTCTGCAAAATGATTACTAAGAAGGTACTGACGACAAGCCTGCACATAGGCATTACGCAATCGAATATTTTTTTGCAACCGCTCTGAACGCAAATCAAGATAACGATACTTTAATCTCAGTTCCTCATTAATTCCACTCGTATCTTTATCAATCTCAAACGGCGGAGTTTCAGCCTTGTTAAGAATTACCAATTTTTTCATTAACACTTCCACATTACCGGTGGGCATGTCCGGATTTTTTTGTTTGGCACCACGCTCATTGACCACACCATGAATTTCCAAAACCCATTCTGGACGGACGTCTTTGAGCAGTTCCACAGATTGTTCGTCTAGTTCGCTTGGCACTCCCACCACCTGCACAATGCCTTCACGATCACGCAAATCCAAAAAGACAATCTTACCCATATTTCGGCGAGCATTAACCCAGCCTTTGAGCAAAACTTCCTGACCGACCTTACCCGTTGTTTCTGTTGAGAGAATACGCATATTTACTTATATTATTGACAAAAGGTTTGTTTTATAGTAAGTTTTTTACTATCAGGAGTGGATTTAAGCTTGTCCGTTATCATGACGGACTGCTCACCAACCACTCAGAGAGCTAACCGTGAGCACCTGTTGGATTATGCTGGGCTTCCTTGTTGCGGTTGTCCTAGAACTGCTCCCCTTTATTTGGTTGGCGTGGGGGGAGAACTAACCACACCAACATGGCTAACTCTGCCAGTCGCGACCCGCTTCCCGCCCTCGAGGGCAGGATCGGATCACCGCGGCTGGCGTTTTTGCTTCTAAACGTACAGCTCCGCAATTTCTATCAACCTATTTGCATAACCAGTTTCATTATCATACCATGCCACAACTTTTACCAAATTTCCACCTACCACATTGGTAAGACTCAGATCTACAATCGCGGAATGGGTATTTCCAATAAAATCAGATGAAACCAACGGCTCGCTTGTGGTATCAAGCACTCCCGCAAATCGTTCAGTCTTGGAGGCATCTACCATGGCTTTATTTATTTCTTCTTTGGTCACATTTTTTTTGAGCAACACGGTCATATCAGACACAGACACAGTTGGCACTGGCACACGCAAGGCCAAACCATCAAACACTCCCGAGAGACCCGGAATAACTTCGGTGACAGCAATGGCCGCGCCGGTAGTAGTTGGCACAATATTTTCCGCAGCCGCTCTGGCTCGACGTAAATCTCTGTGCGGACCATCTTGCAAATTCTGATCTGCGGTATAACCATGAGCGGTAGTCATCATCGCTTTTTCTATGCCAAATTTTTCATTTAAGACAGCCATCACTGGTCCAGTATTATTGGTCGTACAGGAAGCATTATTGATAACTGGTGAAGTTTCTTTTTTACATTTAGCGCAATTGACCGCGCGGACATAGGTCGGCACATCGCCACCTTTGGCCGGAGCGCTGATAACTACTTTTTTGGCGCCAGCTTTGAGATGGAGACTAGCTCCATCCTTATCGGTAAATCTGCCAGTACACTCTAATACTACATCTACTTTTAATTTACCCCAAGGCAAAACACTTGGATCTTTTTCGGCAAAGACTGGAATTTTTTTACCTTTAACAATCAAGTTTTTCTCATCATACTCAACCGGTAATTCATATTTACCATAAGCAGTGTCATATTTGAGCAAGTGCGCCAATGTTTTAGTATCGGTCAGGTCATTGATCCCCACAATTTTTATACTTTTTCTGGCAAATGCGACTTTGAAGGCTTGACGGCCAATGCGGCCAAAACCGTTGATGGCGATATTCATAAAATTAAATTCTTTTAATAATCAAAAGTAATAACTAAAAATAGAAAACCGATAATATATAAAATAACACTACCCACTGCAAAATTTCTTAAAATTTTCCACCATTCTGAATTGAGAATAGTTGAAAATAAAGCAACTTTTCTTCCTCCAATAACCCAAAAAAGTAACGCCCCAGTCAGCTCAGCCAATATTATCCAGACTATTGCACTCAAAAAAATATTCATATCATTTAACCCACTCCCCTTTTTTTGTATCAAACTCATATACTCCCGTTTCCACCCCTTCGTTATCACGAAGAGTAAATTTGAGAGTTGAGCTAACTTCACTAATTTCATACGTATACGCATCCTGACTAATACCAGCAACAGAGACACCGCTCTTTGCATCAACTATAACAATATCAATCGGACTCTTATTTTCATCATATAACGTCTTTACCGCATAGCGACTGGTTGGAGAAATATAATCGGTTACATGATCTGGACTTGGCCTCATTTCGCTATTATCAAAAAATCCAATCCTCATTAATACTAGAGCTCCAGCCCATAATAAAATAACTACAAGGGAAATGATGAAGGCAATTTTTTTTATCATATAAATCCTATTATTTAGCTTATTATAGTATATTTAACTAGCTAAGGCAAACAAACACTTCAAATACTCCCCTTCGGTAAAAGCAGTCAGTTCCGGGTGATCTATCCCGTGGGTATAGGTCTCAAGCACCTGTAGTGTGCGACGAGCCCGACCAGCGGACTCGGTCAGCATATGCCGAAAATCAAGTAGCGATACATGCGCTGAACAAGAAGCGGAAACCAAAATACCGTCGGCAGATAAAATTCGCAGAGCGGCTTCATTTATTTTTTTATATCCTACCATACCTTCGGCCACCTTGTGCCTATCTTTAACAAAAGCTGGTGGATCAAGAATTATAACATCAAATTTCTTCTTCTCAGCTTGAGCGTCTGCCAAATATTGTTTGACATCGCCAGCGATAAACTCGCATTTTTTGATATCAAATTTATTTAATTTTACATTGGCCACTGCCAATTCCAAAGCGCTTTCAGAAGCATCAACACTGATAACTTTCTTGGCGCCAGCGCCCAAGGCATAGACACTAAAACCACCGGAATAAGAAAAGCAATTCACAACAGTTTTGCCTTTGACATATTTGGTTAACGCCTGACGCTTATCTCTTTGATCAAGAAAAAATCCGGTTTTTTGACCACCAATCACGTCTACCCAAAACTTATAACCATTTTCGGAAATTTTTATTCTTTCAGGGACTTTGCCGTAGAGTAGACCAACTTGTTTTTCAGCGCCTTCTATACCACGAGTGCGCACATCCGATCTTTCATAAATACCTTTTGGTTTAACGATTTTTTTCAAAGCACCCACAATCTGGTCTTTCCAAGCTTCTATGCCAGGAGTATGAAATTGCAACACTAGACAATCTGCATATTTATCAACAATAAGGCCTGGAAGTAAATCATTTTCGCTATGCACCAAACGATATGAATCTGTTTTGGGACTGGCAATAAGATTTTTTCTGATGGCATAGGCACTAGCAATTCTTTTCTCAAAAAATTTGGCATCTATAATTTCATTTTCATCCCAACTCCAAAGACGGACTGCAATTTGTGAATAAGAATTAAAATAACCATGCGCTAAGAAAGCTCCCTCTTCGTTTACAAGCATAACCGCATCACCACTTTTGAGACCTTCAGGGATATGTTGTAGGGCACCAGAAAATACCCATGGATGTCTGCCAAGAATTGGCCCTACTCTTTGTCGTTGTACAACTAATTTGTTCATAAAAAATCCATTTTAATTATGTTAGGAGTATACCAAAAAGAAATACCCAGCACAATGGCTGGGTATTTTATTTTTGAAGAGTGTTTAATTACTTCAATTGAGCTTCTACTTCAGCGGCAAAATCTGTTGTTTCTTTGGTAATACCGTCACCAAGTTCAAATCTTACCATCTTGGCTACCATCACGCTTTCACCAATAAGTTTTTGGATAGTTTTTTCTTCATCTTTGATGAAAGGCTGTTCTAAGAGACAAATTTCACTGTAAAACTTATCTAATTTGCCTTTTAAAATATTAGCAATCGCGGCTTCTGGCTTGCCTTGTTGTTTGAGTTGATCAGTATAAATTTCTTTTTCTTTCTCAATAGTTTCAGATGGTACCTCATCGCGACTGACATACTTTGGATTGCTGGCTGCGGCATGCATTGCCACATCGGTAGCTAAGTTCACATCAGTCGTATTTTTGAGTAATATCAAAACAGAAATCTTTCCACCCAAGTGTGAATAAGAACCAAAGGCATCACTGGAAGTTTTTTCTACTACTTCAAATCGGCGTAAAGAAATTTTCTCACCGATTTTAGCAGTCAGATTGTTTAGGCGGTCTTGCAAAGATTGTCCTTCAAAAACCACACTCATGGCTGACTCAACACTTGCTGGTTTTTCAGCGAGTAAAGCGCTTGCAAAGTCACCAACCAACTTCTTGAAGTCTTCGTTTTGAGCGACAAAATCTGTTTCGGAGTTTACTTCTACGACTACGGCCATATCGCCGTTAACTTTTACCAAGGTTGTGCCTTCGGCTGCCACTTTATCTGTTCTTTTAGCGGCCGTAATAATACCTTTTTTACGTAAGATTTCTCCAGCCTTTTCCATATCCCCTTCAGCTTCGTCCAATGCTTTCTTGCAATCCATCATACCGGCGCCAGTAAGGGATCGGAGTTTGGCTACGTCTGCGGCTGTGATTGACATATGATTTTAATTTGATGAATAAATACGAATGGGCTTGAGCCCCACGAATAATTAAAATCCATTCGTAATATTCGTGGCCCCACAGGGCATTCGTGCGATTCTTAATCTTAAATTGAAGTATCTTTCTTTAGAGCTCTTCTAGCTGGAGGTGTGGCGGGAGCTTCCTCTTTCTCTTGAGTAGCTTTCTGCTTCACAGCTGGCTCTTCTTTAGCTTTCTCAAGTTTGTTCTTTTCAAAAATTTTCTTGCCTTCGTTGACTGCTTCGGCCATAAGGTCGGCAATCATCTTGATAGAGTTAACCGCATCATCATTACCAGGAATTGGGAAGTTAACTTTTTCTGGGTTGGTATTAGTATCACAGACGGCCACCGTTGGCACTTCAGTTCTTTCAGTTTCAGCCAAAGCGGTTTTTTCAGTCCTCATATCGGCAATATAGACTGCATCTGGCAATCTTTCCAAAGCAGTCAAACCGATAAGATACTTATCCAATTTTTCTAATTGTTTTTTCATCACAACTTGCTCCTTCTTAGTATACTTCTCAATTTCTCCGCTGGCAAATTGTTCTTTCAAGTTTTTATATTTCTTCAAACGACGTTTTACTTCTTCAAAGTTAGTCAGCAATCCGCCAATCCAGCGTTCTACCAAATATGGCATTTCGCAAGAGAGCGCTGCGGCTTTGATCGCTTCGCGAGCCTGACGTTTTGTACCCACAAATAAAATTACCTGACCTTTGCTGGCCAAGTTACGGGTATAATCTAAGGCTTTCTCAAGTTGAGCTTGAGTTTTTTCCAAGTCGATAATGTGGACTCCGTTGCGAACACCAAAGATGAACTGTTCCATCTTGGGGT
>CAYIJG010000022.1:0-12745 GCA_964363685.1 uncultured Gammaproteobacteria bacterium
AATATTTATTCCACCCACGGTATTACCACTCGCATGTTCCGCCCAATTGGCACTGGTATAATCTGCTACATTGGCATCTTTTCTTTGCAAAGAAAAATGGGTGGCCGGAATATAGGTAAACTTTTCTACAGAATTTCCTTCCGCATCTTCCAAACCAATTTCCTCTCCGCTTTCATTGAGAGTAAAAGATGAATCAAAAATAGAACCAAGAAAATTTGGATAATCCAAAAGAAACTGACTATCATCTTGGGCAATTATCGCATACTCCCCAGGCGCTATTACCGAATCTGTAGTTGAAGTAGTTATTTTGTGATTTTGCGACGCGCCATTTTCTTCCCAAAGTTTCCAGTCAGCCATATCAACCTGCTCGCTACCCTTATTCCAAATTTCAATCCATTCATGCCCGCTGGCTTCGTAGGCTCCAATTTCAGTGATAACAATATCTGTGTTAGCCGCCAGAACTTTTCCAAAAATTAAAACCCCTCCCAGTAATATTAAAAAAACAAAAAAATAATTCCTCCTTTTCATATTTATAAAAACCAAATTATTTTTACTAACTAAGACTAAATAATTATACCATTTATTATATGCCGAGTGTCAAGATTTTTGTATTAAAAATAATCAAAATAAAAACATCCCACTTTCGTGGAATGTTTTTAAAAATATTTTCTGAGACCGCCGTACATATAAATGCAAACTTTTGTATTCATATGTACGGCGGCGGATCTCAGAGTTGCTGATCCACCGCCGCACCCGAAGAGCTTGAAGCCACTTCGGCGGGGGCGGGTCACCGCGTCGACGCCAGCTTGAACGCGGGCGACGGGGAGAGCGAGAAGTCGCACTCCCACCCGCTCCTGGTCGAGAGGCGAGGGTCGTCCTTCTTGACGAAGAGCGTGATGCTCTCCGGCAGGCTGTTGACGATCGGACGGACCTTGTCCGCAGCGAAGCTGCTGACACCGCGCCGGCAGTTGAACACCGCGTTCTGGATCTGGCGGATCTTGGCCTGGATGCCGCTGTTCGACAGGCCGCAGTTCCCCTCGCACTTGTACCCGATGGTCGGGGCGGTGATGATCGTGATCACGTCGGCACTGACGGGCTTGACGGTGGCGAGGGTGATGAGGGTGATGAGGGACACGAGAAAGCTGATCGAACGGGTCACGGGGAGCCTCCAAGGGTTGTCTCGGCGCCTACCAACGATGGTGGCATTGCCGAGGGAAAAGAAACCGCTAATTTAACGAGTTCTTTTCCCCTGGCAAGGCCTAATTAGCTATTAAAAGAGCAACAGACTAGTATACACCAAAAGAAGGGTTTTGTCAATCCCCCATAGAGAGTGATAACACTTTTTTGGCTAATTATAAACAAATTTGCTAAAAAATCTACATCCAACTGTCCGTCGTTGTCCGTGCGAGCCTTTAAATTACGAGGCAAGCAGACAGAGACGAACCGGAGCGGTCCCGACTTGTCGGGATCTGCCCTGCTGTTTGACCCCGCCCCGCAACTGCGGGGCGGGGGAGTTCAGGGCGGAAGTGACGGTCGAGTCCTGTCTGACTCCGAGTAATTTTACCAGCTCGCGATTCTTTCTGACCCTTTCTTATAAAGAAAGGGTCTAATAAGAGTAATTTTGGTTACAAAAGGTGGAATATAAATTTTTGTGGATAAAAAATATTAATTTTGTATATACTAGTGTATACAACTGTGGATAACTAGGTGTATAAGTCCACAGTAATGGGGATAACTTACCCACCTACTTTGCTAATCCTAGCCAAAACAAAGTTTGTATATACTAGTTTATACAAACAGTTGACAAAAGTGAAAAAAACTGGTATAATTATTTATGTAGAGTTCTTCTGCTCTACACTTTTACAAATGTGTGTTCCTTAGCACACCAAGACCATCAAACTGCAAAAAAGAAAGCGGGCGAACAACTGCTAACTACATAAAGTAGAAAAGCAATGGCGCGCCCAACTTCTTCCAGGGTAACCTCCATTTAGTCACGGCCTTCGGGCCACGACAGGGGGCTCCACCCCCAAGCGGTTGAGGTCAAGTTCATATGCTCCTAGGTCGCTAGCGTACCAGTTCCCCGCAAGGGGGAAGGTACCTCACCTTCGTAGCATCAATCAAAGGCGATTTGCCTCCTGTACCAAAAAAGTTTTGATCCAGAAGGGTGATCGCCTTTTTTAATTGTTTTTATATTGACAAACAGACGTATTATTGATAATATCTGTTATTACTATAATTATTCTTTCAATTATCGCCTCTAAACAATAGAGCCGATTGAGAAAGTGGTAATAAAGCCTAGTAATATAGGTAAATACCCATTTCAAAAGAGCGTTGTTCGTTCAAAAAAGCCATAAACCAACGCGCGTATAAGCAATAATACTTTTTTATGATTATTTATATGCGCGTTGGACTTCCCGGCGCGGGCTTACCCTGCCTAGTGGGTTGGAAACACTGGTCATGACGGAAAAAAACTTCGATACCCGCTTCCTGGTCTTGGTTTCCCTCCTCGCTATTCTGGCGTTCGGAGGCATGGGCGCTCTCATGCAACGCTGTTCCGCAACACGCCACACGCCCATCAGGCAGAACTTCTACTGCGACTCGAGGTTGCAGCTGATGGTCGGCCTGGACGAGCCGGTCATCGTCGAGGGGGACCCCGTCTGGTGCCGACAGCCACTGCCAGAGGAGGAGGAACCCCTCCTGCTGAAAGCAATATGTGTTTGCAAAGAATGGGGCGAGGCCGCCTTCAGCCGACAGATCATCTGCCGACCAGAAGGTGGGTGCACCCCCTCCCACGCCTGGATGACGAAGGGAGAGTATCAGAAGCTCTTCCCCATGATCCGCCCCAGCGACGAGCTGTGGCTACCACCATGAACAACGCTCACGCCCTTGGCCTCTACAAGCCGAGGGCGTTTGCGTTATGGGCCATTTTTAATATTGACAAACCCGCCTTCCACTGTTAGAATACTCCCGCTTAGCAAAAGACAGTCACCCTGACTGCTTTCTTTTTTCTAAGACATCCTGTATAATAAACCCATAATAAAAAATATGACTAAGGTAAAATCACAATTTTCTGATGCTTTCCTCAAAAAAGTTGAGGCGCTTATTTTGGCAGAAAAAGCCAAGCTAGAAAAAGAACTAGAGAAATTTTCTGATAAAAAAGGCGGGGAAGTTTTTCCTGACTACGGCGACCAAGAAGATGAAAATGCCGCTGAAGTTGCTGATTATGTGGTAAATATTTCTCTTAAAGAGAATTTAGGAAAAACTCTGCGCGATGCCAACAAGGCTCTAGAGAAATTAAAAAAGGGTGATTATGGTATTTGTAAATATTGCCACAAACCAATTGAAGAAAAACGTCTTCTCGCCAGACCGACTTCCAGTTCTTGCATGAGTTGTAAAAAAACCATCAATCAAGAAGTGTAAACAATTCTATGTATCTCAAAAAGGCCCGTTTAATAATTTTTATCAGCGGGCTTTTTTTGTTGGCTGATAGATTTTTGAAGTGGCAGGCTTTAAATGATTGGACACAGTCGCATTTGTTTAATCGCTATTTTGGTTGGCAACCTTTTTTTAATAAAGGTGTTGCTTTTAGCCTGTCTATCCCCTATCAAGTTACTCTGATTTTTAGCTTACCTATTATTATTTTAGTTTTATATTTGCTTATAACAGAATGGAAAAAAGAAAATAAAAATTTACTGTTACTTACAGCTTGGTCACTTATTTTTGCCGGCGCTATCTCAAATTTTTTTGATAGAATTATATATAAACATGTAATTGATTATTTCTTGATCACTACAGCCATCATAAATATTAGTGATATAATGATAGTGATGGGATTGATTTTGTATTTATTGAATTTTAAAAAAATAAAATAGCAATCGCTTGTCATCCTGAACTTGTTTCAGGATCTCCTGGTATATTATGGGATGCTGAAATAAATTCAGCATGACAGTTACCCTGCTTTCACATTTCACCTTTTAACTTTAGACTACGCTCTATGTTCCTCAAATTAAATTCCGCAGCTGCTGTAGGCCTTGATTGCTTGCCTGTGGACGTGGAAGTTGATATCAATAAAGGCCAAAGTGCGTTTAATATTGTTGGTCTGCCAGATACTTCTATCCACGAAGCCAAAGATCGTATTCATTCGGCTCTAAAAAATTCTGATTTTAGTTACCCGTTTAATTTTCGCATCTTGGTCAACTTAGCTCCAGCTGATCTGCACAAAGAAGGTCCTTCCTATGATTTGCCTATGGCATTAGGTGTAATAATAATTAGTAATGATCTAGAAATAGACTTGGTTGATGCTGTTTTGGTGGGTGAGCTAGCCCTCGACGGCGCCTTACGTCACACCAACGGTATTTTACCGATTGCGGTATTTGCCAAAAAACAAGGTTTCAAAAGAATATTTTTACCAGAAATAGATGCGCCGGAAGCAGCCCTAGTAGAAGGAATAGAAATTTATCCAGTTAAAAATTTAAAACAGCTGGTAACACACCTTACCGGACCAGAATTGATTACGCCTTATATACGACCAGCGAACTGGAACGAGTTTGATACCCCCCAATACGAACTGGATATGGCTTTTATCAAAGGCCAAGAGTTTGTAAAACGTGCGCTTGAGATCGCAGCCAGCGGTTCGCACAATATATTAATGAGCGGCCCGCCTGGTTCTGGCAAAACCTTACTCGCCCGCAGTTTTCCCTCTATCTTACCAAAGCTGACTGCTGAAGAAGCGCTGGAAGTAACAAAAATTTATTCCGTGGCTGGCCAACTGCAAAACGGATTTATCAAAGAACGACCGTTCCGCTCTCCACACCATACCGCTTCCGGAGTCTCGCTCGTAGGCGGAGGCAAATTTCCTCGCCCCGGAGAAATATCTCTCGCTCATCGAGGCGTATTATTCCTAGATGAATTTCCCGAGTTTCCCCGCACGGTCTTAGAAAATTTACGCCAACCACTTGAGGATGGCGTCATTACTATTTCTCGCGCGCAAAGTGTCTTAAAATTTCCCGCCCGGTTTATTCTCGTCGCCAGCCAGAACCCCTGCCCATGCGGATTTAGCACAGACCCGGACAGACAATGCGCTTGCGGGCCCAGCCAAATCGCCCGCTACCAAAAAAGAATTAGCGGGCCACTCCTTGACCGCATTGATTTGCATGTGGAAGTGCCGAGAGTAAAATTTGAAAAATTAGCATCCGAAACAATGGAAGAGTCCTCGGCCAATATCCGCGAGCGCGTCGAAGCGGCCAGACAAATCCAAACCAATCGGTTTAAAAATACAAATATTCATTGCAATAGCGAAATGCGAAATGCGGAGATAAAAGAACACTGCAAACTGGATAACCAGTCTATTGATCTCCTGCGCGCGGCTGTCACCCAGATGCACCTCTCCGCGCGCGCCTACAACCGCATCCTCAAACTCGCTCGCACTATTGCGGATTTAGGTAAGAGTGATAATATTGGATTAGATCATATTGCGGAGGCTTTACAGTTTAGAGCGAAAGTTGAATAATTAATTATGAACGAGATAAATAATACTCAACCAAAAATAGTGAAACATACCATCCGTACAGTATTAATAGTAACTTTTTTAATGATACTGGGTTATTTATTACCCCTGCTTATAGGTACATTGGAAAATAAATATGTTCTTTTCTCTTTTTTAAGTGAAATCAATGAGGGAGCCAACAAGATTAATCCTATCTCTCTTTTAATTTTAACGGTTGGCAGTAGTAACCCAAATCTTTCCGGGTGTGAAATAGAGTCAACTTATTGGGATGGTTTTGTTCGTAACAGAGATTTTGTGGGAACGGTTGGTTTAATTGCTCGCAGATATGATATAATTGAACCTGGTAGAATTAGACCATACTACTGGTTTAATATTCCGGGTCCAATTATAAAAACATTGCCTATTAGAGGAGATAATCGACAAATTAACTGTGAAAACGGAAGTTTTCTAGCTCCTTAAACTTATTAATAGAATATTTTAAATAAGAAATATATGAAAAACCTAATCCTCGCCCTAGTCATAATCACAGTAGCCGTTGTCGCCTTTTTCCTCTTTAAAAAAGCGCCACCAGCTCAAGCACCCGCAAACGAAACCCCCAACCCAATCACTCCGGTAACGGAAACGGTCGGGGAACAAATTCCACCTGAAAATGTTTCCACCACCCCAACCACTACCACAGAAATCAAGCCCCTAGACTTAAGTCAATATAAAACACCAATTATGCTAGTAGACCAAAAGAAAAGCTACACCGCTAAAATGAAAACAACGGCCGGAGAAATGGATATTGAACTAAATGTAAAAGCTACGCCTATTACCGCCAACAACTTTGTTTTCCTCGCCAAGAAAAATTTTTATGATAACACTATTTTCCATCGCGTCATTAAAGGCTTTATGATTCAAGGTGGCGATCCGCTCGGCAACGGTAGTGGCGGCCCGGGCTATAAATTTGATGACGAACCGTTCAAAGGAGAATATGTTAAAGGTACAGTGGCTATGGCCAACTCTGGAGCAAACACCAACGGCAGTCAGTTTTTTATAATGCATGATGATTATCCCCTACCTCCTCAATATATTATTTTTGGAAAAGTTATCAAAGGTCTTGATGTAATAGATAAGATTGCCGAAGCTCCAACCACACTTGGCTCAGACGGCGCAATGTCTAAACCAGTTAACCCGGTCAAGATTTTGTCTGTTGAAATTATTGAGAAATAAATTTAACCCGCTCCTCGAACTGACAACAAAAAAAGACTTGCCACTTGGCAAGTCTTTTTTATTTATTTTTATCTTCCAGCTCTATTAACAGCCACTTCTTTTGGAGCTTTCTTCGGATAATAGATTTCTACTTCCGCGCGCTGTACACCAAACTCTCTTGCATCAGGCACTGATTCCATCCAGACATCCATACGGCCAAGGCCATAACGGGAATTCATACGATCTTCTACTATAAAAACCTTCTCACCAAATAAACCTCGGGCCACAACTCTAGTACCAAAAGGAAGTTTGTTAGCTGCGATCATACTATCGTGTACGCGTTTGCCGGTAGCGGCAATAAACGGTGAGCTGTCGGTCTGGCCTGGGACACTGTTATAGGCAGTAAAAACTACACTCATTACCTTGTCTGGCTTTTCACCCTCAGCAATGGTTAAGTTTTGTGATTCACCAGGACTATTAATAACAACTTTTGAGCTTGCTTTTTTAGCGGTTGGTTTAGTTTTAGCCTTAACAGTTGGTTGGGGTGTTAAAGCTGGCATTTCTATAGAAAACAAATTGTTAATACCATTATTAACTAACTTTTCCGTAGAATTAGCAAAATAAATATCTACACTGGCCTTGGTAGACATTGGTAAAATACTTTGGCTAGATACAGCCAAAATTACCAGGGCTTTAAATACTGCTAATGTAGTGTTTTTTGGCTTAGTTGTCATCATATTCGTTAAAATTAAAAAGTATCCATAACGGATACCTCAGCTTAATTAACGGATAACTGTACCACAAATTGCCATTTTTGTCAATGGATGATAGTATTTACCTTAGGCTGATTAAATTTCCTATGCCAATTCCACAACTTCATCAGAGCCGTCATTACGGACGCATCCCCGAGGGGGAACGGTTATCTGACAAAGAAAAAAGAAAAAAACTTATCAAAACCATAGCCATATCTGTTGGGGTCGGCGCTGTGCTTCTTTTTATTGTCGGCACTATCACAGTAGCTATAGTTAGCCGTGACCTGCCAGACCCAAACAAGCTCACTGAACATAAGGTTTCACAAAGCACCAAAATCTATGATCGCACCGGCGAACACCTACTGTTTGAGGTCTATCAAAACCAAAAACGCACGTTGGTAGAAATGGATCAGATCGCCAACTATGTAAAACAGGCTACCGTGGCCGTAGAGGATAAGGATTTCTATACACACAAGGGTATACGTATCCAAAGTATTCTGCGTGCCAGATTCAACAGCCTTATCGGTCGTCGAGCCGGATCCGGTGGTGGCTCAACCCTTACCCAACAACTGATTAAAAACGTTCTTGTCGGCGACGCACGCGAGGGCTTTGCGGGCTATTTTAGAAAAATAAAAGAAATTATTCTAGCCATTAAAGCGGAAAAAGAATACACTAAGGATGAAATTTTAAAATCATATTTAAACGAAATCCCTTACGGCTCTACCAACTACGGCATTGAATCAGCCAGCCAAGCCTACTTCAACAAAAAGGCCATCGACCTCACCTTGGCTGAATCTGCTACCCTAGCGGCCATCCCTAAAGCGCCAAGCAAGTATTTACGAGATTTGGACGCCTTGCGTGACCGCCGTAATTTAGTTCTGGCTTTAATGTTTAATCAGGGATATATAACAGAGGAACTAAAAAACGCAGCCCAGACGACTACTTTGGAAATTTCCAAAACTTCTGGGCCAATAGAAGCCCCCCACTTTGTTTTTTATGTGCAAAAATTATTAGCTGATCAGTTTGGCGAACGAGCGATTGATGAGGGTGGATTAAGAGTCATCACTACCTTAGATTTTGATAAACAACAAATTGCCGAAAAAACAATAAAAGAATTGGGCGACAAAAATGCCAAAGACGCCAACGCTAACAATGCCGCTCTGGTGGCTATTGACCCAAAGACCAAAGAAATTTTAGCCTTGGTTGGTTCAAGAGATTATAACAATGACGAAATCAAAGGCAAGTACGATATCGCTACTCTAGGTAAACGCCAACCCGGATCTTCCTTCAAACCATTTGTCTATACCTATGCTTTTGAACGAGGCTATACACCTGAAACTGTGCTCTATGATGTAGCCACCAACTTTGAATCCCGTGCGGGCGCCAAGCCATATGCTCCAAAAAATTATGACGGCAAAGAACGCGGACTAGTGACTATGCGACGAGCTTTGCAAGGGTCGCTCAACATTCCGGCTGTCAAAACTTTGTACCTGGTTGGCACTAATAATACGATTGAGTTTGCTAAACGGTTTGGCTATACCACTTTTACCGGCGACCCTGGTTTGAGTTTGGTCTTGGGTGGCGCTGAAGTCAACCTACTAGAACACACTAACGCCTATGCGACCTTGGCTGACAACGGACAATACAACAAACCCGTCAGTATTCTAAAAGTGACCAACAGCAAAGGCGAGGTGATGTATGAATGGGAAAAATCTCCTGACCAAGAAGTAATCAAACCAGAACTGGCGGCTACTATTTCCAATGTTCTTTCTGATGATGAATCGCGAGGTTTTATCTTTGGCCGTAATGGTAATCTGACTTTACCTGGCCGACCAGTCGCAGCCAAAACCGGAACTACAAATAACAATCTTGATGCGTGGACAATGGGCTATGTGCCTCAACTAGCAACTGGCGTATGGGTTGGCAACACTACCCCGACTCCGATGAAGGCCGGTGGAAATGCTTTGGCTGGTACTATCTGGAATAGATTTATGAGAGAAGCGCTCAAAGGCGATCGGGTGGAATCTTTCCCAGCGCCACCAGTGGAAGATATTGAAAAAGCAGTTTTGCGCGGAGGAAACGGCGGTATTACACTGGAGATAAATTCTATTACCGGCAAAATCGCATCTATTCTGACACCGCCAAACTTAATTGTTTCAAAAACATTTTTACCTCCCCATGATATTTTGCATTATGTAGATAGAGACGACCCACGTGGGCCAGTGCCACCTTCTCCAGCTGACGATCCACAATACAATACTTGGGAAATAGCCCTACAAGATTGGATAGCCCGCCAACAGAAGGCTGGCGTCAATCTGACTTTTGAAGAACCACCAACCGAAACTGATAACACCCAACCATCAGAATTTACTCCCACTATAGATTTTATTTCTCCGCTTGAAGGTACGGTTTTAAATTCTCGAGATCTAGATATTCAAGTGTTAGCTTCTGCGCCAAGAGGTGTGACAAAAGTAATTTACCAAATTGATGGTCAAATTATTGGTACCGCTTTACAATCTCCGTTTGGTCTAAGATACCACGCCCAGAAACTGGCTAAAGGACCGCACGTCCTCAACGCCATAGCGGTAGACGACCAAAACAATGCTGGCGCAAAAAGCATACGCTTTGATTTACAAGCGGACTTTGATCCGGCTAGTTTTGAGTGGTTTGATATAAGTCCAGCCACTATCAAAGCTGAGGATTTTCCAAGAGTAATAAACATCATCCCGTTCCGTTGGGAAGAAATGAAAAAGATTGATATATATTTAATCACTGGAAGCGCGTCACCAAGACTGATTTATAATTTTAACCAAAAAGATGATAAGCTCTTTAATAATTCACTGACCTTTACCTGGAAAAAATCCCCAGGTGTAGGCGAACATTCCTTGAAGGCTGTGCTGTTTGATAATGCGGGAAGGACTACGGAGAAGGTTTTGAAGGTTTTGGTGGAGTAAAATTTTACTTTAAAATTTCATTTACACTCTTTATAAACTCTGCTTTTTCTTTACTATCTTTAGGATAAAGAATGGCAGCAATTTTATTTAAAATTTCTACTTCTTGTTTAATAAATGGGTCAGGTAGTGTATTGCTACCTTTTATCTTATAAAGTTGGTACTCTACAAACAACGACATTACTTTCCTATTATTGTCTCGGTCTTTTTCACGCTCCAGTCGAGTTTCTTCAAGGATTTTTTCCTTATTGCTAATCCCCTCAAAAGCAGATTCTATCCCTTTTTTATTTTTTTCTAATAAATCATTTTGGGCAATCAGGGTCTTTGACGTACTATCTAATAATTTCTGTATACTTAATTTAGTTTCCTTTTCTACTTGAGCAAACAATCCTTTCCCGTCCGCTGTAACTTTTTCGTTCTTCTTTTTTAAATCAGATATTTCTTTTGTCTGAGAAACTATTTCATTATCTAGTTTTTTTTGTTCTTCTTTTAGAGCCTCCTGTTTTTCGTTAATATCGTTTCTTTTTGATTCTATCTTAGAAAACATTTCGTTTACCTCTTCACTTTTCCTAGCAATACCGTCTCTAAGATTATCTAATGTAAATCCAAAATAAGTACCTACCAAAACAATCATGACTGCTGCTGGCCAAACCATCCAGCGAATTACAGTAAGAACGCTTTTTATTGTTCTGTTTAAACTCTTAAATATCTCTTCTTGTGAGATGTCCTGAATATTTTTTGGTTGTTCTTTTTGTTTTGTTTCAAAATCTTGTTCGTTCATATATTTTTTACTGCCTTATAGGCATCACAATATACACGAAGTTTTTATCTTCTTTTGGCGCCAAAATACACGGACTCTCGGCGTTTACTACCTTGAGAACCGAAGTTTCTTCATCAATATTTGCCAATCCGTCTAGGACATAGCGGTGGTTGAGTAAAATATTATTTTTCTCGCCTTTTATCTCGGCTGAGGCTTCGGATTTATGTTCACCGGTTTGAGTTGAGACTGAAGAGATAAGGACAGCGCCGGCAGTAGGATCAAATTCAAAATTAACGGCATTTACGCCCACGGTTGTAAACAGGCTTGCGGCTTTTATTTCTTTGGTTATTTGGTTAGTAGAAAATTCGGCTGTGGTTCTAAACTCTTTGGGGATAATCTGGGTATAATCAGGATATTGACCATCAACAAGCCTCGAGACCAACTCCACCTCATTGCATCTCAATACAATTTGGTTTTCAGTCACCAGCAACCGTACATTCTTTTCATTATCTAACCCTTTAGACAAGGACAAAACATGGCTTATTTCCGAAGCAGTCCGGGCAGGAATAATAATTCTTGTTTTTTCATCACCTTGGATTAATTTTACTTTCTTTTCTGCCAATCTATAACTATCAGTCGCGGCCATAGTAAGCACCCCTGATTCATCATTGAAGTTAAACAATACTCCGGCAAGCTCGGCTCTAATTTCATTCTTTGAGGCTGCCTGAAAAACCTGTCCCAAGCCCTTTTTAAGAAGTTCTAGGTCAAGGAGGTATCCTTTACCCTCTCCGACTACCGGAACCACTGGAAACTCGTCTGCGGAGGTTCCTTTTATCTTTGTAGATGATTTGCCTGACACCACTTCTACTTCATTATCCTTTAAACTTAATTCTACTTTTTCATCTGAAAGTAAATTCACAAAATCAGTCAGGGTACTGGCTGGGACCGTAAAATTTCCCGGAGTTTCAACTTTGGCTCGTAGGGTGGCAACAGTAGCCAGCTCTAGATTAGTGGCGACAAGTTCAACTTTTTGCTCACTTGCTCTTATTAAGACATTACCCAATATCGGTAGGTTGGTGTTTTTTCCGGCCACGCCGATCACCAGCGCTAAGGCTTTGGAAAGGTTTTCTTTTGTGCAGAGAAATTTCATACTATTAAGATATTATATAAAATATTTTATTAATAATTATTGTTTAAAGACTATTTTTTGCTATAATACTATTGTTATTGAAACGACTTTGATTAGCCGTTTCCGTACAAACCCGTTTCAAGTGGAGAAAAACTCTATGGCGCGCTCTGTTGCAGAATCTATGGCGCAATTCAACAGCGTCGAAGCCCAAACCGAACGTGAAAGGAGGTGGCAAGAGAAGTTCGACGTTGAGGAACAGCGCATGGCCGAACTCAGCGACGGTATTGATGGGTCAGGTGGGATTGGACTCCCAATCCATTCACGACTTCATATTCGTGGGTTTTGATTCCGCTCCCATGATTCGTTTCCAACCACCGGTCAACACCTGGTGGTTGAGTGTTTTTATATCTATTAATTGTAAAGGTGTTCTCCATAAATACACCACTATAGCAGGAT
>CAYIJG010000023.1:0-12697 GCA_964363685.1 uncultured Gammaproteobacteria bacterium
CCTTATACTATGTAATTGCAGAAACTATGTTTAAGGGATTCCTCCACGGAGTTTATACCCTTTAGGGTGGTCGGAATGACAGTGCGTGGGCTTGGATACTAAGTGTAGTGTACCTTTATTGTTCTGAAAAGCAAATCCCCCGATTACTCGGGGGATTTCTATGTTTAGGCTGAGATTTTGATTGAGGGGCTCATAGTAGAGCAGAGAACGACGTTTTTCAGGAAGGTGCCTTTGGCTGTGGCAGGCTTGGCTTTGAGCAAGACTTCCAAGAAGGCATTAATATTTTCTTTTAGTTTTTCTTCGCCGAAGCTGATTTTTCCGACAGCTTGGTGGATATTGCCATTATCATCATTTTTGAAAGTGACTTTACCGGTTTTGAGATCATCAATCATTTTTTTGATGTTGGTACCGACAGTATCAGACTTTGGGTTAGGCATCAGACCTTTTGGACCCAAGACTCTGGCGACTGAAGCCATCTTCGGCATCATATCTGGAGTGGTGATGGCGACTTCAAAAGTTATTTTGCCGGTGTCTTTAATTTTTTTAATATCTTCTTCGCCATAGACAAAGTCAGCGCCGGCGTCTTTGGCTTCCTTTTCTCTTTCTGGAGTGACGAAAGCGGCTACGGTTTTGGTTTTACCGGTTCCGTGTGGCAAAACTACAGTTGCACGAACTTGTTGTTCGGTTTTTTTGGTGTTAATACCCAAGTTGGCATGTACTTCTACGGTGGCGTCAAATTTGACGCTAGAAATTTCTTTGAGAAGTTTTACGGCTTCGTCCAAAGAGTATGTCTTATTTTTGTCTACCTTGTCCATGTGTGCCTTCATTTTTTTTGACATAAATATATGTTTAAAGTGGTACAAACCCCCGAGTGTTCGGGGTCCCACTAATGCTGAGCAGTTTACAATAATGGGTTGGTTTTGTCAACTCTTAGGCCATGTAGGTTGGACTACCTTTGACAGATAGTTGGTTTTCCTTTATACTTAAGCTTTGTTAGTTTTGTCTATGGGCAAGAAAGCATGAAATTCGTGCCTTTTTGCCCCTAGATGTAATACTAACACAACACTACAGTTACAGTAAGTTCGGGGGAGCTTGCTGGCATGATTGGGGTTTCAATCAAATGACTGAGGATGACATTCTCAACGGAAAGGCATATATTGCTTATTCCAGAATGGGTTGCTGTGCGGGTTGGGATATTGATATGGAGCTCCAAAGCAGGCCGCACGGACACCTCAAGTACCTGGTTGGGAATTGTGCGATAGTCATGTCGTTGGCCGTCCCGTCGAAAGCCATCGGCTATGCGTACATTCACCAGTGCAGAGATGTTTTGGTGTCCATTCTGCCTGGCAAGATCGTCACTCACATGACGGACAATATGCGCAAGGTAGTTAGGCGGGAGCCACTTCTTCCGTCCACATCTGTCTATGATGATGGTGTGGCAATCGACTTCGGAGAGGTGGTTGAGTCCCTGCACCCCCATTTGCCAATTTTCGCGCTATCTTCAAGGAGCTTGCGCGTTTAGTTGGTTGAAAGAGGGGAAGTTTGTTCACCGTTTGAGGCCTTTAGTAGATAAAATAAATTTGTCTAATAAAGATGGCGGTGAATTTCTTCTTAAAAAATACTATATACAAGACACTCTTTTTCGGAAGGGTGTTTTGTTTTATACAAACCCTTGCCAACTATTACAGGGTGTAGTAGAATATATTTATTAATTTTTAATTTTATATTATATGGGCTGAAGCCCATATATACTCACTCATTCGGAATTAAATTAAAAACATTTAATTTAATTCTCTCATTTCATTTCGTATATGAAAAATAAGTTTGGAGTATTAGTAAGTTTAGGCGCGTTAGTAATTTTAGTTGGAGCTGGTTGTTCAGTTAAAGGGCCTAGCGTTAATGAATCGGATAATATAACTGAAATACCTGGAAATCAAATGATTGTAACCCCAATCAAAGAATTTACTATGACCGCTTATTATGATCCTGCCTTGAAAAAACCAATATTTTCTTTGCCTGAAATGTCAGTAAAAAAAGGGGATATAGTAAAGGTTAAGATAACTAATACTATGGGCATGCATGATTTTGTGATTGATGAACTTAAGGTTGCGAAAGAATTACCACTTAATGAAGAAGTAGTGGTTGAGTTTGTGGTAGATAAAGCTGGAGAATTCGTCTATTATTGTTCTAAACCAGGCCACAAAGAAGGTGGTCAGTGGGGGACTTTGAAAGTTACTGAGTAATATGTTATAAAAGATCAAAAAAATCCCATGTAATAGTGGGATTTTTTGTTTATTGTGGATCTAAGGTTTCAGCAAGTGCGCGAATTTTTGTTTTAGTTTAATTATTTTTGGATTAATAACTATCTGGCAGTAGGGCTGAGTCTGGTTGTTGGTATAATAATTCTGATGGTAGGCTTCGGCTGGATAGAATTTTTCTAGGGGCTGCACTTGCGTAATAATTGGTTTGGTAAAAGTTTGCTCGTCTGTTAATTTTTGTATATATTTTTCGGCCACTTGTTTTTGTTCGGGAGTGGTAAAGAAAATAACAGAGCGGTATTGTGAACCAATATCAGCGCCTTGCTGATTGAGAGTAGTAGGGTCGTGGGAGGTAAAAAATACAGCCAAAAGTGTCTCTAGATCTATAGTCTCTGGGTTATATGTAATCTGTACTACTTCCGCATGGCTAGTTTTGCCAGTACAGACATTTTCGTAGGTTGGGTTTGGAAAATCGTCACCAGTATAGCCGGAAGTGACGCTATCTACGCCTTTGAGCATTTTGAAGACCGCTTCTATACACCAGAAACAACCCCCGCCGAAGATGATTGATTGGGGCATATTTGTTTATCTTGCGTTCTTTAGAGCCTTTGCCCACCAAGTTAGTTGGGTAATCATTTTGCCAGCCTGTTCAGTAGCTTTGGCGAACATTTCACTAGCTTCGGCTTTTCCAAATAAGACAGGGAAGTATTCATTGCCGAGGAAATGCACCGCTTCACGTACCGGAGCCATCTGAAGTTCAATCGCGGTCAGGCGCAAGTGTTCTACAGCTCTGGCGCCACCGACACTGCCATAGCTGACAAACGCTACGGCTTTGTTGTTCCATTCTTGGTAGACCCAATCTAGGGCGTTTTTGAGCACTCCTGAGGTGCTATGATTGTATTCGGGAGTAACGATAACGAAAGCATCACCTTCAGCGATTTTGGCCGTAAATCTAACGACCGCTTCGTTTTTGTAGGGCTCTGATTTGTAAGAAGGACTTACTGGTTCGTTGAAGAAAGGCATTTCATAGTCTTGTAGGTCAACTATTTCTACTGATAAGCCTTCATTTTTTTTTAATTCCTCAGCAATCCAAGCAGATGGCTTATCACTAAATCGACCAACACGGGTACTGCCCACGATTACTTTAACGGAGATGTTTTCACTCATATATTTCTATATTTAAGAATTAATTACTACAGAGTGTAGTATAGCAGGAAATAAAAAAAGTGCAACAGCACAATTTAAAGACGGGGTTTATTTTTTGAGGCGTTGGTCCGGCGGCCGCGCGTCTTGAAGACGTGCGGCGTCGCCGGTGATGATGAGCCAGTTGACTAGTTCGCGACGCACAAGGCGTGCGAAGATTGTCAGTTGACTCCTACAACACCATGATTTCCCACCGCGTGAGCTGATCCTTCGGAACGGGACGTTCCTCGTTCTGTCGCCGTCGTGGCGGCGGATTGGGGTTCTGGTTGCCTCCGTTGGAGGAGGGGTTGGGGGGAGGCTTGGGGGTTGAAGTATTTTGACTCATCTTATTTACCATAGCATAAAATTTTATTTCTTTGCAAGTAAAACAAAACCCCGCCCCGCAGGAGCGGGACGGGGTTAGTCTCTTGAAGTTTGGTTTATCTTCTTTTTTTAGAAGATCTTTTTGCGAGCATTACTCTCTTGGCTGCTAATCTCTTTTTGGTTTTTGGAGAGTGTCTCGATTTAGTTCTTTTCTTTAGTCCGGTAGGTCTTTTGGCCATATGATATAAATTATTGAATAACGATATTAATTATACACTAAATTAAAAAGAAGTTCAATTTTTATTTTAATCCAAACAATCTTTTTAACGCCTGCATTTTTTTTGGATCCAATTTTGCTTCAAGTAGAGCGGTTTTTAAATAGGTATCCTCATCTTGCTTTAATATAATATCTAAAAATTCAGTAAACCTAACATAGAGTAATTTTATTTTTTCCCCGCCCTCTAAATGTTGTTTATCTATTTTTTTGCAGTCCTTAGCTATAAAATAATATATAATCCACTCCATTTTGACTACTGGTCGGATTGCGCCAAAGAGAATCCACTCTTTAGCACTATATCCTGTTTCTTCTAGCAGTTCCCTTTTTGCGGCTTGAAGCGGTTTCTCGTTTTTGTCTATTCGTCCGCCAATAGCACCAAAAGAAGCTTTTTGTCCTGGTTGGCTTTCTTTAGCCAAAATAATTTTACCATCACTGGTGATTGGTATGATCCTAGCTGTATCGGGTCGTTTTATTTTTTCAAAAGTTTTTATTGTGCCATCATACATTTTTTGTGGCCACTCCCAGACATCAAAAATTTCACCCTGAAAAACCTTCTTGGCGTGAGCGGGGATTGGTTGTTTGGATTTTGGTCTGGTTATTTTCATAAACTATTTGCTTTTGTAGCGAGCCATTGGCGAATGAGTTTTTGATGCTGTGGTCTGCATAGATTGCACCACGTATCAGGATGTTCTTCCTGTTCTTGTCAATAGTCATCTATATCCATCCAGCGCACTTCGGTAACTTCGCCGTCAGTACCAGCCAAATTGACGGCCGGTTCGTTATATAATAGAGCAAACCGTTCCGCGAATACTTTTTCTTCTGGTTTTTTGATATCTTCTATTAAAAATAAATCTTCTTCGCGCGCAGAAATTCCCGCTTCTTCTTTTAGCTCTTTGACAGCTGTTTGTTTGAAGGTTTGATTTTCTGTAACATGACCGCCAAAATAACTTTCCCATTTTCCTGGGTTGGCGATGTGTAAGGCACGTTTTGAACAAAGTAGTTGTCCGGCGTTATTCACTACCCAAATACAAACTATGCCATACCAATACTGATTTGGCTTTGCCTTTACGACAGAACGCGGTCTGCCTTCGGTTGGGTTTTTGTTTTCATCAAAACATTGGAGGATTTCTTCTTGTGGTTTGGAGTTGTTCATACACAATATGAGTGAGCAAAATAATTCCAATTATAATTCTATTCCAAAACCTTGTAAATCCTTTCGTAGTTGTTCGTTATCTTTAAATAATATTGGATGATAGCCGATTTCTTCGGCTTTTTCCAAGCTTCTGCTGGCATCGTCTATAAAGATTGTTTCTTCGGGCAAGACTCCTAGCCGTTCAAATAAAACCGTAAAGGCTTCTTTGTCCGGTTTCTGGAAACCAATTTCAGAAGATACCACCACCGCATCTACCAGATTATAGATACCATTTCTTTTTAATTTTTCGGTTAGATCGGTGGTGTAGTTGCTTAAGATGCCAACTTTAAAACCTTTTTGTTTGAGAGTGAAGAACCAAGAAATAAGCTCGGTGTTGAGCCGTGATTTATTTTGTCGTTCTTGTATTATATTTTTTATTTTTTCTTCTGTTTGGTTATCATCGCTAAATGTAGAAGCAACTTTGGCTACCACATCTGCGAAGTTTTGATTTTGCACATGAGATAGGTGGTTTTGTTTGAAGTATTCAGTTTGGAATTTTTCTAGAGGAATATGAAATAATTCGGCAATGGTAGTGAGAAGCCTTCCGGGTGGGTATAGCTCTATGACA
Organism: uncultured Gammaproteobacteria bacterium; assembly: GCA_964363685.1. GTDB lineage: Bacteria > Patescibacteriota > Patescibacteriia > Magasanikbacterales > GWA2-37-8 > XYD2-FULL-39-9. The sequence goes on from CAYIJG010000023.1 coordinate 5,802, forward strand.
CCGCTAAAATCAAAACCGACAGCTTTTATGTTTTTTGGCATACTTTTATTTATAATTTTCCTTCTTTCCACGGTTCTTCCTTAAAACAAACACTAGGCCCAACTTCCATTTCATTACAACTATAAGGTGTTCGCGCTTTGTAGCGGAATTTTTTTTCTCCTAACCATTCAAAATTAGAGGTATCGCCAATATTTTTTACTTTTTTTGTTTTTAAATTAACAATAATAGTGTCACGATAAAAAACTTCGCCGAATGCAATGTCGTCAGCTTTGAGTTGTAAGTATGTGTCGTTGGGGGATAACGAGGCACCTTCTACATTAAGATATGGTAGAGCTCGAAAGAATTTCTCTTTAGGATTTTCATCATTAAAAATCAAAGATTTTGGCACTTCTTTTGATGAAATTACCTTGTCAACTTGTTTAGTAGTTAGATCGTATTTGTAGATAGCGGTTTCAGATGCTTCATAAAAAGAGTCCGTCCATTTTGCGTTCTTTGTAATAAGAGAAAAGTATAGCACATTTCGAGTCTTAAACAGTTGTTCACTAGACACCTCGTATTCAGCCATGCCTATTATTTGTTTGGCTTCGCTCGCTAGTTCCCAACTTGGTTGTGTGTCGTTGGGGGTGTTAGTTGAATTTTGTATATTAGTGGTAGATGAAGATAGCTGGTTTTGTGCTACTAGATTATTTTGATTTGGTTTACAACCGGCACCACCGATAATTAGAAAAATAAAAATTAGTAATATTTTTTTCATATTTGAATATAGAGTAGTGTTTTATTTTTTCACCACCACAATCGTGCATTTGGTGACAAGCGCCGTAATGGCGCCGACCGCTGCCATTACTGGAAGCAAGATAGCGCCGACCGCTCCCCAGGTAAGAGGGATTTCCAACACGTTTTCGCCCTTTTCATTTTTAATAATTATCTTTCGGGCATTGCCTGCCTCGATAATTTCTTTAACCTTGGCTTTGATTTCACTACCGGAAACTTTAAATTCTTCTTGTTCTTCTGACATATATAGGAGTTAGATTAATTAATACTGGACTTTATTGTAAGGCTTTCCAGGGTTATTGTCTATACTATTATTGTCCGGGCGGTAATTTGGTAGAGAAAGTACATTGGTGTATAATACAATTATAATTCTTAATTTAAAGTATATGTGGGACTTTCTTAAATCGTATCTGATCTCCTCTTTGCTGGGCGGCGGTTTTATTCTTGCTCTTATTATTTACTTTATCTTTTTCCGATAGAAGAAACAGTTAAAAAACTCTTCGTCTTGTGGTTTTGTAAGGTGCATGTACACCAATAGGAGTTTACTATAACTCAGGTTATTTAGAAGTAGGTTTTATTTTAGATCTGCCAAGGCTTTTTTTATACGCCTAAGCGCTTCTGTGAGTTTGTCTTGAGATGTGGCATATGACAAACGAACATAATTATCATCGCCAAAAGCAGAACCGGGAACTAGTGCCACGCGGGCTTTATCAAGCAGATATGAACATAGATCAGTGCCATTATTTATGACTGTCATGCTATCGGACTTTCCGAAGTAATAGGTGACATCAGGAAAAATATAAAAAGCACCTTGTGGCGTGTTTGTTTTTAATCCCGGAATTTGTCGCATTATATCCAGTGCCAAGTCTCGGCGTTTTTTGAATTCATCACGCATGGGCTGGGTTGTTTGCGGATTCATTTCCATGGCAGATTGGGTTGCTTTTTGGGAGATGGAACTTGTATTTGAGGTTATCTGTCCTTGCAATTTATCACAAGCTTTAGCAATCCACACTGGCGCTCCCATAAAACCAACTCGCCAACCAGTCATCGCAAAACTTTTGGAAACGCCGTTGATGGTGATGACTTGGTCTTTGATAAAATCAAATTGAGCGATGCTTTCATGACCGCCAGCAAAATTTATGTGTTCATATATTTCGTCAGATAAAATATATAGTTCCGGAAACTCAGCGACTATTTCGGCAATGGCTTTTAATTCATCTCTCGAATACACGCTGCCGGTCGGATTGCATGGTGTGCTAAAAATTATCATTTTTGTTTTGGTGGTGATAGCGGATTTCAGTTGCGTTGGTGTGACTTTAAAATCTTGCTCAATGCCAGCCTTGATAATTACAGGCAACCCTTCAGCCAGTTTTATTAATTCAATATAGCTGACCCAATACGGAGCAGGCACAATGACCTCATCACCGGGATTAATCATAGCGAGTATCACATTGGCAATGCTTTGCTTAGCGCCGGTAGAAACGACAATTTGTTCAGCGGAATAATCAAGATGATTATCACGCTTGAATTTTTTGCTTATGGACTCGCGCAGTTCAAGATAGCCAGATACATCAGTGTAGTGGCTAAAGTTTTCATCAATGGCTTGTTTGGCCGCGTCTTTGATAATCTGAGGAGTATCAAAATCAGGCTCGCCCAAACTGAGGTTGATAATATCTATGCCCTGCGCTTTTAGTTCACGGCTTTTACGTGCCATGGCGATGGTTTGGGATTCTGAGAGATTGTTGATTCTGTTTGCTAGGGAGGGCATAAAATTCTTTAAGTGGTTTGTCTTTTTATCATTTTTTGTGGGATGTCGCCATTTTTAATCATGGCTTTTGTTTTTTCATCCATTGTCCAAAAACGTTTGTGTTGAAAGAAATGTTGTTCAAGAGTTTGTAGTGTTTTTTCAAAATTTTTACCAACACCTAGTCCGCCAGTAAGTTTGCCTTTAACTTTTAAATCATGAATTAAGCTAATATCATTATCATTTTTAACAATTAGACATGGTATTCTAAGATCCAAAATTGTCGCAGCCGCAGAGCGATGTTTACCGCCTAGCATAAAGAAATTAACTTTAGGATGTGTGGTAAGAAAAGAATCAAGTTGTTTCGTGTAACTTTTAAAGCGAATTTTTTTACTTTTAAAATATGAGATAGCTAAAGTTGCTGGCACAACAATAGTCGGCTCAATTTTTTGGCCCGCCTTTAGTTTTTGATAATATGCAAGGAATGCTTTAGGGCTATGGAGAGGCGGATAGTCAATCATTGCAATAAGTTGGATGGGCTTAATAGAGGTTTGTTTCATATAATTAGAGAATAAAATCTACTCATGCTCATTAGTAAATACCCTCTGTTCCAGTCTATCAAAATCATAGTTCGGCGGGAAATATTCTTCAAAAAGTTGCATGGCCGGTTCGCCGGCATATTCCTTACCACGTGACGCATAATGCATAGCCAGAATCATTTCTTCAGGCTCGCCGACACAATCAAGTGGCTTGAATCCTTCGATACCGAGGATGCGTCTAAAGAGTGGCAGGAGACGCCTTCTAGTATAGAGATCGGCGCCGAAGATACTAACCAATTCTTTTTTTGGCAAAAATGCCGTGAAGCAGGCAAAGAGGAAGACGCATTTCGGGCATGATTTGCACCAGTAGTTCGTACGCGATAAAAGTTGGACAAAACGTGGCTCCCAAAAATAGGCGTTGCAGCTGGTGACGTCGTAGAGGTATTTGGGATAACGAACAAAGCGCTTTACGATTTCAAGCTCGCTGTACTGGCGCAAGAGTGAGTGTGTGGAGATGTCGGGTGTGATAAATGTTTGTATGTAATCATTGGTCATTTTTTCCGCTTCGGAAGATTTGCACCATTGATGATTTACCGGTAAGCCGAGATAGTTGAGATTACCAAAATCAGAACTGCGTTCGTTGGAAAAAATAATTGAGTTGTATCCGAGAAGTTCTGCTAGTAGGGTGGCGATAAATGTAAAAGTAGAAACCGATGGGTAGGCGCTCGACATGAGCCAGCCTATAAGTGGGTCGTGGCGACGGGTGACGCTGATAGTGTTGGCGCCGACGAGTTTGGCAATGCGCTTGTGCGCGGGGGTTGGGGCAAAAGCGAAATAATCAAACGGTGTACCAGAGGTTTTTAATATTTCGGCGGAGAGAATAGAATCTTTGCCCGCCCCATTTAAAAGTAGCGCTCGCGAAGGAAGCTCAATTCGCGCAGGTGTAGGGGCGGTAGCAGAATCGTCATAGGGAAAGGCAATGAGGTTGCGGAAATCAATATGATTGCAGTAAAAAAACTCTCCGAGACCATTGAGATATAGTGAATCCCAGAAGCGCGCCTGTTCACGGGTGAGGGTAAATCCTTCGATGCGGATGTTGCTGGTGCGAAAAACAGACCAGTAGTTGATGCCAAGCATGAGAAGGAGCGCTTGTAGGTTTGGCTCCAGTACGGCCTTGGGTATCTTCTCCCACAGTTCCGGTTTCACGTCTTTAAAAAATAGTCGGTCAGTAAAAGTCTTTATTATCCCAAATTTAAATTCAACGCGGTAGGTAAAAGTGACGACTGAACGTTTGGGATCAATTTTGTATGTGCCAAAAGTGAAGGACGATACGCCTAGTAATTTTGTGAGGCTTAACATTTTATTATTTTATATTTTTTTATTTATAAAATAAGGGTAACATTATCTTGGCCTTTTTTCAATTTGTAGTGATGGGTAATGTTGACAAAAGTATATTTTTAAGCTACATTTGTTTATTGTTTTTATTCAGGTTCTATACAGGTACCTGTAGCAAACGCTCGGGAATCCGTAGGGGTCTGAGACCTAAAAACAAAATGCAGATCAACAACCGATGAGGTAGCTCATGCTGACCGTTTTCCGTTTCCTTCTCCTTGTTCTCGCGTGTCTGACCGCCTGCGGTGGTGGTGGAGGCAAGAACCCCGGTCAGGACGCCGGCCTCGATGCTGGTCCTGATGCCATGGTTGAGAACTCGTGCCAGGCGCTCGAGGTGGGCGACATCTTCGTGGTTGAGTCGGGGCCGATGAAGTACGCCCTGGATCTGCAGGGCGAGGCCATGTACTTCCCGGACGATGATGTCTACGGGAGCTGGCGAAGCGGAGAGGAAGGGGTCGTCTCCGTCGAGCAGAGCTGTCTCGACATGATCCCCATCCCAAGTCACTACCCCGGCGGTGTCAGTGTCCGCCCCGGATCGTTCCTGGTCAGACGGGTGAACGACCCGCAACTGTACGCCGTGCTGCCAGGCAACACCGTGGCACCGATCTCAGACCAGGTCGCGGCTGCACTCTACAAGCCGGCAAACCCCAACGGGGTCAACGACGAGCCGATGGTCATCCCTGACCAGCTCTGGCCCAACCTGATCAATCGGGCGCCGGAGATCGTCGAGGTTCGTGTCCATCCGGGTATGCTGTTCGTCATCGATGGTGGTGGCGAGACGGTCTACTACGCAGACGCTGATGGATCGATCCGGGTGGTGACCAACGCTGGATTCGTTGCCAACCACTTCCAGTCGCGATTCGTGCGACTGGTGTCACTATCGGCCATCGCAGGGATGTCCTCGGGGTCATCAATCAGTCGGCGTATCCTGGGCATCGACGACCCGACGCAGGGCGGCTAATCACCGCGCCGACACAGACAGACCTGAGCGGCTCGGGCGCATCATGCGACCGACCACCGACTCAGAAACCAACACATCCGAGCCGCTCACGCAAGGTAATAATTAATTTGTTATATTGCGTGAGCTCGGATGCAGATATCATTTATTTAAAAAAGTCCTTCCAAAAGAAGGGCTTTTTTAGTTGAAGAATTTTAGATTATAAGGGCTCCTCATTTTGGACGACGTTAGAACCTGTTTTATCAGTAGTTCGTTCGTCTTTGTTCCTAATTTTTGATAGTATACATCTAATATAATATTATGAATATGAAGTTAACAAACGATAGCTATATAATTTCGATAGGCACAAAGAATTTTACCGAGACATACTTCAGAGATAAAGATGGCTGGGTCAAGATTTCTGCAAAGGGTAATAAATTTCGAATGACAGCGGAACAACTTCTTAATCATCTATTGCCAGCTGTATCTGGTATAAAGCCGGGCCTGACCTGGCGGGTTGAACACAAACATCAGAAAAAGTAAGGTGTTGTAAAGAAGTAGATTTGTTTGGCTCCCCTCGTTGGACAAGTTCAGAACTATTGATTGGAAATTATTGGTAAAGGAAGTACAGGTAATCGTTTCCTTTCAAAGGGTACAATCTCTGACAAACTATAGTTTGCAATAATAATCCACCTTAGGTATTGCTCTATCAAAACCTACCTTCTCATACGCCTTACGTGCGGGAGCATGTGCTGGGTCTCCACCCGTTTTTACTTTTATGTATTTTTTACCAGTTGATTTCATTTGTTTAAAGAGTGTTTTAAAAAGTTTTGTACTAATGCCCATTCCTTGAAAATCGGGATGCACGGCAGTCATCTCAATTTCAGCAAGTGGACCTGTCTTATCCGCAACACAACAAACAAAACCCACTACTTGCCTGTTAAATTCGGCAACGTAAGTAACCGCTGTTTTATTTTTGAGCCAATGTTTAATTTGATTTGTCTTTCTTTTTTTCCAATCTGGGTAAACATTTTTATATAACTCGCGGCCCAATAATTTTTTAAATGAAGCATAGATTGGAACCCAAGCGAGCAATGTAATGAGGATTATCTGCCTACTATCTCCGTTATTGTATTTTCTTATAATCAAATTTTTAATATCTTGCTTCATATAAATAATCTAAAATATCATATATACTTTATCACAGTGTTCTATTTCTACCAAAGGTAACAAAAAATAATGGCTAAAATTAGCCATTATTTTTGAGTGCTCTGGGGGCTGGGATCGAACCAGCGAAATCCACGTTAACAGCGTGGCGTTGTACCACTCAACTACCTGGGAAGGTATTTAAAAACCCGCCTATGCAGCGGGGAAACTTTTATGGCAAAAAGTCATCCCGCGTTAGGGGCGATTATTATTGTTTGAATTATTCATTGCGTTTGCCATAGTGCACATACTATACCAGACCAAGGATTTTTTGCAAGACCTCGTCAATCGTACCATCCTGCGTGAA
>CAYIJG010000024.1:0-12370 GCA_964363685.1 uncultured Gammaproteobacteria bacterium
GGAGAAAAAAACCTTTTAAAAGACGAACGGCACCACCTCACAGTGAGTGCCGTCAAAAAAGAACTACGGAAAGCGAAACGCTCGCATGGCCTGAGCGTACAACTCCCCATCCCGCTTGAGGAACTCACTTGTCATGTCATTGCCGACAAGTAAGCCACCGAAATAACGGGAAATAGACTCCGCCCGCTCGACCTTCAGACCTTCAAAGAGTGCCAGACCAGACTGATGATCAAGATGAAGGTCACCTTGAGTGACAACCTCGCCACCTCGAACTAGTCCAAACTCCAAGTCAAGGAGCAATCTATCCAGATGATAGGCCCCGCCGCGAACGGCGAGTACCGCCTCGACAACCCTGGCAACCTCTGGGTATTTGTACTCATACGAAACACCCCGGTAGCTCTTGCTGTCTTGCAACTGCAGACGCCCCTCCTCTCTGAGCCAGTCAAACTCCTTGGTGCCCGGATAGATGATGAGGGAGTTCGCCAAGTGCTTGAAGAAGTATCCTTGGCCGACCTCTCTGAGAAAGTCGACCGACGATCGGATGTCGTCAAGTGTCGTATCGGGCTTGTACATGATGAACCCGATCTGCACGGCAATACCCTGCTCTTGAAGCAAAGCCAACGCTCGGAGATTGTGATCTCTCCGGGAATACTTGCCGTATGAAAGAAGTGACCGATCATCACCACTCTCAAACCCGATGTACACCCTTTCCAGCCCAGCGGACTTCCAGAGTGCCCAGAACTCTGGAGGCAAGGAGGCTGCGGCTTTGGCTTGAGCCGTGAACCTGATCTTGGTCTTGAAAGACAGGCTTGCAATTCTGTGAGCCAACGTTGCCGATCTGTCGTGGGCCGCCTTGCCCATCGACAAGAAATCTGGGTCGTAGAATTCGAAGTGTGTCACCCCGTAATTCCCGTGGAGCGTTCGCATCTCCTCAATGAGATCGTCATCAGGCCGAGGCCTCCAACGTGGGCCTGAACCCAGAGCTTCAAATTGGGGGTTGGTACAGAAAGTGCACTGGCCATAGCACCCCTCTGAACCGAGCACAGCTGCTGCACCACGGCGTCGCAGGGTAGCCGGGTCGCGCCACGGCCAACGCGCTTGTGGATCGGTCAGTTCGGGAGGCAGACCCTGACTAGTGCCCAGAACAATTTGCTTGGGCATCGGACCACGCGTCCGAGCCTCAAGAACCAAGTTCCCAATCACAGCCTCTCCCCGACCGACCACGACGACATCAACGGCCGGCTCCTTCTCAAGCAACTCCCCGGCGCAGAAGGTTGCCTGGTAGCCTCCCAGGCAAATAGTTGTGTGGGGGTACCTCGTCTTGTACTCGGCCGCCAACGCCAAGGTTGCGGCCATCGTGTTCTGAAAGGTGCTGAAGCCCACAAACGGAGCCTCGGTAGCGAGCACTATTCGTCTCACCATCTCCAAATCCATCCCAAGTTCCCCGTCCACCACCTTCACCGCGTAACCCTGGCTCTGCAAACATCGGGCCAGGGTAGTGATCCCCAGACTCTCCATGGGGAGAAGGCTGTCGGCTCCCAAGATTGCTCCCTCAGACGGAACCGAAACGAGCATTACGTCGAGCATGATCTTCCTCCTCCAGGAAATTTAGGACTGCGGATATGACAGGAGAGAGATAGAACACCTCCTCCCGTCTTTGTCTGAAAATCACTTCCCCACATGTGTCTACCTGTGGCCCAGGCGCCAAATGGATCGCCATAGACGATTCAAGTTTTAGTTCGGCAGCATGTATCGCCTGAGCGACATAGCGCGCCGAGCAATAATAGTTGCTTGTGGCCGTGCTATTGCTAATGGCTTCAACAACCACAGACTCTAGACCACCCAGTTGAGAAGGTGGAACTTTGAGTCTTTTCGCGGCCACCAAAACATGTAGATTCACCACAATGTCGGCCAGACTGTGGTGGCGTGTCGGGTCTAGCCAGGTCAAAAGCAGACCGCTCTCGTCCCTGGGTGCTCTGTTTAGGAATGCGACGAAATCATTCGCGACCTTTCTTTGACCAATAAAATGGCGAATCGCCATCATAGCCAAAACCGTGTCATCAACATCTGGGGGATAATCCCCATTAGGTCCATCAAAGGACCAGGTGCCATCGCAATTTCTTACCTCCAACAGTGCGATGGCAAGGTCTCTTTGTAGCCCCTTGACAAGCTTTGAAGGGAGTCGATCCAACAGCATCGAAACTACTCCGGCGCTAAACACCCCCAACGTTTGCCTAGTGGTCGCCTCACCTTCCCTAACTACTACTTCAATCTCTGAAAACAGCCCCGCGCTATTCCTTTGTGAGGATAGCCAGTTCAACAGTTTTTTCACATTGTCTTGACTATCCATTCAGACCTCCTTTCTGTCCTATTTCATTCTCAGTATAAGGTAAGGACTATAGTGATATTGGCATTTTTCTCTCAAAAAATCAATGCTAGATTGACAATAAAATTCTCTTATAAAATATGGCTTAACCATAGAGAATCACATCGTTGTCAATTATAGATTGACAAATGGTTATACACATGATAAACTAGATTTAATAAATATTTTTATGAATTTAATCCCTATTTTATCTGCTTTTGGCCTGTCGGAGACAGAGGCGCAAATCTATTTAAAGATCCTCGAACTCGGTAAAGCTGAAGCCAGCGCCATTTTTAAGCACACCCACATTAAAAGACCGACCGTTTACCATGCCTTAGCCACATTAACTGAAAAAGGATTGGTTCATATAGTTGGCCACGCCAACATTGCTATATACGAAGCCGAACCGCCCAGTCAGCTCAAGGTTATTGCTCAACGAAAACGTGATGAACTTCTTCGTCTAGAGAAAAAAATTGATACCCACCTACCCTTCTTTCCTACAACCACTAACGCCAACTATGGTTTGCCCCATATTGACTTTTACCAAGGTCGAGAAGGCCTTAAAAATTTAGTTGAGCAAGTCGTTAATAATAAAGAAAAAAAGTTGTACGCCATTGTGCCGGATTTAAAGAATGTTCAGTCAACTTTTTCCGAGGAATTCATGACTCGTTTTTTAGATCTTAAAAAAACGGCCAACATTGATACACAAAGCATATGGAATGGTTTGTTAGAAAATAAATACTACAATCAGCATAAATTTTTTAAACGCGAGGTTCGATTGGCACCACCTACTATGAAAGATAAATTTAAATCCGTTATTCTTATCTGGGATAACAAGGTCGCGGTGATGAGTGGGGTGCCGGAGCTATATGGATTTTTGGTAACCAGTTTTGATTATAGCGAAACGATGAAAACAATATGGCGCACACTGTGGGAGGTTTCAAAACCCATACGAAAATAATTCGTACTGAATTAACTTTCTCTACCAAAAATTTTATGCTACAATGGTGTCAGCGCCGAGTTCCAAAGGACGCACGGCCGGGCTTTAATGGACGTTGCCCGGCATGATTTCGTTGTACAGCGTCGCGTTTCAATGGACGTTACGCGACGTGATTACGTTTAATCAATATGGGAAGACATAAAACTCGCAAATTAACTTTCACCGAAAGAATAAACCTCAACCCGGACATCGGGCGCGGACTACTAGCGATTCTTCTTTTTATCCTTGGCGGATTATCCGTGCTTAGTTTTTTTTCTATGGCCGGAGTCGCCGGACAGTTCATTGACTCTCTACTTGCTATCATTTTTGGCCAGGTTCGCTATGTATTTCCTATCATTATTATTCTAGTGGCCATTCTAATGGTCAAAGATTTGGAATATGAATATCGTGCCACCCATTGGCTGGGATCAATTTTATTTATCCTAGGATTTAACGGACTTATTCATTTACAAAACCCTATTGAAAACATGTATAATCTTGCCCAGCAAGGTTTTGGCGGTGGATTAGTAGGATTTGGCTTGGCTTGGCTCTTTGGCACCTATATTGGCTACTGGGGCGCAACCATGATACTAGTTGCTCTCATTCTCGTAGGCTTTATCTTTTTATTTAATACTTCTCTAGCAAAAATTGTTGACCTGCACAAAAAATTCTTTTTCCTTCTTGGTTGGTTTGGTCAAAAAATTATTGATTTTTTTGGATCTTTTAAAAAAAACACAGTTGCTTTTAAAATAAAAGGTGATTACCAAACAAATGATGAGGGTGCAGAAACTGATGAAAGTGATGAAGATGAAGCCGAAGAAAAAAGAGTTTTCCAACAACGCAGTTTGGTTAAAAAAGAAGCTGAAGAAAATGAAGGTGCAGAAACTGATTCAGAAGAAAATAATTTGGCAGGAAAAATGGAAATGGCTAAACCGCCAAAACCAATTATTCGCGACTTACCTCCGATCGATTTATTATTTACTTCAAAAAGCAAGCCAACATCCGGCGATATCAAAGGCAATGCCACCATCATCCAAGACACTCTGCATAATTTTGGCATTGATGTTGATATGGGTGAAGTGCGAGTTGGCCCAACTGTCACCCAATACTCCCTCAAGCCTTCCAAAGGCATCAAATTGACCCGTATCACTACGTTGAGCAATGATTTATCCTTAGCTCTCGCTGCGCACCCTATTCGTATTGAAGCGCCAATTCCGGGTCAGTCTCTAGTTGGCATTGAAGTGCCAAATCAAAAAGTAGCCATGGTGACTTTGCGCGAACTACTTGAGAGCCCGGAGTTCAAAAACCCAGACGCCCACAACATGATGATCGCTCTGGGCAAAGACGTAGCTGGTAAAGTTTGGTTTGGTGATTTGCTCAAAATGCCTCACTTGCTTGTTGCTGGTGCCACTGGTTCTGGTAAAACCGTTTGTATCAATACTATTATTCTGAGTCTAATCTACCAAAATACCGCTGCCACTTTGCGCATGATTATGGTTGACCCAAAACGCGTCGAACTTACTCTTTATAATGGCATCCCTCATCTACTCACTCCAGTAATTACCGACGCGGCTAAAACCGTCAATGCTCTCAAATGGACAATCAATGAAATGGATCGTCGCTTTACCATACTAGCAGATGCTGGCAAAAGAGATGTTGGCTCATACAACAAATCTGCGACTGAACCGCTCCCATATATTGTATTTATCATCGACGAGCTCGCCGACCTAATGGCCATGGCTGCCAGCGAAGTGGAAGCTGGAATTATTCGCCTTGCGCAAATGGCTCGCGCTGTCGGTATCCACTTAATCGTTGCTACCCAGCGACCAAGTGTAGAAGTTATTACCGGTCTAATGAAAGCCAACATTCCCGCTCGCATTGCTTTTTCAGTAGCGTCGCTGATCGATTCACGCACTATTTTGGATTGCTCTGGCGCTGAAAAACTTCTTGGTCGCGGTGATATGTTATTTTTAACTGCCGACATGTCCAAACCAAAACGTTTGCAAGGCGCATTTGTTTCTGAAGAAGAAATGAAACGAGTGATAGACAATCTCAAAGGTGATGAACCGCCTGTCTATGATGATTCAATCACTTCTAAAAATAATAATAATGGCAATGGCACTATCAATATGTTTGATGGTTCCAGTAGCGATCATGATGCTCTTTTTGATGAAGCCAAAACCTTGGTCATTGAATCTGGCAAGGCTAGCGCCTCACTCTTGCAACGCCGTATGAAAGTTGGTTATGCTAGAGCAGCCAGACTCTTGGACGAAATGGAAGAAGCTGGTATAGTAGGTCCAGCGGACGGCGCCAAACCAAGAGAGGTCTTTATGGAACATTTCCGCCCTACCGAACCAGATGATTTGCCTGAAACAAAACAAACTCTCGACTCAGGTGGAGCGCCGGTGTTTGATGATGAAACAAAAGAATCAAACATTTAGAATTTAGTACTTCAAATAATTATGGCTGTTTTCTGTCGCAAAAATCTAGAACCAATGGTAAGAGTTGGCGAGCGTTTAAAAAATGCCCGCGTTTTGCAAAACCTATCTATAGGAGATGTCTCTAAAAAAACTAGAATCCCTCTCAAATACTTAGAGGCGATTGAAACCGCTCGTTTTAAAGAATTGCCAACTGCCAAGGCTCATCGTCTCGCCTATATAAAAGAATATGCCAAGACATTAAATTTAAATCCCGCTAGTTTTCTTTACCAATTTTCTCAAGAATCGGATTTACATAATACTCCTACAATTCATCCCAAACGCACTATTGCTTTTTGGCCACTCAATTCTCTTTCTACTATTTTACGCAGTGTCGTTGTCGGTGTCTTTTTAGTCGGCTTTATCGGCTATCTGCTCTGGCAAGTAAACGGCATCTTACAGCCACCAAAACTTTTTGTTTTTTCTCCTAATGACGGTTCTGTCTCCAGTAAACTCACAGCCACTGTCCAAGGTGAGACCGAAAAAGAAGTTCGACTGACTGTAAATGGCAAAGAAGCCAGACCAAATGATAAGGGTAGATTTGAAATTGTTCTGGACTTGTCAAACGGGGTAAATACCATTAATATATCAGCTATCAAAAAGCATGGAAAAAGCTCCACCGTTATCAGACATGTGATTGTAAAATCCAACAACCTGACCATCGGTGAAACAGAAAAAAAATACTAACAAACTAGAAGTTAGAATAAAGAATAAGGAATTATGAAGGTGACAAACTTCATGAATTACACTCATAATTCTTAATTCGTTATTCATAATTCTTAATTCAACAACAATATATGGCAAAACAAATATCCGACGAGGTAAGGGAGAAAATGAAAGCGGCAGAAAGCGCTATCGAACAAATCAAAAGCAGATTTGGCGATGGAGCTATCATGAAATTCGGAGAATCAAAGACTATGGAGGTGGATGCCGTCTCTACTGGTTGTTTATCTCTTGATATCGCTTTGGGTGTTGGCGGTGTACCACGCGGACGCATCATCGAAATTTATGGCCCAGAAGCCTCGGGGAAAACTACTCTCGCTCAACATATTGTGGCCGAAGTGCAAAAACTTGGCGGTATTGCCGCCTTTGTGGATGCTGAACACGCGCTTGACCCAGACTATGCCAAAATAATCGGCGTCAAAGTAGACGAACTACTTATTTCCCAGCCAGATACCGGTGAACAAGCTTTAGAGATCGTAGAGACGCTCGTACGTTCCAATGCGGTAGATGTGATAGTTATTGACTCAGTGGCTGCCCTGGTACCAAAAGCCGAAATCGAAGGCGACATGGGCGATTCCCATATGGGTCTCCAAGCTAGACTAATGAGTCAGGCCCTACGCAAACTCACTGGCATTATTAGCAAATCCAATACTGTCGTAATTTTCATCAACCAGATCAGAATGAAAATCGGCATTGTCTTTGGCAACCCAGAAACTACTACTGGCGGTAATGCGCTTAAATTTTATTCTTCTATCCGCATTGAGGTCCGTCGCGCCGCTCAAATAAAACAAGGCGACAAGATTATTGGCAATCGCGTCAAAGCTAAAGTCGTAAAAAATAAAGTAGCTCCACCTTTCCGTACTTGTGAATTTGATATTATGTATAATGAAGGTATCTCTGTTTCCGGTGATGTGCTAGATAATGGCGTAGTCTATAAAGTCATAAACAAATCCGGCAACTCATACAGCTACGCCGAAGAAAAATTGGGTGTCGGCCGAGAAACTGCCAAGAAATACCTGCGAGATAATCCAAAACTAATGAAAGCAGTATCCAAAGATATTTGGGAAATAGTAGAAAAAGGTGAAGCGCCGGAAGAAGAATCCCCTAGCGAAGAAGAAGTTCCACCGCCAACTGAGGAATAAATTAACCTAAACTTAAAACGCTGTACTCTTAATTTGGTACAGCGTTTTTATTTCAAAAATATATGCATAATTTTAATCAATCTTTTTTGCTACTTTTGTAACTTGCCACAATACCTCAAACAGATTCATCTGTGTTATATAAAAATCTTTTGACTCAATTATCATTCCAAAGTTTTCTTTTTGCGTTCCAATGATTCCAACTTTGTTGTCATAAAGGTATGTTGTCATAGGAAATGCCATACCTTTAGCCGCATAATGTAACTCTCGACTTTCTTTTAAGCTCGCAGGCCAAGTTTCTTCAACTTCTGTCCCTTCTGAACGAATAACATTTAATTTAATACCAGCGCCGACTCTTCTTTCTACATAATCATCCATATATTCTTTGCCAGGTATCTCATAAAGATCCTCCATAGATAAAATTCCTCTAAGGAGTTTTCCTTTTACAGTAAGTGTGTCCTCAAAAACTGTTTTAACGCCTTCTACTCCTTCGTAAAATCTTACCTTCGGTCTTATTCCAGCAGTACTCAACAGAGACGTCAATTCAGGCAGAACACTTTCTAGCTTACGTTCTTTATCTTTCAAAAGCATTTTTAATTTTTGTGGTGGCTCGGCTGTATATATCCGTGTCCTGCCTTTTGTAACAAAAGAAACTAGCCCTAGAGCTACTAAATTCTGCAGTATCTCGTGCACAGTTGTCCTTGGTAGGCCTGCTTTTTTGGCTATGTCTATAGCCGATCCTGTACCTGTTTCAAGCGCGGATAAGTATACAGTGCCTCGGCTTTTAGATAACCCTAAATCCGAAAGAATTGATGTGATTGTCATAGTTTGACGATTATTTTTGACGACAAGTTTAGTATATCATATTGGCTAATATTAGTCAAATATGTTGTAAACTCTTACTACATTTTAGTCTCTTAATACTAAATATATTGACGATAGCGATACTTGCTTGTATTCTTACCTGTTTAGGGTAAAGGAAACTCTAAGCCGCCTAACAAGGCGAAAACAAAGAGGTAGAGAGATGGAAACTACGCAGATGAATAGCACGGTCGGCATCGTGACCCTCGTGAACTTGATCGATCCGAACTTCATCGGATCGCTCGGTCAGGAGTTCGCGAAGGGATCGCTCGTGCAGAACGGCGACGAGGTGTTTCTGAGAGCTTCGCGTTCGGTGGGTGTTCCTGCTCGGGTGGCATGCCAAAAACTCGATGGCGAGGT
This sequence comes from uncultured Gammaproteobacteria bacterium, assembly GCA_964363685.1. Classification (GTDB taxonomy): domain Bacteria; phylum Patescibacteriota; class Patescibacteriia; order Magasanikbacterales; family GWA2-37-8; genus XYD2-FULL-39-9. The sequence goes on from CAYIJG010000024.1 coordinate 8,905, forward strand.
GCGGTTCATCGTCGGCCACACCATCGCCGAAATCGGCAGGGCATGGAACCGCGGGCTGGCCACTGACGCTCGGGTCAAACCGTTTCACCCCGGCTACACTGAAATGTGGCCGGCGTGGCACGAAATCACAATCCCGAGCCACGACATGCGCGATCGCACCTACAAGTGGCTCCTGCCTGGCCCGGCCTATGCGCGCTACCAGGAAAGCGATCAACTTCCGGCCGAGGCGAAAATCGTCGGCGAGAACTACATCAAGGCAGTTGCGGAGGCATGTCGGAGCCATCTGGGAAGCATCTCGGGTGGTGGGCCAATCGCCGTGTCGCTTTCGGGTGGCATGGACTCGAGCGGCGTGCTCGCCGTTCTGCTCCAGATTTTGGAGGAGGATGCTCGGAGCAATCCGGTGCATACCTTCACGCTCGCGATCGACGGGGGCGGTGGCGATCTGGCACAGGCTCGGCAGGTCATCAGTCTCTTGCAGCCGCGGTTCGGCCGTCGCCTCGCGCATCACGAAATCGTGGTGAACTCGAACGAGGTCGATCACGCGGAGCTTGTTCGTCGCACGGGGCTCATGATTGAGGACTATCGTGTTCTCGACTTTGGGGCAGCTATGGCCGGTGTCGTGCTGAACGACGCCATCGGGCGAATGTACACGAGGGGCGAACTGCCGACCATCCATCACGCGTTCGATGGTGACGGCGGGAACGAGGTCTTCCTCGACTACCCGCTCGACCATTGGAGCCACCGCGCCATCGCGCTCCACGACATCTACCAGAACCCCTACCTGTTCCTGCTGGGCGATGATCGGAAGAAGTTGGCCTTCAATCCAATCCACTCGGCCGGCATGAGCCGGGGGTATGTACGGAGCTTCGCCGTGGCGCGCCACTATGGCGTCGTGCCGCATTCGCCCCTCATCGACCCGCGAGTGATTGATGTCGGCGCACGCATGCCGATGCGGGAGCTTGCTCCCACGGAAGCGAAGCTGCACGACCTACGTGGAATCGCGGTTCAAGCAGGGGTGGAGGCCATGGTCGGAGTGCGACTGCCAATCTTCCCGAAGGCCTACTTCCAGGAGGGATGTTCTGAAAACAGAGGCCTGCTCTCTATCAATGCCGAGGAATCACGAGAACTCAAGCGCCTCATCCTCGGATGAGGCTGAGGGTTAGGCAAAACAATCCAACAGCGAAAGGAGGTGACCGTACGCCACCACGACACGGGGCATCTTAACTTGCTAGCAAATTCAAGACAAAAAATCCCTTTCGTCAGATTGGGATTTTTTGTTTAAAAATTAATTAGACTTTATTTATCCCCATTTGGGAACCAACGATAATATAATAACTTTACAGTTTCGGTAGCTACAAAATATCCAAGTACTAAAGTTAATCCGTATCCGTATCCTTATCCTCAAATTCCTTTTTAAACTTTCTATCATCAAACATAAAAATACCCAGAGACAAAACACTAACCATAATTGCTAAAATATAATACCGTACGCCCACCGCCATGCCGATGGCTGCTACCATCCACAGACCAGCCGCAGTAGTGAGGCCTTCCACTCTGTTTTCTTTATGTAAAATTGTCCCCGCTCCCAAAAATCCAATCCCTACCACAATCTGGGAAGCAATCCTGGCCATATCGGATCCAAAGGCGGTGATTGATAGTATCGTAAACAAAGCCGAGCCTCCAGCCACCAACGCATAGGTTCGGGGACCAGCTGATTTACCCCAATTTTCTCTTTGCCAACCTAAAGCACCGCCCAAAAACAGGGCTAAAATCACATGCAGAACCATATATAACTCAGCCATACTATTAAATTTTAGTTAATAACAATAAAATTATTATATCACTAAATTATACTTAGAGTAATACTAAAAACACCCCACAAAATTGTAGGATGTTTTATATATCTGAACTGCTCTCGTCTACAGTTTAATTAAACTACAAACGAGATGTGAGCAGTCCAGTGACCACCCACTCGGCTCGGGCAAAAGCACTGGTCTAACCGACGCTGTGAGTCATGCCCCATCCTTCCTATCCTCGAATCTTTTAAGACGATTGACCTCCCATTCCTTCCCAAGAAATGCAACGCTCCGCAAGGTAATATGGAAGCTCGGGCCGAAGACTGTAAAAATATCCTCGCTTCCATCAGTGTAGATATTTCTAACAGGGACAAATACACGTCGCCCACGCATTAAAATACCTGCTTCCCCCTTTGCTTTCTTCCTCATACCGAGCGTGCGATTTTTGTCGAGCAACCGCAAGGCCCAGCCGACTTTTACCACCAGGCCTCTTTCTGGTGCAAAGGAAATTTTATCAACCCGACCCAAATATAGAAACCCCTCCTTCGGTGAGAAACTGGCCTCTCCATCTACGAAACGACGAAGAAAAGAGTTCGTGAAATATTGCTCCCACTCAGGCTTGATAATGCTCTCCATCGAATTCCTCCTACATTTCAGCTTACTACAAAATAAAATACTATCAATAACATTTATTGACAAAACTGACAGTTCATTCTAAAATGCCTTAAATAAAACAAAAAACTATTTACTTATGATTGACAGTTTGATAAAACTTGGACTTTCACCAAACGAAGCCTTAGTATATAAGACATTACTAGATAATGGCCCTTGTTTTGTGGCGCCACTTGTTCATTACAGTAAAAAACACCGACAGATTGTCTATAATGCTTTAGAAAATCTTATTAAACGCAATTTGATTATTGTTAACAAAAAAAATGGCAAAAATTATTACGCCATTAGCGATCCAGATCGGTTACTTGTCGAAGTAAAACAAAAAGAAGTGCTGGCTATCCAACTGGAAAAGCAGATCCGTAAACAAATTAGTGCTGAGCAAGAACAAGTAGAAGTTTTTACAGGGCCAAACAGTTACCGTGACGGTTTGACAAACTTTCGCGCCCGGGCCGAAGAAGCGCAGGAATATATTGTTATTGGCGGTGAACCACCTGACTGGTTTGAGTTTACAAAACCTTTTTTTACCGAACATGTGGAAGAGGTAAAAAAACTAAAACGAAAAGGCATTCCCATCCAAATTTTATTTTTTGAAAGCGAACGAGCCAGCGCCATAAAATATATTGGCCCACACACAGGAAACCCCTATCAATTAAGGATTACTAAATCTTCGCCAAGATTACCTCATACTTGCTGGCTCGCTGGTGACCATGTTTATTTCTTAACCCCTGCGATTGACCCCTTAGTGATTCATACAAAAAGCAAAGCTTTGGCTGAAGAATACCATAAATACTTTAGTGAATTGTGGAAAAAGGCGGAAACTATAAAAAATAGGCCATCAAACAACAGCTAGCTTAATATGCTTAATCCCCCAACCTGTTAAATTGAAGTTAGGCTAGTTGACTTTCTTATTGATAATTGATAGAATATTTTTACTTTTTGAAACAAACGGGCCCTTAGCTCATTTGGTAGAGCACCGCGTTTGCAACGCGGGGGTGATC
>CAYIJG010000025.1:0-12220 GCA_964363685.1 uncultured Gammaproteobacteria bacterium
GCATAGAAATTACCAATACCAACAGTGTACTTTTCTCCAGAGGTAGCACTTGAATCAACACTACCAACAACTTCTAAGGTCTTTGTCTGGTTAGAAGTCAAATTAATGTAACTTGACAAGGTATTCTGTTGACCAGTGTACAACGCATCTGTTGAAGCAGCTACGGTTAAGTACACGGTACCATCAGCAGCATCACGAACAATAACATTACCAGTTAATTCGTGATCGCCGACTTTAGTAATGGTCATACCCATTTTTCTTAACTCCATGTTTTCACCAGTGGCTTTCACATCAAATTTAGCCAACACAATATTTTGTGAGCCAGAAGAGATGTTGCCGGAAGGTGAATTTGCGGATTTGTTAAGAACTACGGCGCCAGAGCCCATGTTGAACCAACCATTAGTGCTTGAAGTGTCACTGAAGTTGGAAGGTAGAACATAGAATCCGGTTGAAACACCTTTAATCATGACATCATAATCACTCTGAATATGTACTCTAAAGTTACGGGTTGAACCGTTAACTACATCCACTTTCAAAGTTAAGTCACGACTTGTACTCTTTGGTAGTAAGTATGGAGCAGACAAATTAAGAGTTACATACCGATTACTCATGGCAGCAGTCGTAGCAAGCTTGTCTCCATTCGGAGCTTCTAAGGTCCAGTTAGCGAGGTCTGAATCTTGAATAGTGCCCTCTACATAGAAGGTAAGTTTGGAGATTGATAAGTCTTCGTTACCGCTAATTTCAGTAAATCTAAATTTAGCAACTTCTTTTTGTAAGTCACCAATTTGTAGATTACCAGAAGCAGTACTAGCAGGTTGAGTGGCAGATCCTCCAACAGCCAAACCAGATATGGTGGTAGAAGCTAAAGAAGCGTTACCATCAATAATATTCATTTGATTGCCAGAAACTGGGAAAGCGCCAGAGACTGTGCCGTTGCTCATTACATCGCTAGACGCAGCAACACTGAAACCTACTAAACCAGAGTTAGCAGATGCAGAAATATTTAATCTTACTAACAAAGTTTCTGAACCGCCAGCGCCAACCATAATTGGGTTAGAACCAAAGCTTACAGTTACTTTATTGTCTGAAGTTAAGGAACTCATAACTTCACCGTGGCGATTACCTTGAGCATCCCAAACACTAACACCAGTAATATTGCTATTAGCAATCAAACCAGTCTTAGTTAAGGTGATTCCAGTAACGTTAGTTGCAGTACCTGCGCTTAAGTTCAACTTCAAAACATTATTGTAAGCAGAACCATCAGCAAGATTTGTAGCAGCTGGATTATCACCAGCCAAAGATACGTTTAAAGTACCACCAACTGGAGCAGAAATAGCTCCGTCTTGAGTTCTGTTAGTTAAAACAGATTCCAAAGCGGTAATTTGTGCACCAACAGATGTGCCAGCTAAGTAAGAAGCAGCAACAGCATGTACCCAACCAGATTTGAATCTGTTTGCAGTCATACCGGTAGCTGTTACTTCACGTAACACCATACCAGCATCTACATACCATGTTTTGCCATCTTTACTTACAAGCATACCTTCATGAACTGTACCAGCAACATCGGCTCCTCTATTTACATAGTGAGGCCAGAAAGCATCGGCAACAGTCATTACTTTATGATTTGCGCCATATAAAGCAGCAGCATCAGCAGTGCTGATTTTTGCTAATTTATTTCCTGGCAACACAACATACTTTTGATCAGAGGAAGGTCTCATCACAACGTATGATCCTGGGCGGTAGTTTACTGCGCCAGGGTATGAGGTAGGAACTACTAAAGAATCAAAACATGCTTGAGTTATAGTAATATAACCTGCATATTGATTGGCAGCAGTAGCTGAAAGGCCAGACCAACTCTTGAATTCATCCCCTGAAGGGAAGTACATGATTTGATTAATTTTGTTGACAGAGTAGATAGCGGCTCTGCCGGATACCTTTACCATGTCACCAGCGGACAAGGTTGGACAAACTGCTGCGTTGGCAGCAAGTGGCAAAGTTGAAACGCCTACGGACCACAACATAGTGGTTCCGACAACGCTAACCGTAAAGAATTTTTTTACGGATTTCAATACATTATTCATAATTAAATTAATATTCTCTGACTTAGGGCGCCCCGCTAATGCGGGGTCGATAAGTCAAAGGTTTCTCCAGCTTGCGCCAGAGTACAATGGCCTTTGCGAGCTTTTATTAGCCCTCGACCTGATGCAAAGTACCGCGAGTTTTTACTACTTTTTCTCTCTCTTGCCTAATCCCGTTCGCCTAGGCGAACGGGGCCAAACAGGAAACAGAAAAAAATTATATTTATTTAGTTGTAGTTGGCTTAATAATTATTACCGGAGTGGTGCTAACATTAAATTTTATGGTACCAGTTGTACTAGTAGTGCTAATTGGAATTATTGGCATCGTAGAACTGGTGCTAGTAGCCAAAATAACAGCGCTAATTGAAGGATCAACAGCTACGGCCACAACTGGTAAAATTGTTTGGACAGCTTTGATAGCGCTATCAGAAATTTGTTCAACTCGAGCAGTAGCATTATTGGCTTCTATTATTTTACCGACAGCTTGAGTAAGATTATCTTGAGATAACAACGTTTGACCTTCACTAGCATTCTTTCCCGCTTCAGCGCTCAAAGCTTGAGCGCTGTTAACTGCAGCTTGAGTTTGTTTGGAAGTCACTTCTATCTTATCTGTAATAACTAGATTAGCATTTTTAGAATCAATACCGACAGCATGGTTAGACACGGCATTGGCCTCTTTTTGTACTATATTTACAGCATTATTAACTTCAACTACACTCTGGTTTGACTGTTTCGCATCAGCTACAGCTGAATCTAGTTGATCGCTAATAGCTTGCTTTACTTCTTCCTTAGATACGCTATTATCACCTTGTAAATGTTTCTCTACCATTATCTCTACTGTTTGCACTGCCATGTCTTTTACCAAATTTTTCGCTTCTGATACTTGTTTAGATAAATCACCCGTGGTAGTTGCGTCATTGACAACTAATAAATTATCTTTAACTCCTTCTAAAACACCTTTAATTTCTTTGGCGCTCTGATTTATATTTTTTACTGCATCTGAACCAGTGTCGGGCGTAAATTTAATTTCTGCTAACTTAATACTAACTATTTTCATCTCATCTTTAAGGTCGCTAACTGTTTGGGAAGCCTGAACTATATTATCTGGTTTTTGTTGAGCAACAATTTGTCCAATCTCCCTAGCTCTTTCCTTAGCAAGTTTTCCATGGAATATGACAACATCACTTTTATTGCCAACTGCGTCAACTATGGCTACTTGAGTTTTCTCAACAGCTCGCTTAGCAGAATAAAGCCACTCGCCTGGTAATGATTCAGAAGAAGCGCTGACCGTGGCTGCCAAACTACCGAAACCCATGACTAGAATAAGAACAAGCGCCATAGCTGGTCGGAGTACTTTATACACTACTGATTGAGGTAAAAATATAGAAAGACCTTGCCAGACATTTTCAGATTTGAACTTGCGAACATCTTGTTTTGAATTAGAAACAGTATTTTTAATTTGAGACAACAAAAGCTCGCGGTTTTTCTTCAACCACAATTCATCCGGTTTCACACTATCATGTTTCAAAGATTTTAATTGTCTGATTAATTCTTTTGACATAACTAGTTTTTATTTCTGATCCAAAATTTCTTTTAATTTTTTTAAGCCTCTGTGCAAGGTAACTCTGATAGTGATATGGCCTTTGCCAGTGATGGCGGCAATCTCCCCTATCTCTAATTCATCCACATATCTGAGAGTAACAATCTCTCTATACTCTTGTTTTAATTTCTGCAAAGCCATTGTTATTTTTTGGACTTCGATTTTATCCCCTATCTCTTTCGTAAAGTCTTCTGCGAAAACTTCTTTATCTTCCATTTCTTTTTCTAGTATCTCATCAGTTGAAATTGTTTTTTTATGAGTCGCTTTGGTGCGGTACAGATCAATCACGCAATTTCGCGCCAACCTATAAAGCAACCCGCTAAAACTTTCTATATCTTTTTTTTCATTTATATATCTCCAGGCTTTCAGGAAAACTTCAGAGGTAATATCTTCAGCTTCTTCGCGGTTGGAAACTTTAAAAAAGACAAAGCTATAGATTCGTTTGGCATAGATGTCATATAGCTGAGCGAAAGCTTCGGGATCTTCTTTGGTACGAAGCTTGAAGAGTAGGATTTTTTCGGAAATTTTAATGGACATTATATTAACAATGTTAATATAATATGTCGTTTGAAGAATGATTAAAATGTTGCCACCGCCGCGAGGCGGAATCCCGCTGAAGCGGTGATAATTTTAGCCTTTCTTCTCCCCACACACTATAGTAGACGTGGAAACTAGGATAATGTTACAGTCCTGTTAAATACGGGCTGATTGAACAAATTAGATGGTAGCCATATTAGCAAAATAAGGCCTAAAAGTCAAATCTAAGCTACATATAATTAGAGGCAAATTTTTGATCATAAAAAATGACAAATCCCCTATCAAACAATGATTAAAAATAAAAAACAAAATACTTACAAATATTTCCTAGTTTATAAATTTGTATACACTAGCGTATACAAATAATAAAGACAGCAATTATTTAAAGATATATTGATAAAATAAGGGATTTTTATCTTAAATTGTATACACTAGTGTATACAATTTATACTTTTAATAAAAGCCTAAATCTAGCGAAGTGTTGACAAAAAATGAAATATATGCTATATTTGTCTATACTAATCTATACAAACAAAGTATATGGATCAAAACCCACCATCTGATAAACAAAAAGAAGTGATTAGAGTCTCAATCTCTGAAGCAGCTAAACTCTTCGGGGTTAATGCCCAAACTATCAGAAGGGCTATTGCGGCCAAAGAAGTTATCTATATAGTGGTGGCAGGCAGATACAAACTCAACTTTGAAAGTCTCGTAAAATGGTCCCAGAGACATACCACAATAAAAAACAAGTTAGAAAACAAAGGTATAGGCCAATTCATAGGACACTGGAAAATCAAGAACCCTCTTTACTCGCCGAACCCCAAGATTGTCCCTGCCAAAGAAGCTCCTTCGGGAGTTGAACCGGCTAAAGAAAATGAAAATATTCCCCTCTAAAATCCCCTATCAAAAACAGGGGATTTTTTAATTAAAAACTAAGATAAGTGTGGTTGTTAAATTTAAACAAAAGTTGTATACTAGCTAGTAATGAACTAGCAAAATATGATCAAGTTTTTAAAAAACCACTACCACACAAGATACCACAACCAATACCAGCATGCTAAAAAATTATTTGTTTTTGATCTGGCGCTTTTGTTTACCGCCATTGTCATGCTAGCCGGAAGTGTATTTTTATTTTTCTGGAAACCAAGCTTAGTTGGTCTTATTGACATGTCTATCTCGCTTGGCGGTGAAAGAATCAAAAGCGGAGAACAAGTACAGATGACTATTAACTTTACCAACCGAAGCAAACAAAAATTAACAGAAGTTTCTCTGGGGGTAAAATTACCGGAAGGATTTATTATAGACAGAAGCAAAACCCCAAGTGAAACTTTTTCAGACCATTCCATCTTCACCTCTATCAAAGAAATTGCCGCTGGCGCTTCTGGTCAAGTAGAAGTCCACGGCCAACTTTGGCTGGAGCCAAAAAAGGAAGAACGAATTATCGCCAACTTATCCTATAGACCCGACAACAAAACCGACCGCGAACAAAAATTCTCCTCCTTGCTTGCCAATTTGAGCGAAAGTGTATTGACAGGTGAGTTAGTCTTTCCAAGCTCAACTTTTGCCAACTCCCCTGTTAAATTTACTTACACTCTAAAAAATACCAGCGACCAAAAAATTGAAAACATCAGCCTAGTAAATAATTGGAACAAAAACATTATCAAAGATAAAGATAGTATAAAAATTACTGTACCTCCCGGTGGTTCCAAAACAATAGAAGGACAAATTACCACTCCTGACCGATCTGGAGACTATACTTTCACTATTACCCCTCAAGTTCTTGTTAACAACCACACCATCTCGCAATCGGGTGCTAGCCAAAATTTCAAGGTTCTTGTACCCCAAATTAACGCCAGCGCCAGACTAGTTGGCGCCGTTGCCTATGGAGAACCCGGACAAATGATCCCAATAGAAATAAGTTGGGAAAATAAAAGCAATTTCAAACTAGAAAATATCTCTCTACATCTGACAGCCAACTTGGCCGGGGTGGTAGATTGGAAAAGAACTGCCACCGAAAACAATGCTAGATTTGAAACCAACGGCATGTTCTTTGACCACAATTCGCGCACCAGCCTGAGCAGTGGCGCCCCTAACAATCCTGATATATTTAGAGTTAACCTTTATCTCTTGAGAACTTTTGGCTTATCTGGAGTAGAGAAGGCAAGGCTAGAAATATACCCGATTGTAAAAGCAGGCTCGGGAGAAATTTCCGCGCAACAATTTAGCCAAAAAGGATCCTCCGCTGGGTTTCCTTTGGCCACAGAAGTCAAGTTTAGCAACGTAGAAGCCAGATACTATACAGATGAAGGCGACCAGCTAGGTCGTGGACCACTACCTCCACAGGTTGGAAAAACAACTAAGTACTGGGTATTTGTAAAAATCAACAACTCTTCAAATATTATAAACGATGCCGTATTTAGAACCTCCCTGCCTGAAGGCGTGGAATTTACCGGAAAACAAAGCACCACCATCGGCCCACAACTAAAATATAATCCTGCCGACCATAGTATTTCATGGGAATATTATACTTTGCCAGCCAACAGCAAAACCGGATTATACTTTGAAGTCGCAGTCACTCCAAATAGTTCTCAAGTCGGACAAAATATCCGTCTCACTAATAGCCTAAGCTTTTCGGCAACAGATGAATTCATTGGTAAAAAATTCAATCTCACTCAATCGCCTATTAATAATCTTCTCAACACAAATGATGATGGATATGGGATGGGATCAAAGGTGGTGCAATAGAAATCTTACTGACAAGAAAAGATTCGCTTTGTCATTCTTAGTCCTAGAAAGAAGTACGCTATGAAAATAATCAAACTTATAAACCCAGAAAATGTCTCAGAAGAAGAAGTAAAAAACTATAATCTCCGAGAGGCGGCTCGAGCAGTTGTATTAGATAATGACGGAATGGTTGCTTTGCTACATGTAACTAAAAAAAACTACTATAAACTTCCAGGCGGAGGAATAGAAAAAACAGAAGATAAATTGATTGCTCTAAACAGAGAATGCAAGGAAGAAATAGGATGTGATGTGGAAGTTGTTGAAGAAATTGGCACTATTGTTGAGTATAGAAAGATGTCAAGTACTAAACAAATTTCCTATTGTTATTTAGCTAAAATAAAAGGAGACAAAGGAAAACCGAACTTTACTGATAAAGAAAAACGAAACGGTTTTGAACAAGTTTGGTTGCCTTACGAAAAGGCACTAAAGGTTTTAACTGAAAGTAAAGCAAAAAATATTGAAGGAAGTGCTTACATTATCCCAAGAGATACTACCTTTCTAAAAGAAGCAAAGGCTTTGATAGTATAATTTTATAAGAATAAGATAGTAGACCCTACCTCAAAAAATCAATAAAGCTTCTCAGAGTAAACCAAGTAAAAGTTAAAAAAACAGGCACTCCCAACAACCAAAAATGGTGAAAGCTATAACCCGATGCATCTGCATCGCCTTTTTTACGTGCTTGAAAGCAAACAAATACTATCATGATAGCCTGTATAGCTATTAAAACGCCCCCTGAGATACTCAAAATGGTAATAAACTGACGCACGCCAGCCATAAATAAAACTATTGGCACAGAGATAACCAGGAATTCAGACAAATATTTATTTAGTTTATTATCCCAAACAAAATTTTGCTTCAATGCGATACCCGAACCGATAAAACCCGTGCTCATCGCCAAAATCGCAAAAATATTGCTTAGTATCATTACTCCTTGGCCAAATCTTTGCCCAAGACCAATCGTGGCGATCTCGGTAGTCTGCAGTCCAGTTGCACCCACTACCGCCAAAGCAAACAACACATAAATAGCCACAGGAATAAGTGAGCCGATAATTAAAGCCTTTTTAAAACTCTTTTGATCTTGAGGAAGTAGTGCGTGCGCCTCGACAATGGCCGAGGTGCCATTGAGCGCAAATAAAATAACACCATAAGGCAAAAATACCTGCGCTAAATCCGAATATGCCCAAGTAGCCATTTTAAAATCTTTGAGAATATAAATAGAAAGACCACAGATAATAGTCATTACTACCAAACTGAGAATTCTTTCGGCGACTTTGATGGTTTGCAAACCGCGCCAAACGACTACACTCGCTATTCCCCAAAAAACCACACTCCAAACCATAGGGTTACCACCAAACAAAGCATTTAGGGACTGACCCTCACCGATTATATAGGCGAGTAATGCCCCATACGAACCAAAGACAATCATTATATTCATTATAAACTTAGGCCATTTACCCAAATACTTACCAACTAGACCGGAAATTTGCAAAGACTCCCGGGTTCGCACTGCTATTTCTCCTAACATCAAATTCAAGGCCAACATTATCAAACCAAAGACGATAATATAGGCCAGGCCGATTTTGAGGCCTACTTGAGCCACCACATAAGGAATACCCAAAATACCGGCGCCGATAGTCATGCCGGTAATCATAAACACCGCATCAGCGACTGATACGGATTTCTTGTAGACTCCTTGATGAAGAATTAACTTTTGATTTTCTATTTGGTGGTGCATGGCATGAATTATACCATAAAAAAAGAAACATGCTGATAGTAAGCAACTATATCAGATTTATCTGCAGTAAACCAGAGCTTAAATTATCCTAACGGAATACACTACCAACCACCTGCTTCTTGTCTATACGAACTGTGCCCGATCCAATCTCAACATCAAGTAATGGAGAATTATAATTTATAATCTTACCTATAATCGGTCTCTTTTCTTCATTGCGAAATATAATATATGCACCTGGACTTAAATCTTTAGACACACGCTTAATAATCATATATTGTCCCTTTGTTATATGTGGTGCAAAATAATCAGTACTACTGTAAAAAGGAACAAAGATAAACATTCTCATAAATAAAACAGTAAGGGCAAGAACTGCTCCCATTACCGCCACATATCCAATTGATTCCAAAGCTGCCAAAAATTTATTCCTATAATAACGTTTTGAGGTCGCAAAAAATATGGTAAACACAGGCTGTAACACTGAAAGTAAGGCTCGAATATAGAACGGCATCTGTCTACTGACTTTAAGACTGTATGCAACTAAAAGGATATACTCTAAGCTAAAACAGACTATAAACAACTGAATAACATCCATTGTTTTTGGAAACAGAAAGACTATTATAAGAGCATAAGCTACAAATGCAGCTGGCCAGGCGGCTATTAACCATAAAGGCGTTTTTGTCTGCTTCTGAATAGATTCATCACTCAAATCATCTTCATTTACAAACGTTGACCAGCCCACCAGATGCGTAGTTATTAACAAGAGTAATAATACAAAAAAGATTATATATCCTGGAATAGAGGTATTTGCCCGTGAAAATACTATGAAAAGCAACACAAGAACAAACATGATAAATTTAAACGACCTACTATAAGCAATACTATATAACATGCTTTCTCGCTCGTCTGATGGTTTATGAAGAAACCATAATATATTTTTCATTTTCATACTACTTAATTATTAATTAAATTTAAAAATATCTTCAATATGCACATTAAATAACTGTGCGCATTTATGCGCTAAATAAAGAGTGGGCTGATATTTGTCCTGCTCTATCGCATTGATAGTTTGCCGAGTGACACCTAATTTATCAGCCAATTGTTCTTGAGTAAGGTTCTTAAGAAGTCGCATCTCCTTAAGATTAGATTTAATGTTTGGCATATATGTAAAAAGGTTTTTACATTGATAATGTAAAACATATTTTACATTCTGTCAATAGGTGTTTCTGAAAGTTATGCACAAACAAAAAGAACTCAAATTATCTGAGTTCTTTTCTGTAGGCGCTTAGGGATTCGAACCCTAGACCTCCTCGGTGTAAACGAGGCGCTCTAACCAACTGAGCTAAACGCCCTTGTAATATTTGAATTATTTGAATGACCTCCTCGGTGTATCCCGAGTACTCGGGACTAACCCCAGCCCAAGGCTGGTCGGCCTCGGGCCGAAACTGACCTGCCTGCCGGTAGGCAGGGCTAAACGCCCATCCTAACATTAAATCCTAAATTATAAGCACTAAATTCTAAATACTTCGGTAATTCTATATTTTAGAGTTTAATGCTTTGGAGTTTAGGATTTTGACCTTGTGGGTCGGCTGGGATTCGAACCCAGGACCGCTTCCTTAAAAGGGAATTGCTCTACCAGCTGAGCTACCGACCCATTCATTATCAATGTCATTCTGAACCCTTTACGGGGTGAAGAATCTCTGTCTTATCAATTGTTGTCCGATTGGACAGAGATCCTTCGGGGGTGTTAACCCCACTCAGGATGACAATTGAAAAACTACTTATAAACTTAATAATGTTGAACTATTCTATAACAATTAAAGAAAAAAAACAAGGGGCTAAACTAGGCTATCCACAATAGCCACTACTTTCGCCGGATCTGCCGGTGGCAAGGTCTTTTTAAGCTGTTTACCCAAACTAAGCCTGTAATCTTCTGATTCTAACAAATTAACCACTAATCTGGCCAATTTTAAGCCATTATCAGTTCTTTCATCCAAGACTATCGCCGCCTGATTATCTGACAACAATTTAGCGTTAACATCCTGATGCGTGCCTGAAATAGGTAAAATAATGGCCGGTTTGCCTAGTGCTGCCAACTCGGTAATAGTCGCAAATCCAGCTCTAGTAATCACAACATCGGCAATCGCATAGGCGTCTTTCATTTCTTCTTTTAAGAATGGGTAGACGTGATAATTGGTAAAAACTCCAGTGGCTCTTTCCTGCAAAGCCCGAGGGCGTTCTCTGCCCACCAAATGAATGATATGCCAATCTCTTGGCCATTTTGGCAACGCTTCCATCACTAAGTTGTTTATATTGCTCGATCCCGTGCCTCCACCCATAGCGAGAATTACCGGTGCGCCTGGGGGTATGGCAAATCTATTTCTTGATTCGTTTATATTTTTTACAGTCAGATCTCGCACTGGATTGCCTAGCCACTCAGTTTTATTTTCGGGGAAAAGTAATTGTGTATCGCGCAAAGCGGTCGTCACTTTTTTGGCAGTGTAAGACATTATTTTATTAGCCAATCCCACTTTCGCGTCCTGCTGGTGTACCCAAGCTGGAATCCCCAAGGCAAAAGCGGCAAAATGAAGCGGAACACTAACAAATCCCCCGGCGGTAATGACAATATCTGGTTTTTTTTGCCAAAGAAAAAATAACGACTGAAAAAATCCAAAAAATATTTTGAAAATATCAAAAAAATTCCAAACAGAAAAATATCGGCGCAGTTTGCCAGACATTATGGTAAAAAAAGGAATATTATACTGGGCAATGAGTTCTTTTTCCGGACCATGTTCAGTGCCCACCCAAAAAAACTCCGTTTGTGAATCATGTTTTTTATATATTTCGGCAATAGCCAGAAGCGGTACCACTGGCCCGAGCGTTCCTCCGCCGGAGAATAGGATTTTCATATTAAGGAAGATTTTTAATAATCCTTTAACTTCCCAATAATATCCATGTGTTGGATTTTTTCTAAAGCCTTAGCCTCAATCTGACGAATACGCTCACGAGTGACGTCAAATTCTTGGCCTACTTCTTCCAAAGTATGAGTGACGCCATCAGTCAAACCGAAACGCATCTCTAATATCTTTTGCTCACGAGGAGACAAGTCTTTGATTGCGTCTTTGACATAATCTTTGAGGATCTGCAAGCCAGCCACGCGGTCTGGCGACATATTTTTGACATCTTCCACAAAGTCTTGCAAGGAAGAATCATCATCGTCATCATCACCAACTGACATTTCGAGCGACACCGTATCTTGAGAAATTTTAATAATATGATTAATCTTTTCTACCTCTTCACCCATTTCAGCGGCTAATTCTTCCGGAGTTGGATCACGACCGAGATCTTGCAACAATCTACGTTGTACTTGCTGGAAACGATTGATGGCCTCTACCATATGGACCGGAATACGGATGGTGCGAGATTGATCAGCCAAAGCCCGAGTAATGGCCTGGCGAATCCACCTCGTGGCATACGTTGAAAATTTAA
>CAYIJG010000026.1:0-12184 GCA_964363685.1 uncultured Gammaproteobacteria bacterium
CCGGCAATAGCGCCGGCGTCTTTGGTGGCTTGGCGCTGGGCATCATCAAAGTAAGCCGGCACGGTAATGACCGCTTCGGTAATTTTTTCACCCAATTTTTCTTCAGCATCGGCTTTTAATTTTCCGAGCACCATAGCCGAAATCTCTTGAGGAGTATACTCCTTGCCCTGCATTTCTATTTTTACTTTGTCATCACTTTTTACAATCTTGTATGGCAATAAAGATAAATCGCGTTGCACTTCCTGATCTTCCCAGCGTCGGCCGATAAGGCGTTTTATGGAATATAAAGTATTCTGTGGATTGGTGACGGCTTGACGCTTGGCCAATTGACCAACTAAACGTTCACCGTTTTTTGATACCGCCACAATAGAAGGAGTGGTGCGCGCACCTTCTTTGTTTTCTAAAACTTTTGGCTGTCCGCCTTCGATGACAGCGACACAGCTATTGGTAGTTCCGAGGTCGATTCCTAGTACTTTGGACATAAATTTATTTAGTTAATAATAAATTAGAATTGGGTTCCTTATAATATTCTAGCTGCTTCTCATACCTCCACATTTTATGGAGATAAGGATTTTCTCCACTAACAGGTGGTGGCATATGACCCGCCATGGCCGCATAATAAAGAATCTGATACTTAGTATATGCAACAGCAACATCTCTGAGGGCTTTCCATTTAGAATCAAATATAGTTCCAATTGGAATGGCAGCAAACTCAGCGCCTTCTTTCAGACCAGCTAAACCCCATTCTTTCCCTCTATCAATAAATAAGCGCACATCCTCTGGCTCAGCTTTTTTTAAATTAAAGGTATCTACTTTATCTTGTGTATCTCCGTTTTGAATTTCTACTTCACCCTCACGAGAAATAACGTAAAGACCATCAGAACCTTTTAATATGCCGGTACCTGTACCATATGACAAGCCGACAAACATAAAATGACCTAATGGTATCTCTTTTTTTTTCTAAATCAGGAAATAGTAAAGGCACAAGTCTGGTTTCCTGTTGCCCAACCTTCTCGCCCCGACCTCTTTTTCGTCCTTCAGCCATAATACATTATTTAAAAAGATTATTTAGAAATCATAACCCGTGCCGGTTTAATAACTTTATCTCCACGCTTGTATCCACCTTCTATTTCTTTCAAAATCATCCCTGATTCCCCTTCCACAGACTCTTCTTCGCCAACTGCCTCATGAAAGCGCGGATCAAATTTTTCTCCCACTGTTTTTATTTCTTCTACTTGGTATGTTTTCAAAATATCGCCAAATTGTTTTTTGATATGGCCAATACCTTCAGCCCATTGTTTCCAGCCATTTTCTTCATTCAGATTTTCTCTGTGACTGAATGCTTTCTTGAAATTTTCATAAACCGGTACAAATTCTTCCAAGATATATTGCTCACTGGCCTTGGCCCAAACAGAACGCATATCAGCCGATTCTTTTTGTAAATTTTTATAATCAGCCAAAGCTCTCTGCCAACCGGATTTATATTCTTCGGTTTCAGCTTTGCATTTTTCACAGTTTTCACAAATTATAAGCTTGTCATCTTCTTGTTTTTCGTCTTCCTCTTGAATTTTATTATCTTCATCCATATTGTTATTACAAAATTTTATAATATCTTAACTTTTTAGACTGTCATTCCGAGCGTAGTCGAGGGATCCCTTATACTAAGTTTTTGCAAATACTATGTTTAAGGGATTCCTCCACTCATCTTGAGACTCGGTCGGAATGACAATTGCACGAACGACGGCTTTCCCTAAATAATCTCAAGTAATTTTTTAATCAACCCAAAATTATATTTATAATCCATTCTCTTTGGCCCCAGGAGCGTAATCATCCCTTCTTTACCAAAACGAGCTGAGACTACACTTAACATCTCATCAAACGGGTTCTCACTTCCAATAAAATACCGCGGTGATTCTTCTACTTTTTCAAAAAAATCTTCCAGATAATCTTCGCAATGATCAAACATTTGAGAAAGCGTAGACACGGTTGCCAAATTATCAAACTCAGATTTATTAAATAAATTGGACAAGCCAGTATAATACACTCTCTCCGGAGAAAAAGCGATAATTACAGTCTCGTTGGAGAGTTCTGTGGCAGCTTTGGCTAAATTTTTGCGAGAAAGTTCATAATCCTGGTCTTCCTCAAAAGAATCAAGTAAAATTTTAGAGTCATTTTTTGAAATATGGCTTTTTTCCAAATTGATTTGGTTCACATAGTGACGATATCCTTGCTCAGTTGGAATTCTACCAGCAGAAGTGTGAGGATGAGTAAGATAACCGCTTTCTTCTAATGCGCGTAATTCATTGCGTACTGTGGCTTCACTAAAATCTAAACCACCAAAAGAAACCAAAAATTTTGAGCCAATTGGTTCGGCGTTTTTGATATAGCTTTCAATGACTAAAGTCAATAATTCCTCCTGACGACTGTACATAGGAAAAGCCTAATAAATTAGCACTCTATAACTATGAGTGATAATATAACAATAAACCAAAACTGTGTCAAGAGTTAAATTTTGGCGATTTCACTAAGAAGTACATTCTCTACATAAATGCCTCGAGCGTAGAAGATTCTTTCTAATTCATTCTTTAATTCCATCTCAACCGCATCTCTTTTCATACCTACTGCTTCTGCATAATCAAACTTACTAAACACCATCCGCATACGACTGCGAATGGTTGGGCGCACAATCTTGGCGACAAAATCTTCGCCGATTGTTTGCCAAATAGATGGCACCTGATGCACGTCCAGACGCAACAAAATCGTTCCTTCCACACCCACGCGCTGGCCGTCTTTGGTGCCAGCTGCTACTGGAATATCACCGAGAGCTTTTTCATGTTCGGGATTAAACTGTCTGGATATACTATATTCAAGAGTTTGCGTATTAAATAATTTGGCTTTCTGCCAAAAAGGGATCTTGAGATGCAAGCCCGGAGTCAAAACTTTTTTAAGTACGCCACGGCCTAAATCATAGACACAAGCCACATAGCCTGGCGGAACGCTGATAAAAAGTCCTTTTAGGACATCATCCATGACAAACGAATACATTAGCTTATCCATTGAATCTCCGGACATACTTTGAAAAAATTTAAATACTAAGCGCTAATCCCGAATACTCGGGACTAAAGTTAACTTTAATGACCTTTTACTCCTGCTTTATTTTCCACTTTTTTCTCAGGAAAAATCATTTTTCTGATGACATTAATGGTATCAGAAAATATCATAGTTGTCAAAATAAAAAGTGATTTTACCATTGGTAAATACCAAAGAACGGCAAAAGTAAATAACGGAAAGAAAAATAAATAAGCCAATTTTGACTGATCCTTTTTCTTACTCGATTTTTCATTTAAGTATATAGAAGCAAATAAATAAATAGCAACCAGTCCTGCCCAAAAGACATCATGACTTTGACCAATATTAAACCCATAAAAATCAATATTTATCTTGCCTGGGAAATCTATAAAAGAATAGAGGGTTTTGATAATTTTATCACCGGTAATTCCGCTAATAAACACCTGGTACAAAAGTACAAAAACTAACACCTGAAAACCCAATAACGCCACTTTAGCCCAAGGAGACACGTGGTTCCTTTTCATGACCTTGCGGATTGCCTCTTTTTGAGCTACTTGATCATTTTTGAAAGCTTTGGCCGCCAAAATAGCTTGCTCTTCTACTTCTTTTTCCTTGGCAGTATTTTTTTGAGAAATAATATTAAGTGGCAAGAGCAAAATACGCAAAAAAATGGTGAGCCAAATCACAGCCCAACCCATATTTTTATCGGCAATATTTACATATATCCAAAGAAGAGCGTTAAATAACGGTTGGTATAAATAGACTACCCAAATTTCACTAAACATAGGCCTTTATTATACTACAAAATTAGACTTTAAACAACGTAAATTTACAGTTGTAATAATTAACTATTTTTTCCCTAAATACTTCCTACCCTTTAATTCTGGTGGCAGATACTCTTGTTCCTCCTTATAATCATGCTCTGGTGAATATTTATAGTCTTTGCCATAACCAATCTCTTTCATAAATTTGGTGGGCGCATTACGCAAATGCAGAGGCACACCCATATGAGATGTGCTCTTGGCATCTCTGGCTGCTTCATTATAGGCTCTATATAACAGGTTAGATTTAGTTGATTTAGCGCAATAAACCACGGCCTGAGCCAAATGCACTGAGCATTCCGGCATACCGATACTATGACAGGCGTTAAAAGCAGCGCTAGCCTGCACCAACGCCTCGCTATTGGCCATACCAATATCTTCACTAGCAAACCGCAACACGCGACGAGCCACATAGAGCGGATCAGCTCCACCCTCAAGCATTCGCGCCAACCAATACAAAGACGCATCCGCATCAGATCCGCGCATAGATTTATGCAGAGCAGAAATCAAGTTATAAAATTCTTCGCCGTTTTTATCAAACACCAGATGTGTGCGCTGCAAGGCTTCTTTGATATCATCTGAAGAAATAATAATTTCTTTACTATTTCCTGATTTTGATTTAAAAGCTAATTCCAAACCATTGAGCGCGGTTCTGGCATCACCACCGGCCAACTCTGCCAACAGTTCAATTGTTTTTTTATCTATCTTAATATTGAATTTTCCTAATCCCCTCTCTTTATCTTTAAGAGCGTTTTTTATTATTGTCGTAATATCGCTCTCCTCTAAATATTTTAAAATAAAAACTCGAGATCGAGAAAGCAAAGCGCCAATCACTTCAAAAGAAGGATTTTCAGTGGTGGCACCAATCAGCACCACCGTGCCTTTTTCTACCACTGGTAATAATGCGTCTTGCTGGGCTTTGCTCCATCGGTGGATTTCGTCTATAAATAAAATCGTGCGCTGTTGTTTGGTCTCTAAAATTTCTTTAGCCTCTTTTATTATTCTCATTAATTCTTCTTTACCACTAGACACAGCCGAGAGCAAAACAAAATTTGATTTTGTTTGCGTAGCTACAATTTGAGCCAAAGTGGTTTTGCCAACTCCCGGCGGACCCCAAAAAATCAGCGAGGAAAGCTGGTCGTTTTCTATTAACTTGCGGAGTAATTTTCCTTGCCCGACAATCTCTGTCTGGCCGACAAATTCATCAAAAGTTTGAGGGCGCATTCTGTCAGCTAGTGGCGAAGCAAATTTATCCAAATCTTTAAACATAATCTCGCATTTTATTCACTAGCCAATTCTTAAACCGACGATGCCAGCCGATTTTATTATTTAGACCTAATTCCGAAAGCGGTACCGCTTCTTTTTTTAGTTCGTCAAAAATTTGATTTAAGTCATCTACCATTTTTTTATCTGAAAAAACTACACCCGCTTCGTGATTAATATAAAAACTGCGGGGAGTTAGGTTGGCACTACCAACCATCCCGAGTCTTCCGTCCACTGTCACTGCTTTACCATGATTCATTCTTTTTAAGAAATAAAAAACTGCGCCAGCTTTGGCGGAAATACTAAAAAACATTGAAGCCATATAGCGCATGATACGTTCATCAGTTCGCCATGGCGTAATAATATTTATCTTTACTCCTCGAGCATGAGCCTTGGCTACCAAATCCAAAAAGCTCTTATCGGGCACATAGTAAGGTGTCAACAAATTAAAACTTTCTTTAGCAGTGCTAAGAGCGTCTTTGTAAAATTTTTTAAATGGCGACTTGCGAGTTGACCCCAAAGGCGAGTGTAAAATTAATTTTATCTTCTCCTTAAAGTTGCTAATTTTAGCAACTAATTTTGGCCGCAGTAAATCTTGGACATCTCTTTTATTGCCTCCAGCTCGCACATAAGCCCTACCAAAGGCAAACAAAATAGGCAATACTGTTTTACCGGTCAAACGCAAATGCAAATCATGCCAGCTAGCTGATTCCTGCGCAACATTGACGCCACCAATAAATAATATGTTCTTATCAATAATTAAAACTTTGCGGTGAGTGCGATGCCACACTCGGCGCCACCAACCATACATAGAAAATCCGGGACGAAGGTGGTTAAAAATAAACAGCTTGATTCCCGCATTTCGCATTTTGGCGATAGCTTCGTTGGATAAATTAAAACTGCCAAACCCATCCACAATAATTTTTATATCTAATCCAGCTTGGGATTTGGTACACAAAAGATCTATGAAAGGCTTGCCTGCCTCATCATCAACAAGCATGTAAATCTCCCAATAGATCGAGCTCTTGGCCTCCAAAAGAGCCTGGCGCATTCCCGCCCAAGCTAAAACAGTGCTATTATAAAATTTATAGCTGAAAGACATATGTTTAACTATACGCTCACCAAGAAGAAATATCAACCAACCTAATTGTCATCCCGAGCGTAGTCGAGGGATCCCTTATACTTAGTAATTGCACAAACTTTGTTTAAGGGATTCCCTGCCTACCGCAGGCAGGCTCCGCTCGGTCGCCTAAGCGATCTCGGTCGAAATGACATTATCCCGTAAAAAATCCATGGCTATTTTTTCCACATCATCGGCGGTTTTCGCGCCTTCCATCAGCTGAATTCGAAGTTCTTTGGCTCCATCAAAACCATTAACATAAGCCTTGTAATGTTTTTTCATGATATCAAAATTTTTATGCTCACCTAAGACTTTTTCAAACAAATGAGTATGCTCTATCATCACTAGTAATTTTTCTTTTATGGGCATAGTCTCTGCATCCACTGACCGATTGAACAACCAAGGATTACCAAAAATCCCCCGGCCAATCATCACTCCGTCGGCGCCGGTTTGCCTGACCCTTTCTTCCGCTTCAGCCAAATTTTTCACATCGCCATTTCCTAAAATCAAAGTTTTATTTTCTGAACTATCATATTTATTTCTAATTTCCACCGCATCTTTGACAACCTCCCAATTCGCTGGCACTGCTGACATCTCTTTGCGAGTGCGGGCATGAACGGTAATCGCAGCTGGTTCAGTTTCTAGTAAATACGGCAACCATTCAGACAAGGTATTTTTATTATAACCAATTCTGGTTTTGACTGACACTGGCAATTTTCCAGCTCCGCGCTGGGTAGCTCTAATAACTTCTTGCGCTAACAACGGATGCTTGATGAGACACGCTCCCCCACCTTGTTTTTCTACATTTCTATCCGGACAACCCATATTAATATCAATGACATCAAAACCAAGTTCTTGAATAAGTAATGCTACTTTATAAAAATTTTCTGGTTTGGAACCAAAAATCTGCGCCACAATCGGACGCTCGGCTTCGCTATACATAAAATCTACCAAAAGCTTATCTCTACCAGCTGATACCAGACCATCACAAGCTACAAATTCGGTCCACATCACATCCGGCTTGCCATATTTGGCAATCACACGCCGAAAAGCCGCGTCTGTGACATTAGCCATCGGCGCCAGAACAAAAATAGGCTTTTTTAATTTTTGCCAAAAGCCAGTGAGCATAAATTTACCTGCTATTTGAGTAACGGATTCATTATAATTTGCCAATTTGCAATATCCTGATTTTGTTCTTCACCTTCTTTTGTGCCCTTATACATCATATCTGTTCCCACCCATCCTTCTGCATGTAATTTTCCTCTCTGTTCATAATCTTCTATACTTACCATTTGTTCTTCGTCTTTATTTACCTGAAATTTTTTAATTAAACCTTCATCCAGAAAACGAATGAGCCTATATTCTTCAGGGCTAATTAAAAAAAACCCGGAGCGTAATTTGCCAAGAATTGAAGGGATATTATGTTCAGACACAGTTGTTTCTGCCCATTTTAAACCTTTTTCTTCTGCCCACCGCACCCTTGCTTCTACTATTTTTTTATGCAAACCCAAACCACGATATCTTTCTTGCGTAAAGGCATCATCCAATTGAGCAAACTTCGCGTTATGAGGCAACCAATCAATAATATTGTAGGTGAAAATATCTGCTCTACCTACTGAAACAACTTTACCTTCAAACCTAATAATAAATAAACCTACCCGACCTGATTCTACTTTCTTTTTCATCGATACTATTTCTTCTGATAAGTAAGGATCTTTTGGCGCGTGCTCGGGCTCAACTACCAAATAACCCCTTATCTGATCTTCGCTCAAAACAATTTCAACAGACTGGTTTTTTACTAATTCTTTTTCTGTTTGTTCTGCCTGGTCAATTTGCATAAATTTATTTGCCAAAATTTTGTAGCCCCAAGGGGAATCGAACCCCTATTACTGCCTTGAGAAGGCAATGTCCTAGCCGTTAGACGATGAGGCCATAGCAGTTTAAAGTTGAAAGGAGAAAGTTATAAAGTATACTAACAAAAAAACAAGCGTCTTTCAACTTTTTTTTAATTTTTTCTTTTCCCTTTAACCTTGCACCTTTTACCTTCGTGCGTGGCTTACATGCCTCTCGCTTTTTTCTTCGCTTCATTTACATCCAAAACCATTTTTCTGATGCGAATATTTTTTGGCGTAATTTCTACCAGTTCGTCATCACTAATATATTCAAGCGCATCTTCGAGGCCCATAACTTTTGGCGCTTTAAAATATTCACTAACACCATCGCCTTTAGAGCGCATGTTAGAAAGTGCTTTTTCTTTACAAACATTGACACTAATATCTTCACTGCGCGCGTTTTGACCCACTACCTGGCCTTTATAAACACTAACGGCAGGGCCAATAAACAAAACTCCTCTATCTTGGATATTAAGCAGACCATATAAATTACTCATACCAGTTTCGTGTGCCACGAGCGACCCTTGCTCACGTTCACGCCAGTTGGCCGGATCTGGCATATAATCATGGAAGATTGTATTGATGATGCCCAAGCCTCTCGTGTCAGTCAAAAATTCAGTACGGTAACCAAATAACCCGCGAGTTGGGATAATAAATTCAAGAAAAACAATACCGTTTTCAGTACGCATTTCTCGCAGTTCGCCATGACGACTGCCAAGTTTTTGTATAACTACACCTGAATGAGCTTCTGGTACTTCAATAAATACTTGCTCATAAGGAGTCATTTTCTTACCATCAACTTCTTTGATAATTACTTGGGGACGAGAAACCTGGAATTCATAACCTTCACGGCGTAAGCGTTCAATTAAAATCGCCAAATGCAATTCACCGCGACCAGAAATAATCCAGTTACCATCGGTGCTGTCGGCTACTTTCAGCGCCATGTCTGTTTCAAGCTCTTTGAATAATCTATCGCGAATCTGTCTAGAAGTTGTATACTCCCCTTCTTTGCCGGCAAATGGAGAATTGTTGACACTAAAGGTCATCTTCACGGTTGGTTCCTCAATATGAAGAAGAGGCAAAGCGATTGGGTTAGTGACATCAGCTACCGTTTCACCAATATTCATTTCCGGGATACCGGCAATAGCCACTACATCTCCGGCCATGGCTTCCTGCACTTCTATTCTTTCCAAACCAAAAAATGTCATTAGCGCCATCACTCGACATTTTTTCATCTGACCTTCGCGATTGATATGCATTACATCTTGTCCGGTTTTGATCGTACCATTATAGATTCTACCGGTGGCAATTCTGCCTTTAAAGTTATCTGCAGAAATAGTGGTAATAAGAATTTGCAAAGGCGCCGTTGGATCCACTTTTGGTTCAGGAATAAATTTCAAAATTGTATCAAAAATAGGAGTGATGCTATCCATCTTTTCTAAGTCTGGTTGCAAATCAGCCTTACCCTGTTTGGCAGAAGCGTAAATAACGGGAAATTCCGCCGTCTCATCACTCGCGCCAAGCTCCATAAATAAATCAAAAGTTTTATCTAGTACCCAATTTGGTCTAGCTCCCGGCTTATCAATTTTGTTTATCACGACAATAATCTTATGGCCCATCTGCAACGCTTTCTTGAGTACAAATCTAGTCTGTGGCATCGGCCCTTCTTTGGCATCAACTAGCAACAAACAACCGTCGGCTAGTTTCAACACCCGTTCTACCTCTCCACCAAAATCAGCGTGGCCTGGAGTATCAATAATGTTTATCTTTGTATCTTCCCATTGGACGGAAGCATTCTTAGAAAAAATAGTAATCCCGCGCTCACGTTCCAAATCATTACTATCCATGATAGCTTCTTGGCTTACCATTTCTTTTGAGAGTTTAGTCTTGGATTGACGCAACAAAGCATCCACTAAAGTGGTTTTTCCGTGGTCAACGTGGGCGATGATGGCGACATTACGGATATTCATAGTATTTATTTTTTGTTGTCATCTTGAGCGAAGTCGAAAGATCCCTTATACAAAGCAGCTAAAAAAGCTAAGGTTAAGGGATTCCTCCACTACGGTCGGAATGACAAACGCGTTGCCATCCTTTGACAAAAGTTATAATTTAAAAATCTGCCAAACCGAGGCAGAAAGCCCTAAAACTATACTATGAAATAATATATTTGTCAATCCCAAGGACTCGGGATCATAGCCAAAAAACCCCAAAAACCAAAACCCCTCCGCGGCCGCGGAGGGGTTGACCTGCCTGCCGTCAGGCAGGTTGGTTGTGCTAGTGTTAATTACTCACTAGAACTTTTACTCTAACTTACAAACTCATTATAGGGTATAGGTCATGGCATTTCCAGAGACCTCGTATGAATCTGAGGCTGAGTAAGGACCAGATTCGCTAGCTGCGTTCACTGATGTGTAGAAGTAGAGCAAGTTACCTGTATTCCAGGCAGTACCACTCCAACCAGTTGAACCAGCAATCTTAGTAGAAACTACTACACTGCCCGTAGTCTTAGGACCGTCAAGCATGTCAGTAGTATCTGCAGTTACTATAAAGGTTCTGCTTGCTCCAGGAGCAATTACAAAGTTTTCCAATAAGCTGCTTTGATCGTTAGCGACACCGAATATAAGAGCAACTGGGTTAGCAGTTGTACTAACGACTGCGAGAGTATTGGTCTGAGCTAAGTAAGTTCCTAAGCCACCTGCACCGTTATCTTCGTACAAGCGGAAGTCAGTGAGCGAGCCAACATTTGAACCAACTCCAAATAATCCAGAAACAGTCATGTCAACAGTAGTTGTGCTGAGTCTCAAATCACGACTACCAGAGTTGGTAACAGTGAATTTGAAAATCTTTGCCTTACTGTCCAAAGACAAGGCAGTGCCTAATGATACTGGAGCTATTGTTGGGTATGCATCATGGAAGATATAAGCTGTATTAGTAGCAAACCTACTTTGAGCTCCACCAGCGTTGCTGACGACATTGTAGTTAATATCGTCAGTGCCAAGTAATGAACCAGCAGCTGATCTAACTTCCATATCTGTATTACTGTCGCTCTTAATCACGAATTGGGTGGTAGTATTTGGAGTTAAGGTACCCGACGCATTGGTATTGCCCTTTAAGACATATACTTTACTACTATTCATCGAAATAGTAGAGTTCATGCCTGTAAAGACTACGTCGCCGTTTACATAGTTTGCAGTTGCTAAAGGAGTCGCCATGTTAGCAGAATCATAGAGGGCTAAGCTACCAAATGTACCTAAGGTAGTAGCAACGCCACTTAAATTTGCATACACAGTTTCCAATGTCACTTTATTCAAGGTAACATCATCATTAGCAGCGGCAAATTTCCATTTACCTAACTGCACACCTGTTTGATCGGTTCCGTATATCTTAGATAAGGTGGTGGCATCGGACACTACCGTAACATTTACGTTACCAGCACCGACCGTCACTGTTTGACCGACAATAGGAGTAGAAGCCAGGGAAGCTGAGTTGTTACTCTGTACTCCGGTGTAACTACCACTAAAGATAGAGGATGATATTGAACCGGTATAACCAGGAACAACATACGCCTTCACTTGCAAGGTCTTGGTTTGATTCTTAGGAATAGTCAAACTAAAGCTGAAGTTATTTGAACTACTTGCAGCGGTAACAATTGTTGAACCAAGCGGTGCATTGCCATCCCAGAGAGATACATTCTGATAGGAATTGGCTGCATTTCCAGCATTACCAAAAGCTAAAGTAAGACTACTCAAGCGTACATCTTCAGATGTACCGGCAGTACAAATATACTGGCCGATAACAGCAGTTGCGCCAGTAGCTCTGGTTACATTACCGAGGGCAGTATCCTTATAACAAGCTAGAGATGTTGGGTTCACTGTCAACTGATTGGCAGTAGTACCATTGTTGCTAGTCGAAGGCAAACCATCAGAAAAGTCAATGGTAGATAATCTCTTAGCATAGAAATTACCAATACCAACAGTGTACTTTTCTCCAGAGGTAGCTCTTGAATCAACACCACCAAC
>CAYIJG010000027.1:0-12168 GCA_964363685.1 uncultured Gammaproteobacteria bacterium
GGCCGTCCTCTTGGTCGGCGGTGGTCTGGCCTGGGCCCTCGACAACGACGGCAAGACCAAGATCGAGGTCGAGGAGACCGCGAAGGAGCAGGCGGCCCGCAAGTTCTGCGAGGCCACCTACCCCTGCCCGTCGCAGCCGCCGCTGGTCGTGCGGAAGAAGGTCGTCCGCCGCCCCGCCGCCCCGCCGTCGGTCGTCGTCGTCAACAACGACAACGGGCGCATGGACGGGATGGACCGCCGGATGGACGGCATCGATCGCCGGCTCGATGCGCACGACGGCCTGCTCAACGGTCTCCGGGTGGACGTCGACGGCCTCAAGGCCAGCGACCTGCCCGGTGCCGTGCCGTCGCCCAACCCGGGCGTCACGGCCACGTACGAGTACCGGCAGGATCGGGGGCGGCGCCCCCGGCCGTCCAACTGACACACACAGCCGGCACCGCCGCCGCCGGCTACCAACGGGAGCGCCGTGCTCCCTTCCGCGACTGCCCCGTTGAGGTAACTCTCGACGCGGGCGGCGACAGATTCTGCGGAATTACGATTCCGGCGGGCGATCACGGTGATCGCCCTGCCCATTTATCCTTTTACTTAGATACAAATAGTGCATTTGTAGGAGGATGATAGGTTACAATAGTTCTTTACAATAAATAGATAGAAAATAGAAAAGAAACAAAAAACACTTTCTGCTCGGACTCAGTATATATTAAGATAATTAAATATATATATATATTAAGTCTGAGTAGGAAGAAGTAAATTTCTATTTTGCAACAGCCCGGGGAAAGTACCCTTGGCTGTAGATCTGTCTCCGAGTTGGGTTGCCACCATGGCTACCCGCTCATTCCCGTCTCGCGGAGGACTCGATCATGTCGCAGCACGTCACCAAGCCCCGTTACACCTTCGTTAGCAGCATGTTGCTGCTGACGGCCTTGATCGCAGGCCCCGCGATCTTCACGAAGGCTCAGGCCCAGCCCACCGTCAAGGTGGAGAACGTGAGCGACGCCAACGCCCTGCCCCCGCCGACCGTCCAGATCGACCAGTGCGCGCCCGGCCAGCCGGCGACCACGGTGGACTTCAACACCGAGGACGTGCCGGAGAACGGCCGTGTCACCGCGCGCGGGGTGCAGACCCGGGGCCTCCACTTGTGGGAGCACGAATCCACCCACGCGGAGGCCCCCGCCGCGGCTCCTCAAACCCCGTCGGTCGCGCCCGCCCCGACTCCGCCATCCGTCACTCTCAAGGTGCTGAAGCAGTGGGAGTTCGGCCTCAACGCCGAACTCGCGACCCTCCGTCATCCGGACTTCGATCGCACGGTCTACGCGGTCGGGGCGCACCTGGGGTTCAACCCCGGGAAGAATGATGTCCAGATCACCGGCGCGATCGGCGGATGCTCGGTCTCCCACTCGTGGGATGACCTGGCACTCACCGCCAACCTGCGCTACGTCCGTCATCTCTCGAGCAGCGTGGGGATGGGCGTCGGGTTCCGCGGGCTCACCTGCTACGACCTGCGGGCGGACAACGAGGTCAACCAGACCATCTACGCCTTCGGACCCGAGGTGGTCGGCCAGGTGGGCGACAACTTCACGTTCGGCGTCGGCTTCGACTCCTTTTCCCGCTTCCGGGACGAGCAGAAGAGGCAGATGGACTGGGCCGTCATCGCCTTCATGGAGGGGGATGCTTCCCTGCTGAAGTTCTGATCACATCGGGAGCAGCATGCTCCCTTCCGCGTTCGTTCGCACGAGGCAACCCCTCGCGCGAGCGGCGACCGTTCTGCGGAATTTCGATTCCGGCTCGGCGACTACGAGTCGCCGGCCCATTTATCTTCTTACTTAAATAGATTATATTGAAGTAGGAGGATAATAGGCTACATAGCTCTTTGAAAAAATAAAGACACACTTTCTATTCGGACCTAGTATAGTTATAAAATTATATTAAGTCCGGATAGGAAGTTTTTTCGTTTCAAACAGCCTGGGGAAAATATCCTTTTGGCTGTAGACCTGTCCCGAGTCGCTGGCCACATCGGCTGTCGATTCATTTCCACCCATCGCGTGAGGTCTCTGGTATGATGCTCCGAACCCTCTCCCGCTACATCCACGCTGCCGTTGTGGCAGCAGGCCTCGCCATGGGGATCATGGCTTGCGACGTGAAGGACGACGACCACCCGATCGAGGAGGCCGACGCCGGCAACGTCGAGCCCGACGCCGGAACGCCCGACGCCGCGCCGGCCGTGGCCACCATCGACACCTTCACGGCGACTCCCGCGTCCTGCGCTTCGGCCCCCTGCAACAGCACCCTGAGCTGGACGACCTCCAACTTCAGCGGTGTCTGCCACGGGGACTGGATCGCGGCCAACGTGGATCTCGCGGTGGACGGTGACTACGGTGTCACCACGTCGATGACGCGCAACTACGTCCTGACCTGCGGCACGCTGACGCGCTCCACCTCGATCACGGTGGGGACGCCGGCCGTGGATCACACGCCGCTGGCGCAGAACGACACCGCCAGCACCGCGTTCAACACCGCCATCGAGATCGACGTCCTGGCCAACGACACCGGCAAGGAGGATGCGCCCTTGACGCTGACCTTGACCGACCCGCCTCACGGCGTGGTCTCGGTCACCGCCAGCAACAAGGTGCTCTACACCCCCGACACCGGCTACAGCGGCCCCGACTCGTTCACGTACATGGTGCGCGACGCGGACGGTGACACGTCGAGCGCGACTGTCGCGATGACGGTCAACAACGCCCAGGTGATCGTGGCCTGCACCACCAACGCGCAGTGCAACCAGGCGGCGCCGTTGCCTGTGTTCCCCGCCATCCAGGGCGTCTGCGTCCCCGCGACGCCGCAGACCCCGCAGCACTGCGAATGGCACACGGAAGAGTGTGACCAGACCCACGGCGTCCCGGGTTCCGGCAGCGTGTACATCACCCCCTGGGGCACGCACGGCCCCGCCCCCGACGTGGAGATGCCCACCGTCGCGGCCAACCCCGGCACGCTCCAGTACATGGGCTACCGTGCGTGCTCGGCTCGCGCCTTCGACGCGCAGTGGGGTGTGAAGCCGATCTGCGGGCACTTCCACATGTGGAAGTTGTCCACTCGCCGGCCGTTCATGGACACGATGGAGCGCTGGATCTTGGGGCAGTCGCACCCCACCACGGACTGCTTCATCTCCATCACGCACGACGCCCAGAACATGGTCCGCTATGTTCCGCTGGCCAGGATGACCATCAAGGAACGGGTGCTCGAGATGGCGACGCGGCCGGCCGGGCGCGTGGTGGTCTTCCCGTCCGAGGCCGAGATGGAGCGGCAGAAGGCCGTGGCCATCCAGGCGCTGATCGCCTCCGAGGCGATGGCGCCGAACTAGTCGTCGCCAGGCGACCCCGCACGTTCGGGTCGCCACACAGCCGGCATCGGCGCCGCCAGCTGCTACACGGGAGCGCGATGCTCCCTTCCGCGTTCGCCCGCCCGAGGTAACCCCTCGACGCGGGCGACGACAGTCTGCGCGGAATTACGATTCCGATCGGCGATCATCGCGATCGCCGACCCATTTATCTTCTTACATAAACATAGTGTAGGAAGATAATAGGTTAAAACAGTTATTTACAAAACAATAAATAAAAAACAAAATAGTCAAAAAATAAACGAAATGCTATACTGAATGTATAGCATTTTAAGAAAGTTATAGTTTTGGTTTTTATATTTTTCGTTCTAAATTTAAAAAAGAATTTTTCTTTCTTAGATTTAGGGCGGCAAGTGCCCCCGAACTTGGCGCAAGCCTTGGATCAATGATTCTTAGTTCACTGCCCAAGGAGGGCCAAATGTCGCGTGCACCACTCATTCTCACTTTCGTGTTCGTGGCCGCTTGCAGATTCAGCCCAGGCGGTCACCTGGCTGGTGACGACGATGTGGCCATGGACGCCACCACCGAGACCGACGCCAACGATGGCGACGGTGGTACCGACGGCAACGTGACCGACGCTTCGACGGACGGTTCCGTCGACGCTACCGTCGCGTTCTCGATGGACTTCAAGTCGCCCGAGATACAGGCTCCGTTCGACAGCCGGAACCTGCATGCTGACCCCGACTCCGTCCCTGACCCTGCCCACCAGGCCACCCTCAGGTACAAGGCGACTGGCGCCCAGAGCTGCACGGCCGTGGCGATCAACGCCCTCGGCACCAGCATCGGTGACTGGGGAGGAGATCTGCAGCTGCTCAACTGTCCGCAGGATCCGGAAGGATTCTGCGATCAGATCGTCAGCCTGCATGAGGGGTGTACGACCTACACCCTGCAGTGTCGAGACCAGGACGGCAACGACCACGGTCTGAACCTCTTGGCCTGCGCGATGTTCCTGGAGGTTGTTCCCCCCTTCACCTGGAACGCTCCAAGGGTGGTTGCCAACGGCTGCTCCGGCATCGTTATTCCACAACAGGTCGGTGGAGGACTGACCAACAACGCCACCTACGGAACAGGAGGCACTTTCTCCGATGCCCAGTGGCATCCGGGGGCAACTTCACGCCAGGGATTCAGCTGCGGGCCCATCCTCGACAACCAGAACCCACCGCAGCCCATCCTCGACGAGCAGGGGAATCAGGCCTACTACCGCGCCGTGATCAACTTCGTCGTCATGATGAAGGGATCCCCGCCGTGGCTCAAGCAGCTGATCAAGGAGTTGGGATTCGAAGTCCTCGACTAGTTCGAGGCAGGGGAAGATGTCGCCTGGCTAGCGACGCCTACGTGGGCGTCCGGCCCACGCGCTCTTCCTCCAGTCAGCCGTTTAAAATCTTTCTATTTGTATTTATTATTTTTTCTTAGCGTCATTCCCGCGAATGCGGGAATCCAGATTATTTATTACGTGGATTCCCGATCAAGCCTGCCTGCGGTAGGCAGGTCGGGAATGACAACGCGAAGTAAAGCAGTAAATAAAAATAGACAGATTTATCTGCCTAACAAAAAATACCACCCGATTACCCGAATAAATAATGCAAATTACTTTTTTAGGTGACTCTCTCTGGGTGGTTTTTTTGTTTTTTGCGACTGTTTGTCCTCCCCTTAAGAAGGGGAGGTGAAGGAGGGGTCTTATTGCTATTCTCGTCTTGTATAAATATTACTTCTACTTAATTCATTACAAGTTTGATAAATATCTTCAAGCACTTGATTGATTGTTTTAAAAACTTCTTCAGAAGAATATCTTTTTACTATTATACCTAAATTTTCTAAGTATTTTTGTTTTACTAAATCTTTTTCGTATACTCCTATGTCAGAATGAGTCAGGCCATCAATTTCTATTGCAAAGCGTAAGCTCGGACAATAGAAATCGATAATAAATTTTCCAATTCCATATTGCCTCCTAAACTTAAAGCCTAGTTGGTTGCCTTTGATATTTTTCCATAACACTGTTTCGCTTTTTGTCATGTTTGCGCGTAGATTTTTTCGGAAGTTTTTATTTGAAGACTTATTGTAAATAATAGTCATAACTTTGACCTCCCCTCACCCCTCCTTCTTAAGGAGGGGACAATCTCGTCTTATCTCTTTAGTTGGCAATGTCTTTAGTATTTGTATTTTAGAATTTAGTGCTTATCGTTTAGTGCATCCAAATTCCCCATACCGCCCAAAACCACCAAATCACCGGCGTGTGATGAAGCATATTATCTGAAAGACTGAGAATAAGATAAATCAAAATACTAGTGAGAAAAACAATATTTTTGAAGTTGGTTTTAAAGGCGATAATTATTTGTTTGTAGAG
Source organism: uncultured Gammaproteobacteria bacterium (assembly GCA_964363685.1). Taxonomy (GTDB): domain Bacteria; phylum Patescibacteriota; class Patescibacteriia; order Magasanikbacterales; family GWA2-37-8; genus XYD2-FULL-39-9. The sequence goes on from CAYIJG010000027.1 coordinate 5,739, forward strand.
CAGGCTGGAAAAAATAATAAGGAATAAAATCAAGCCGATAATGCCAGATTCAAGCGCGATTTTGATATAGTCATTGTGGGCTTCGGAAGTATTATCCCAAATGTTTTGGACATCTTTGTTATCGTCCCACACTTTAGGGAAAGTACCATAGCCATAACCGATTAAATATTTTTCCCTAAATAAAGGAATTACTTTGGTAATAACATCAGTCCTCCAATTGATTGAGTCAGAGTCTGGGTTGCGATTTGTGAGTCGGTTAATTATGCCACTGCTTTGTAAATGTATGTTATAGTTTTTGATCAGGTAGCGATTAGTAGGATAGAAAACAGCGTAAAATAAAATAACAATTCCTAATACGTAAAGAAGCAATGCTCTGTAATAGATCAAGCCAATAGAAATAAACAAAAAAGCGACACCTATCCAAGCGATACGAGTGTAGGTAAAGGCAATAGTTGCTAAAAGGATTACGCCAAAAAATTTTAGCAAGTTAAGTTTTTTTATGTCTTCTTTTGCAGTATTAATAAATTCGTTCACCAGAACAACGAGTAGTAATAAAGCGAAAGTGGCTAAGACATTGGGATGGGCAAAGGTGCCATAAATGCGGTTGGAAATCTCATCAATCGTCATGCCTGTTTTGGTAACTAATTGGTATACGCCAACTGTTATAGGGATCACAGCTCCAACCATTAATGATTTTAGGAAATTATTTCTAAATTTATCTTTATCTTTTTCTGACATGATATAACAGACGCCAAACATGGCGAATAGACTAGTTAGCTTCAAGGTTTCAATAAAAGTAGAAAATAGGTTATAGGTAAATATGGCTGAAAGCGTGCACCAAACTATAAATATGAGCCAAATTATTTTTAAGGGAATTTTTTTGAAATAAGTGTAGTTGTTTACAAAAAAGATTACAGACCAAACTAATAAGAATAAAGATAGGGCGGCATTGATATTAAAAACAAAAAAACGGGATGCAAAAATATTGTAATCTCGCCAGTAATCTAGGGTTGGGCGAAAGGCTAGTAAAATAAGAATAAAATACTCCCCAAAAATTTTCTGAAGGATTATAAAGGCAATTAGCAGGAAAGAGATGATGTCTAGGTTGGTGTTCGGATTAAAAATAATAAAAATAGACAAAAAAATCACCGCTAGTCCGCTGGGAGAAAATTTTTTGAGGTGGTTCATGGTGGTTAATTATTTCCTTGATTATAGCACTATTTTATGATAAAATAAAGTCAAATTGAAGTATGCCTGTAAGAAAAAGGGGGCAAGTGCCGACTTTGCTTCGGCAAAGTCGAGCATCCTCGATTTCAACGCGAATTGAAATCGGGATAAAAAGGAAAAAGATAAAACGGCACTATTTAGTCGCCGTTGCTTTAGTTTTGGTATCAATAGGTTATGTAGGTTTATTATTTCCTAATATTTCGTCAGCGCTACGCGGTTCGCCCAAGAGAGCGAATTATTTTTTGGGTTGGGATATTCCGGCTTCCAAGGTAGCGGAACTGGCCCAGTGGGATCTGTTGATTTTAGATATGGAAACACAAGTTAATAGTATTGATGCTATAAAGAGAATTAAACAACTTAATCCAGATATAATTTTACTAGCCTATATTACTCCGCAAGAGATAAAAAAAGACGCGGGTAGTAGTTCAAGTGTGATGCGACGCAAATTAGCGAGTGGTATTAATGATAGTTGGTATCTGACTAATATCCAAAATAATAAACTTACTTTTTGGCCAGGAACATGGATGTTAAATGTGGCGGACAGTGCGCCAAGTGTAAACGGTCTAAGGTTCAATCAATATTTGGCTCAGTTTGTCAGTCAGGAAATTTTGTCAACCGGATTATGGAACGGAGTTTTTTATGATAATGCTTGGAAGGATGTTAAATGGCTGACCGGTGATACGGTAGACTTAAATAAAGATGGTTTGCTTGATACAGAAATTGATTATCATTGGCAGCAGGGGATGCGCGAAATTTATCAAGAGACCAGAAGGCTGACAGGGAATAAATATATACTCGTTGGTAATGCCACTAGTGATGCCTACAAGAATGATTTAAATGGTATTATGCTTGAAAGTTTTCCATCTTTTTTGGGCTGGAAACAAGCGATGAAAACATATGCCTCCAATCAAGGTGGACAGGAACAGCCTCGATTTATGATTATAAATGTCAATACTGGTAATAACGGCAAAAATAATAATTATAAAAAGGTCAGGTTTGGTTTGGCTAGCACGTTGTTGTTAGATGGTTATTACTCGTTTGATTTTGGCGATCAAAATCATGGACAGACGTGGTGGTATGATGAGTATAGTGTTGATTTGGGTAATCCTTTGGGTTCGGCTGTGTCTCTTAATAACAAACCTCAATTTGAAGAAGATGTTTGGCGTCGGGAATATGAAAATGGGATTGCGCTAGTCAATGCGACCGAGGAATCGCAAGATATTGATTTGGGTGGAGATTATGAAAAAATAAAAGGCACACAGGATAAAGCTGTAAATAATGGCGCCATTATTAGTCAGTTAAATTTACCATCAAAAGATGGTTTGATTATGTTGCGCCCGGTGCAAAGCCTAAAGAATGTTGTTTTTAAAAATGGTAACTTTGTGCGTTTTTTTAATGTTAATGGCACTCGTTCTCGCAATGGTTTGTTTATTTATGAAGAAGGTGTCTTGGGCGGAGCCAAAATATACTATGGAGATTTGGATGGCGATGGATTAGAGGAAAAAATAATGGTTATTGGCCAAAAATTACAGATTTTTAATTCAGCTGGAGAAATTTGGTTTGACGGTTTTCCTTTTGATGGTAGTTATAAAGGAGAACTCAATATTGCTATTGGAAGATTGAATGGGGAACTTACGGATTCAATTGTTGTTTCTCAAAATAAAGGTGGAGAAGCGGTGGTGTATAATTATCATGGAGGAGTTATAAAAGAAAAAATATTTCCGCTTGGCAAGAAGTTTAAATTAGGATTAAGCGTGGCGGTTGCCGACAGTAATTCACCGGGCGTAGCAAAAAACGGCCAAGTTATTTTGGGAACTGGTGGAAATTCTCGGCCGGAGGTAATTATTTTTGATAGTAGTTTATCAAGGATTAATAAAAGATTTTTTATAGACACAAGAAAGTTAAAGGGAGAATTAGGGGTGGCGGTAGGGGATGTCAGTGGTGATAAAAACAAAGAAATTATCGTGGCGCTTGATTATGGCACAAGCAAACAAGTAAAAATATATAATTTTGCCGGTAAATTATTATCTCAATTTAAACTATCTGGAAGTTTTACTTTTGGCCCTCTCAAAGTTGGCGCGGTAGATGTTGATTTTGATGGAAGAGATGAAATTGTTTTGATGAATGGACAATAAAATTAAAGTCCGGTAATCAGACAAACAACAGAACCTTTAAATTTCAAACCATTTTTTATAGCTAGATTTAATCCAGCTAGAGATAGGGCGCTGTTAGGGGAAATGTCTAGTCCTTCTTTTTCTTTGACTAGTAGCTGAGCCTCAACAATATCCTTGTCTTCTGCTATCCAGCCTTTTCCTCCGGTTTCTTGAAGTATTTTTTGGATAGCTTCTTTGCGGTAACCAACTGTGTCAACGATGGCGTTTGCTACTGAGGTGCCAATGGGGGAATTATCAACCAGCGGGTGGCATTTTGGAGTTTGAATAATATGAATTTGTGGGTTAAATCCATGTTTTTTAAAACCATTATAAAGCCCTTGGGCTGTTGTGCCACTTGAGGTAGGGATAAATACAGCTGTTAAATTTTGTATCTGGGATAATTCGTCGGCCAGTGTTTGGTAGCCAATCAAAGCAGTATCATCTGTTGATTGACGTAAATTTTTGGCTTCCCCTTTTTTATCCATTTGAAAAGCTGATTGTTTGGGGTTGCTTACTTTTTCAATAGTTATATTTTTATCTTTCTCTTTGATTTGTTCTAATCGTTCTAGTTTTTCTGGTTGAATATGATTACCAACAAAAATATGCAAAGTATTTTGTTGGTCTTGTTTTTTATTTAAGTCTTTAATGGAGTAGATTGCTGCCAGCGCCGCATTACCTGATGAAGAAATGCAAAATTTTTGCCAACCTTCTTGGATGTATTTTTCAATCATCACCGGAATAGATCTGCCCTTGTGTGAGCCATAAGGGTGCAGGTCCTCGCGTTTTAAGTATAGGTCGGGACCGAGATTTAGTGCCTTTGCTAATTTTTTAGCTTGCGGTTGAGGTGTAATCATAGGAGGCTTGACTTTTAGCGGATTTAGAGTAAAATTAGTCTAGGTTTGTTTTGTATTCTCCTTAAAAAGGGAATATTCCGACCTAGGTCGGAGTGGAGGGGTCTATTAATTTCGGCCCCCCTGCCCCTTTCTAAATATTTATTTTAAACTGTATTATGAATTTAACTTGTCCAGAATGTCAAAATGAAGTTAATCTTTCGAGTTATATAAATTTAGCTGTAGGAAATGTGATTGAATGTGATGTTTGTGGTATAACTTTACTTGTTAATGAAATGAAAGACGGTGTAGTTACTGCTGAGGTGGTTGATGAAGGGAAATAATTATTTCTATCATTCCTCGAAATCCATGCGAACCTAGGAAGACGATAACGTCTTCCCCAGTTTCAGAGCCGCTCAGCGACTCGGTACGGGGCTTCGCTTTTTTAGTATTATTTTTTACATAATCTATTAGCGCTTTGTCATTCTCAATAAAAGTTACATGCGGATGAGTTTTGGCAATTACTCTTTTTAAAAACTCACCATCAAATGGCGGTTCCGGGTCAGTTGGATCTGTTTTTAATTTTGTGAGCGTTGGAATAATAACTTCGTCTGCATCTTTAAAAGCATTATCATATCCCGGTACAGCTTGGAGTTTGCGATTGCCGGTGTTTGGTTCAAAGATAGCGATGATTTTATTGTGTGGGTAAATGTAGCGGAGAGTTTTGAGACTGGCCGCGGCTTTGGCAGGAGAATGGGCCAAATCATCATACACCGTAATCTCGCCTTCGTATTTTTTCTCTAGTCTTCTTTTTACACCTTTAAATTGTTTGATTGTTTCTAGAATGATATTTGTATCTATACCAATTTCTTTGGCCATAGCAAAAGATCCACAAATATTTTCCGCCATATGTTCTCCTAAAACGGGTGGGGTAATATGATACTCAGTATCATTGTTTTTTATTTTAAATTCCAACCCCGATTTTGTTTGGTTGAGGTCGTGGTAGTAATAATCGTTGTCTGGAGTTTTGCCGTATTTAATCATGTTCGCATTATTTTTGTTGTTAGATAGAATGGTTGCGATATTGGCGCCATCAGTACAAGCAACAATCAAACCGTCGTTTGGGATTTTGCCAACTAGTTCACGAAAAGCCTGCAAGTACGATTCTTCGGTAGGGTACACATCAGCATGATCCCAAGAAACTGAAGTAAGCAGTAGATGAGTAGGGGAATAAAGCGCAAATTTTGGACGATTGTCCCAGCGCGCAGTCTTGTATTCGTCACCTTCAAGCACACTCCATTCTTCTTTGCTGGTTAATTCCCCCTTTGAAGGGGGTTGGGGGATGTTAATTTTTTTAATTTTAGCACTATAAGGTAAATTTAAACTCAACCCGCCAAACATATAGCTTGGATCCATACCTGCGTTTTTTAGGATTAAAGTGAGTAGTGTAGCGCTGGAAGTTTTTCCATAGGTACCAGCACAAACCAGAGAATTTTTTTCTACAACATACTCGGCGATTACCTCGGGATAAGATTTATAATTTATATTATGTTGTTGCACAAACAAAAATTCGGGATTGGTAGATCCGGCCACATTGCCAACGACGACCACCTCATCATTTTTCCCTCCTTCGCTAAAGCTTTGGAGGGCACGGTCTGGGTGCCAACCTGGATAAAATTGGATATTATTATCTTTCAAGAAATCAGAAATAGGCGGGAAAAATCCCACGTCACTTCCGGTCACTTGCCAACCATCATTGTGAAAGGCAGTAGCCAGTGCGCTCATGGCAACACCGCAGATGCCGATAAAGTGGATTTTTTTATTACTATTCAGCATATTTTTTTAAAATTCTGTATGCTAAAAGAGAGAACAGGGTATAAGTTATGATTAAAAATACTATACCCTGTATTGTGGGTAATTCAGCAATATACAACAAAGGTATTGTAAATATGTATGTTGAATATATAAACGCTGTATTTCTAAATGATTCGTAATCCTGCATTAAATTTAAAATTATAAAACCACTGCCAAAATAAACTAATGTCAATAGTAGACCTAACAGTGTTGAGAGTGTAATTCTTAGCCTAGGTTTAATTTTTATTGACATATACTATTTTGAAAGAATTATTTTTAGTTCATCTAAATTTGTTTGCCAATTTTCTCCTTCAAACCATTCTAATCCAGAGAAATCACAAACATATCGACGAGGTAGACCTTGAA
>CAYIJG010000028.1:0-11829 GCA_964363685.1 uncultured Gammaproteobacteria bacterium
AATTCCTGTTTTTCTGTCATCCCTAGCTTAGCCGAGGGATCCCTTATACTATGTTTTTGCAAAAACCATGTTTAAGGGATTCCTCCACTCGCTCGCCTAGGCGAGCTCGGTCGGAATGACAAATTAAATACTATGAACATCGGTATAGATATTCGCCCGCTGATGTCGCCTACCCGCTCGGGTGTCGGTGAATATACCTACGAACTTCTCAATGCTATTTTTGAGATTGATAAAACCAATCAGTATTTTCTTTTTTATAATTCAGCAAAAGATGTGTCTGAAAATATTCCCCAGTGGTTGCAAGACAATATTCACTATGAACACAAAAATTGGCCAAACAAATTATTCAATGCTTGCACCAAACTATTTAACTTTCCAAAGATAGACAAAAATAATTTAGACTATTTTTTCTCCACCAATTTTAACTTTACCGCTCTTTCCAAAAAAATGCCGATTTTGCCAAAACAAAATCGAGCATCCTCGATTTCAAACGAATTTGAAATCGGGACAAAACACATTCTCACAGTTCATGATCTTTCGTTTGAATTTTTTCCCGAGTTTTATTCCTTCAAACAAAGACTCTGGCACTGGGCTATCAACCCCAAAAAACAATGTGAAAAAGCAAGTATCATTCTTACCCCTTCAGAAAATACAAAGCGCGATCTGATTGATGTCTACAAAATTCCAGCGGAAAAAATCAAGGTAATTTATCCCGGGGTTAATTGTTCGGCCAACCAAACACCCGTTGTCATTCCGACCGAAGCGGAGGAATCCCTTAAACCAGAGGAAAAGGGATCTCTCCACTCGTCTAAAGACTCAGTCGAGATGACAGACGCTAGAGTCCGATTAAAACAAAAATATAATCTCCCCACCAAATTTATTTTATTTTTAGGCACCATTGAACCGCGCAAAAATATCATCGGTCTGATAGAAGCCTTCGAACAGTCCTGCCCTGCTCTTGCCTCGCCGAAGCAAGGCGAAGGCGAGCCTTACTCCCTAATTATCGCCGGCCACAAAGGCTGGAACGACAAAAAAATCTACCAAAAATTTGAATCCTCACCTTACAAAGACAAAATAAAATTCATCGGTTCCATAGACCAAGAAGATAAATCTACCCTTTATTCCCTGGCTTCTTTATTTGTTTATCCTAGTTTTTATGAAGGCTTTGGCTTTCCAGTGGTGGAGGCGATGGCCTGTGGCGTACCGGTAATTACCTCCAACCGATCTTCTTTGCCAGAAGTGGCTGGCCAGGCTGCCTACTTGGTAAATCCAAATCGGCCATCAGAACTAGCTGGAGCTATAACCGAAATGTTAAAAAATGAAAAACTAAAAGAACATTTTAAAACTCTTGGTTTGGAACAGGCAAAGAAGTTTAGTTGGGAGAAGGCGGCAAAGGAATTTTTGGAGGTTTTATAAAAATTTACTAAGAAATTTTAGCATACGCATCCAAAACGCCTTCAAGACTTGGCGGCAATTTATTAGGGTCTCTTTGCCACTTAACACATTCTGCCTTATATTTTTCAGAAGCAAAATAATACTTTTTTAATACACCTAAAGTATAACGCAACTGTTGCGGAAGCCATTTTAAAAATTTCTGCCTAAATTCTAAAATTTCTTGGGGGTTACTCCTGTTAATTCTTTCTCTTATATCTTTGATATTTTTAACAGTTTGTTCACCTAGTTCAGACAACTCTCTTCTACCTTCATCTGTATCAGCATAACTTTCAATATGCGCCATCATCATAGCTAAATTAGAAAACTTATCCATTAATAACTTAACTTGATCCGCGGTGATTTCTTCAATTTTACCATCAGACAGATCTGGAATTATTAATTTGTCTAATTGATCTCTTAATGAAAGACTCCTTACATCGGGGCTACTTGGCATATATTTATAAAAATTTATTTCCCTCCACGTATTTCTTAAAATTATCTAAAATGGCCTGCCAACCGCCTCGTTGCATTTCAATAGAATTTTCATTTTCCGGTTCAAAGTTTACTACCACTTTAGTCTCTGAATTATCCCCAGTAAATATAACCTCGGCTTTGCGGCCATCACCCATCGTGTATTTGATCAATTTATTTTCTTCTACCTCGTCATAGATACCCCAAAAATCAAACCCGGCACTTCCGTCTTTTGCTTCCATACGAGACGAAAACTTCCCTCCCATTCGCAGATCATTTTCCGCTCGTGGTGTATGCCAGTCTGGCGAAGCATTATTCCACTTGGTAATATGCTCGGGCTTAGTATAACATTCCCAGATTTTTTCTACTGGCGCATTGATATGAGCCTCAACAATTATCATTATACTTTCAGTCATATTTTATAATCAAAAATTATTTCACCTGTATAGAAGCAAAAATCACACGAACCTCCTCCATTGTTTGCGCATCATCTTTTCTATAAAACAGCCAAACGCCATGCCCTCCGATATCCAACTTTTCCTTTGGCACAAGTTCCGCTTCATACTCATCAAACCCGGAGCTAGAATAACCATGCGAACGCACGCCTTCTTTCTTTGTTAATGGATCTTTGAAATCAGAATTTTTGAAAATCTCCACCCTTCCCTTGCTTCCTCGCGCCACCAAAACCGAAGGCGTTTCGCCTGACTCTTCTACAACATAGCCTTGTGGATATTGGAAACCATATTGCGCGGATGAGTATTTTTTTATTTCATCCAAACATTTTGGCTCACCAAATTCCGAACAATATTTTTCTGTACAAACTTCATCCATCCCCATCTTTTCACAAGTATTACATCCATCATAATACATCTTACAGTCACTATCTTTAATACTTTGCACAAGACCACCATTATATTCTGAATTATTTTTACAACCAGCGCCAACTAAAATTGTGGCGCTAAACAAGACAGCTAACAGGGCGATTTTTTTGGTATTCATATTGAATATTATTTTAAATTAAGCCAATCCTTTAATTTTTCTAAAGCAATTCGATGACCACGGAAATTTATCACTTCTTCTGGCAACATTTCAGCATACGTTTTACTCTGGCCTTCTGGAATAAATATTGCATCCCAGCCCCAACCATTTTCCCCTCTTGGTTTATCCGGAATAATGCCATCATACCGTCCCCTAAAATGTTCTAAACTTTCCCCATCGAAATACGTCAGAATTGTTTCGTTATAAACTTTTTGATTATTAAATATTTTGACTATCTCACAAATTTTCCCTAACGTGACTTGTTGCCAAAACCATTTTATCAAAGGACCAGGAAAACCATTCAGACAGTCAATATACAAGGACTGATCCCATACAACCAGTGGCTTTTGTAATTTATTCCAAGCCTGTTTTGCCTTGTGATTTGCGATTTTAATTGGGTCTAGCTCTTGTAACTCATCAAGCTCCAAATCAACACTTTCAATTGGTATTTGCAAAATTTTTCTAGCTTCATCTAGTTTGTCTTTATTTCCGGTTACAAGAATGAAATTCATAAATTTTTTATTTAATGCAAAACCGGCGCTAACATAATGGTAAAAAAATCTTTGCCATTCAACCCGGGAATAAAGCCATCAAATAAACCAACGATTGTAAAAACAATGGCAACTAAAATTAACAAAATCATCAACCATTTTATAGTCTTTTTAAAATTCGGGTTGTCTACAATTTTTTGAATAGATAATTTACTACTCAAACTAGGCAATTGCATAAACCATAACACCCCCCAAATAAGAAAGACAGAACCCCATAAAATCAACGCTATTCCCCGAGTTGATCCCTTGTCGGGAATATTAATAAAAGTTTTAAATGCCAATAATACTACTGGCAGACTGATTAAAAATTTAAGATACGAGATGGATTTTTTTTGAGATACTGACTGTTGCGCTTGATTTGTTTCCATAAATTTATATTCCAAATTTTTTAAAATTAGGCCAACCATAATATTCCTCTACCAGTTTTCTTTCCCCGATTTTTAATTTTGTTGTCTTAAATAATTTTGCCCTGTATTTTATATAGAAATTTTTAGAAGTATTATCTTTTAAAACACGAACAAACATGCTTTTTATCCCCTGTTTTTTCAAAGCGACACATAATTTTTTTACAAGCCGGTAACCTAGTTTATTTTTTTGAGCTTGTTTAAGTATATAAATGGCATAAAGTTCCCCTTTATATTTTAATAGCTTGTCTCTAGATATTCCCCCTGTTATAAACCCAACTATTTCATAGCTAGTATCTTCAGCCACAAAAATATCTACGTTTTTTTCTGATGTTTGTAGTTTTTCTTGCCATTTTTTTGTACGAGTTACCAATGATAATTTTTTTAGGTACTGGTCATCAACAATACCATTGTAACTTTCACGCCAAGATTGGATATGAACTTTGGCAATATTTTTCGCATCCTTCTTGTTTGCTTTTCTTATTTTGTACTTCACAATAAATTTATTTAAAACAAACATCTTGCAACAACTCCCACAATAGGCAATAATACACAAGTTATACCCTAAAATCATAACACACCCCCATAAATCCAGCAAATATGGCTCAAAACCCAAAAATCCTCATTCTCCACGACTATTTTGTCTATAAAGGCGGGGGGGAAAGGCTAATAATTAGCCTTGCCAAAAACCTCGGCGCTGATATTGCCACGGCTTTTATTGCCAAGGATTCTTTTGATCCCCGAGCTCAAGGCATCCACACCATAGAACTCTACAAAGAAAAGCCCTGGTCACAGCTGCCGGGTTTTCGTTACTTGCAAGTTCAGCTTTCTTTTTTGTTTAAAACTGGATTTGCCAAAAATTACGATACTATAATTTATAGTGGCGACTGCCTCATCGCTATGCTTCGTATTTTAGGCTGGAAATTTTTTAGTAAAAAAAATAGGCCGTCCCAACATATTGCCTACATGCACACCCCTCCCCGCCATCTATATGATAATTATGAAGTCCGACTCAAATCTTACTCGCTATGGAAAAAAATGCTCTTTATTCCATTTGTTTGGTTTAACCGCTGGCGATTTGAAACCCTGGCCAACCGTTTGGACCTCATTATCACCAATTCCGAAAACACCAAAAACCGTATTAAGAAATATCTTGGCCTTGATTCAGTCGTGGCCTATCCGCCTTGCGATACTTTGCCTTTCAAAAATCTTGGCTATGGAGATTACTTTTTCTCTTGGGCTAGGCTCTATGACGTCAAACGGGTAGACCAAATTGTCCTGGCCTTCATCGGCCTACCAAACAAAAAGCTAATTGTGGCTTCAGGCGGTCCAGAACTAGAAAGAATTCAAAAAATGGCCGAAGGACACCCAAATATTACTATCCTTGGTTGGATAAATGACACCAAACTCTTGGAATACTTAGGCAAGTGTCTAGCCACAATATATATTCCTATCCGCGAAGACTTTGGCATGAGCGCCGTGGAATCTATGCAGGCCGGCAAACCAGTCATTGGCGTGGCCGAAGGCGGATTGCTGGAGATCATTACTGATCAAAAAAATGGTCTTTTGTTGCCGTTTGATTTTACTACTCTTGATTTACAAGAAGCAATCCAAAAAATAACTCCCGAACTTGCTAAACAGATGGAGAACGACTGCTATCAGACCGCCCAAAAGTTCAGTGAAAAGGCTTTTGTAGCACAAATTAAAAAAATTTTAGGCCTCACAAATTATACACAGTCTAACTAGACAAAATTGCATCCTCAAAATCAAAAAAATAGTGTATAATATAGCTATAATTTTTGATTGTTTCTAATGGCCAAAAAAGCCAAAATCGAACCAAAAATTCACGTGCGTCGTTGCGCGGTTTGTCAAAAAATGGGACATAACAAATCTACCTGCCAAGAAAGACTGGAAAGATTTGAACAAAAACCGTATCCAACTACTTCGACGCCAAACCAAAATATCCAACCGGTTCGTCAACCGCTCAATTTTTTTGTACATCATGTTCAATATCAGAATCATGAATCATCCAATTTGGTAAACCTAAAAGATAATACCAACAGCCTCTCCCAGAACATCCAAGCCTCTGCCCCCTCCCAAAACAAAGACTTGTATTTTTTCCATGAATTACCATCTAGTAGCCCCGCTCCAAAAAGCGAACCAGTTAATATTCCAAAAATTTCTTTTACTCCCGAAAAAATCACTACACCAAAAACCCCTTCCCCAACTTTGCAAAAAGCCAATGAATTATCCCAAAAAATATCCGACAAATTTTCTCAAATAAAAAATTACCAATTTCAGGTTCCAACCTTCTCCATTCCCAAGATAAACTTTCCTACTGATAAAATTCGAGTGCTACTTTCTCCCAAACGTTTAGTTGGTGTGGCTCTGGCCGTTGTCTTTATTTTTCTTGCCCCGACCACCGCTCGCACTTATTATTTTGATCTCAAATCAACTACCGACCAAATCGCCGACAATAGTACGGCCGGATTTTCGGCTTTGCACGATTCTACTTCAGCGCTAATGAGTGGCAACATTGGCAATGCGCAAGAATCTTTGACCAATGCCTTACACAGTTTTGACCAAGCCGTAGAACTTTTAAATACCAAATATAGCATCCTTCAAAAAATCGTAGGCGTGGTACCAGTCATGAATAATCAAATCCAAAGTCGCCAACGGCTTATCACCGCCGGACAAGAAATATCACTTGGTAATACCTACCTCATCAAGGGCCTATCAGAAATCCAATACCGATCCTCAACTCTAACCAACAATCTCAAATCTCTGGGCGATCATCTAAATTACTCTCTCCCCCACTACCAACAAGCCTTGGGCGACCTCAACAAAGTTGACTCTGATATTTTGCCTTTTGAGTATCAAGATACATTCAAAGAATTCCGAGTCTTGTTCAACCTCTACGTCAAAGATCTGGACAATATAAATAAGTTAAACAATTCCGTCCAAGAAATATTTGGCGGCAAGGGCTTGCGCCGATACTTGCTAGTCTTCCAAAACCCGGCTGAAATTCGCCCGACTGGTGGCTTTATGGGAAGCTTTGCTTTACTGGATATCAAAGATGGCGAGATTGTTAATATTGATATTCCAGCTGGCGGCTCGTATGACCTCCAAGGCCAACTCAAAGAATTTGTGACTCCACCTACCCCATTGCTCTTATCTAATAAACGTTGGGAATTTCAGGACGCCAACTGGTTCCCCGATTTCTCTGCCAGCGCCGAGAAAATGCTTTGGTTCTATAGACATAGTCGCAACCTCACTGCCGATGGTGTGATTGCCATTAACGCCGACGTACTCAACAGACTACTCTCTATCATCGGACCCGTTGCCGACCAAAACCGAGACTTGGTAATTGATAAAGATAACGCCCTCTCTACTATCCAAAATATCGTAGAATATGGCCCAGAGAAAAAAGATCACAAACCAAAACAAATTCTCTCAGATTTGGCTCCTGTTTTTATAGAAAATTTTAAAAAAATGAAAGCCCAGGCAGTCTTACCTCTTCTTACCAATTTATCCGAGGCTTTACAACAAAAAGAAATTCAAGCTTATTTTGTAGATGATGCTACTCAAAACACAATGAAAGAATTTGGCTGGAGCGGAGAGATAACTAAGACCACCCCAGATCAAGATTATTTATTTGTCGTTAACACCAACATCCAAGGTCAAAAAAGTGATGCAAAAATAGAGCAAAATGTCATCCACCAAACTGTCATCCAGTCCGATGGCACTATTTTAAATAGCGTGGTTATTACCCGAAAACATACTGGAGTGGATGGTGAAAATCTTTACGGCCAAACCAATATCGATTACCTTCGTATTTATGTACCGGAAGGCAGTGAGCTGATCCGCGCCAGTGGCTTTACCTGGCCAGATGAAAAAGCTTTCAAAGTTCCGGAAACTTGGTACGAAAAAGACGAAGCCCTCACAAAATTTGAAACAGAAATAGATATAGACGATGAATCAGGCACACGCATCACCCAAGAATTTGGCAAAACCGCTTTTGGTAATTGGATTATTACCGAACCTGGCCAAACTACCCAAGTTCAATTTACCTACAAACTACCATTCAAAGCTTGGGAAGAAAGTGCCAATTCCAACCTCAGTAACTGGGCAAAGATTTTTCAATCCCAAAACCCTCTCTCAAAGTACCAGCTAATTGTTCAAAAACAATCCGGTGTAAACAGTGATTTTGAAAGCCAAGTTATTTACCCTGAAGGTTGGTCGCCGATTTGGCAAAACGGTCGTGATCTGACGGTAGCTACTAATGGCATTGCTGTTAAAAACACCAAACTAAGCACAGATCAAATCTGGGTTTTAGTGATGCAAAAAAAGGAATAAAAAATAAACAAAATAACTAATACTTTATGAATGAAGAACCATCTTTTTCAACCAAGCCAATCAACGAACCTGGCGCAGAAAAAAAACCAAAAAAAGTTATTAGAAAAAAAACTACTCGTAAGAAAGAAACACTAGAAGAGTATGTTGAAGAAAAAAAACAGACCAAAATTTCCAAACAACTCGCCGAAATTTATCAAGACGACCAGGGTCGTATGCCTGATATGAGGCGAATTAAAATTACCAAAACTCACACTGCTTTCAAAACTTTTTTGACGGTTGTGTTGGTAGGTGGTCTTTTGGCAGCTGTGGCCTGGGCAGGTTTCTTCTTTATGCCTGGTAATACCAACAAATTCTCCGAAGATAAAGTGGCCTTACGTCTCAACGGACCAACCAATATTATGGCTGGCACCACCACCACTTACCAAATAGCTTATGAAAACAATCAAAGTATCGCTTTTAAAAAAGCGACTCTCAATGTGCAATACCCGGATGGTTTTGTTTTCTTATCAAGTAATATAGAATCAAAAAATACCGGCCATACAGAATGGGATCTGGGCAGAATTGAAGCTGGCAGAAAAAGAGAGCTTTCCATTACCGGTCTAACCTACGGCGCCTTAAACCAAAAACAATCGTGGCGAGTGTTTCTCACCTACCAACCGGAAAATTTCGGCTCGGAACTGCAAAAAAGCGCTATTCTTGATATTATTACCGACAAGAGTCCGTTCTCTTTGGTTGTAGATGGCTCCAACAAATCTCTCGCTGGCAATATTGCTGAATACACTTTTACCACCAAAAAGGAATCAGAATCAGGCATCACCAAACTTGAAGTCAAACCTTCTTGGCCAAAAAACTTTGTGCTTGTTTCTTCCTCTCCGGCTATTAGCAAAGACTTCAAATGGATAATTGAGACCAAAAAATCTGCCACCCCATCATCTTCAGCTCCAACCAGCTGGAAATTCAAACTCACTGGTCGCTTTACTACTTCCACCGAAGATACAGGCGAAATTACTGGCGCTCTCTTAACCTTGGCCAACAACAAACTCTTTACCATTGCCGATACCAAGATCGCCCCCCAAGTTGCCAAAAGTGATTTGGATTTTAATATCGCTATCAATGGGTCATTGGGAAATTTTAGTATTCAACCTGGTGGCGAACTAAACATGACTCTTACCCTAAAAAATATTAGCGATGAAGATATAGATAACGCCATTCTCAAACTTGGCTTAAACGGTCCAGCTATACAAAAACAAACCTTATTAAACTGGCCTAAGATAGAAGATAAATACAATGGCAATATTGTTGGCTCACAAATCAGCGCCAATCTAAGGCGTGGCGAAATTACCTGGGATAAGACACAAATTCCAGCTTTGGCTAAACTAAAAAAAGGCGACGAGGTGTCAATTGATATTCGCCTCCCTCTAAAAGACTCAGCAGTAATTAATTTACCGGATCTAAAAGATTCGTCTAGAATAACTGTGCTGGCAGAATTAGCATTTAAAGATTCTGATAAAAAAGACCGGAAGCTTTCCAGTAACAAAATACTTATTACCGTAAATTCTGATCTCAAGTTCGAAGCTCGAGATAGCGCTGATGGCTCAGTGCATAAAATTAACTGGGTCTTAACAAATAATTTTCACCCACTCAAAAATTTAGTTCTTTCTGCTGATGTGATTGGAGATGTTAGTGTTGAATTGCCAACCCCTACTCCAGCCGGAGAAGTAAAATTTGATGCCAAAACCAAAAAGCTTACTTGGACCATTTCCGAAATGCCAGATAGTGTAGACGTGCTGGCCATGCCAATGACTATCACGCTCAACACAGCCGATCCTAGTCAAGAATTATTAGTCTCTAAAGTTCATGTCCAAGCTGATGATACAGTCACCGGTGAAAAAATTGATTTCATGGGAGATGAAGTTAAAATTAAGCAATAAAATCCTTAACCAATTCTTCCGCCTCTTCTGCATTCTTCACCCACTGTATTCGCTTATCTCTCTTAAACCAAGTCATCTGTCGTTTGGCATACTGCCGAGTATCTTGTTTTAAAATATCTATTGCTTCTGCGAGTGTGGCTTCACCTCTCAAATATAGACCTACCTGCCTATAACCAATTCCACTCATGCTAGGCAAATCCCAACTATAGCCATCGCTGACAAGCTGTTTCACTTCCTCTATCAATCCAACTCCAATTTGTTTATCAACTCTCTCATTAATTCGTTTAAATAATTCTTCTTTTGGCACATTCAACCCGATTTGCAAAGTCTCAAAAAGCGGGTTTGATTTTGTGCGCTGATTAAAAAAAGATTGACCCGTAGTCATTACCACTTCCAAAGCTCTGATAACTCGACGAGGATTTTTTAGGTCTATTTTTTTAGCACTCTCTGGATCTTTTTCTATTAGCATACTTACCAACTCTGTGAGTGGTTTGGTTTCTAGTTCTTTTCTTAACTTATTATCTGGCTGAGTTTTTGGAATATCTAAATTATCTACCAAAGCCCAGATATACAAACCTGTACCCCCAACTATAATTGGCACTTTCCCTCGTTTTAAAATATTATTTATAGAATCAATGGCCATTTTTTTAAAATCTGCCAAACTAAAATCCGTGTCTGGATTTACAATATCTATAAGGTGGTGGCGGATTCCTTCAACAACATAAGTTTGTCTGTCATTCTGAGCAAGGCGAACCTGCCTGTCCGGCAGGCAGGGAATCTCTGTCTGGTTATCGGAAAGATCCCTCGTCGCCCTTGAGGGCTCGCTCGGGATGGCAGTTGAAAGCCACTCGCCCTTTGTCTTCGCCGTCCCAATATCCATTTTTTTATAAACCTGCCGAGAATCGGCAGAAATTATTTCACCATTGTATTTTTTTGCCAACACTAAACCCAAATCTGTTTTACCAGAAGCAGTCGGACCGAGCACTACTATTATGTTTGGCAATTTGTTTTTCATAATTTTGTATAAACACAACAGCCTGGACGCCCTCTCGCCCAGGCCACTTTTTATCCTCCCCCCAACTTCCCATCACAATGAGGGTGACATTTGCCACAACCGTCGTGGTGGCAAATGTAGAAGCCACACTTGCGACATTTACGGCGGACCTTACGGCCATCGATCCAACGGTTGCAACCCTGACAATACACACGCCACCAGCGACGGTTGCATCCTTCGCAACGTAGTGCAGGACGACCTTCAATGTTGTCGGTGGGCACTGCGTAGGTGCCATTACACTTTGGATTGTTGCACTGATACAGATCGGCTGGAGCAGCTTGCATGACTATCTCCTCTTGTTATCTTCATTCAACCATTACAAACTAGAAAAGTCAATCAAAAAACCCTGTACCGTTTTGGTACAAGGTTTTATGTTCTAAATATTTTTAGTTGTTTTTTACATTACCCACTATTGCACCTAAACTAATTACTTTTTTCCTTAATTTCTTTTTGTACTTTTGTTATAAATTCTTGCTTGGCCATTTGGATTTGATCCTTTTGACCTCGTACCCGAATCATCCACGGCTCACCGCCAAGCTCTTTATCTCCCACCACCACAACATAAGGAATTTTCTGACCTGCCGCTTTAC
>CAYIJG010000029.1:0-11790 GCA_964363685.1 uncultured Gammaproteobacteria bacterium
GGAGTAGGATTCGAACCTACGAAGGCGGAGCCAGCAGATTTACAGTCTGCCCCTTTTGACCGCTCAGGAATCCACCCATTTTAACTAACTCTTTAAAACTATTACCGCTTTTATACGATTTGGTTTCTAATTTAAATTCTGGAGCCGTCTCAGGGGTTCGAACCCTGGACCTACAGTTTACAAAACTGTTGCTCTACCAGCTGAGCTAAGACGGCATTATGGTAACTGCTAAATTTTTCTAGCCTACAGTTTATGCCGCCCCGAGGCGGCACCCCGCTGTAGCGGTGGCAAAACTGTTGCCCTGCCTGCCGGCAGGCAGGTCTACCAGCCCCGATTTTGCTTTAAGCAAAATCGGGGATCCGCGATTCTGACTAATGTTAGAATCGGGACTGAGCTAAGACGGCATTTTCTGAATTCTGTCCTTAAAAACATTCAACTTATGATTGTCGGCATTGACCAAACGCAGGTCGTTATAGCCTTTAAGAGCTAAAGTCTTGTCGCCGCATATTATAGCAATTTCTATCAAGAAGTCAAGATATTTTGGATTCTGAGGTTCTAATTCTACGGCTTGGAGAATAGATTCCTTGGCCACCTCTGGCTGATCTACCTTGAGAAGCAATTCAGCCAAATGATAAAAACGAGGAGAGAATGAATCATTGAGCAAAACCGCCTGTTGATAATAACTTATCGCCTCTCCCAGGTTGCCCTGACTCTCCTCGACTTCGGCCAATTTGACCAACACCGAATCATCGTCTGGTTTTATTTTTATTAAAAATTGATAGGTTTGTTTAGCTTCTTCAATAGAGTTTTTGGCTAAATAAGTGTCGGCCAAACCTCTGTAGGCACCCGTAGATTTTGCATCATTTTTTATGGCCGCAATAAATCTTTCTTCAGCCTGATCATAGTTACCTAGCTTCAAATGCTGCTCACCGTCGGCTATGAGTTGAGAGAGTTTTTGTTCTACATCTTCCGGGCTGGCGACTTCATTTTCTAATTTTATTTTTAATATCTCTTCATGGTGCAAAAGTCTTTCAATTTTACCAACATAGATTCTAAACTGCAGTTGCAATTTGCCCCAAATTTTTCTTCTCAGTGGCACCAAAAAAGCAATGATTTTTTTCTTGAGCAAGCTACTGCTCTCGTCAATTCTTTTATTAATAATCTCTTTTTTCTTTTGATAGATTTTTTCTTCCGGCAAATTATCAATATCCAAGTTTGCCATCTGCGGAAATTTGCGAATTATAATAACCAAGACTACTCCCAGAGAAACCGCCATGATAAATAAAAATAATATGTCCAGCATAAAAATTATTCAACTGCCCTTACAATTTCCATCCAGCTTTCCAGTTTGGCAGAGGCTCCACCGATTAGCACGCCACTAATATTTGGATTTTTTAAATACTCGCCGACATTACCAGCATTGACACTACCACCGTATAGGATAACTGGCGTCTTGCCTATTAAGGCTATAACTTGTTTTTTTATTAACTCATGCACTCGCTCAGCCTCTAACGGATCACAGGCCAAACCAGTGCCAACTGCCCAGACCGGTTCATAGGCAATAATTATTTCCATATCTTTTGACCAGTCAATATTATGAAAAACTGATCTGATTTGAGATTCAATCACCTCTTCGGTTTTATTATCTTCTCTTTCCGCACCAGTTTCACCTACACAAATTACTGGAGTCATACCAGCTGAAATAATCGCTTCTACTTTTTGGCGAACTTCGTGATTGGTTTCATGAAATAAATGACGGCGTTCGGAATGACCAACAAGCGCATACTGACAACCCACAGCTTTGTACATATGGACTGACACTTCTCCGGTATACCCACCCTTATCTATCCAATGCACATTTTGCGCACCAGTAGCTATCCCCGCTTTTGCCAAAGCGTTTGTCACCTCGACAAAACTTAACGCGTTTGGAAAAACTGCCATTTTAATATTTTCGGAAATATCTGATTGACTGGCAATAGACGAAGCCAAAGCCAAACTCTCCTCATAGCCTAGATACATCTTCCAGTTGGCAAATAAATACTTCATATAATGAGGAATTATTTTAATAATCCTAAAATCTTTTCCTTGCTCATCGGACCGACGACTGCCATTCTCATCTGATCAAAATCAAATATTTTCTTGGCTAGCCTTTGCACATCACTAATAGTCACTTCTTTTATTTTTTTGGTTAGCTGTTCGTAAGTTTGGACTTTGTCGGCAAACCAAAACTGTTTCGCAAACCATTGCGCTTGAGAGCTGGAATTTTCCATAGTTAGCTCCGTGCGTCCTGCAATATTATTTTTAGAATCAAACAATTCTTTAGGAGAAACCTTTTCTTGCTGAATTTTTACGAGTTCGCTTTTGATGACTTTGATAGCATCAGCCAGTCGGGACGGATCAAGACCGGCAGAGATAGTAGCCACACCCACATCTCGAAAAACGCTCGTGCCGGCGCTCACCATATAGGCCATGCCTTTTTTCTCACGCACTTCCACAAACAATCTGGAACTCATACCCCCACCGAGGATATTTAAAAGCACAGACAAAGCAAATCTGTCTTTGTCATTATAGTTTAAACCAGGGAAACCAAGTATTACCTGAGCCTGATCTACTTTTCTTTCAGAAACCATCAATCTATTTTCCAAAGGCAAAACTTTTTTATCCCAAGCAAATTTTTTGAATTTATCTTTTAACTTAGAATCCGCTTCTGCCTTAACCAAATTTGATCTATTTTCACCAGCCTCAAAAGGTCTTAGGCATTTTTTTAATTTCACTTCATTAATATTTCCAGCCACTACTAGCACCATATTTTTTGGGAAATAATAATTCTGGTAATAATGCCATAATTGCTCTCGGCTAATTCCGCGGACGCTTTCCGGTGTACCCCCAACATCCCAACCCAACGGATGATTATCACCAAACATTATCCGTTCAAACAAATTTTCCACGGCCATGAGCGGGTTGTCTTCGTACATTCTCAACTCTTCCACAATCGCGCCTTTTTCTTTTTCTACTTCTTCGGCTTCAATTTTGGAATTAAAAATTATATCAGAGAGCCAATCAAAGGCTTTCTCCATATTGACTTCACCGGTTTTGATATAGTAGCCAGTATAATCTTTGGAAGTAAAGGCGTTGTACTCAGCGCCAAAAGCATCTAACTCTCTGGAAATCTCCAAATGCGTTGGACGTTTTTGTGTGCCTTTAAAAAGCATGTGTTCCACAAAATGAGAAGCGCCGGAAATTTCTTTGTCTTCATAACGAGAACCAACTGGAAACATAGCCATAATAGTCAAAGCCTTACTGCCACTAACAGGAGCTTTGATAAGCGTCAAGCCATTTTTTAATTTGGAGATTTTGTACATATGATTTAACGAAATCATGCCGCGTACCGTCCTTTGAAACGCGGCGCTTAATTATTAAACTTATCCTGTAAATAACTTTTTAATTCCTCAATATTAATTCTTTCCTGCGCCATCGTATCTCTATCACGTACAGTCACCTTTTTATCTTTCAAAGATTCAAAATCAACCGTCACACAATACGGCGTGCCGATTTCATCTTGACGGCGATAGCGCTTGCCAATACTTTGCGTTTCATCATACTCCACAGAAAAATCTTTGCGTAATGTATTTGCCAAGTCTTTGGCTACGCCTGACAATTCTTCTTTTTTAGAAAGAGGTAAAACAGCCACTTGAATTGGGGCTAAATACTTTGGAAATTTCATTACTATTCTGGTTTCTGTTTCTCCTTTTTCTGAAGTCGGAGCCTCTTCTTCATGATAAGCCTCAAGCAAACAAACGAGCAACATACGATCAATACCAAAAGTAGGTTCTATTACATGTGGAAGATACTTTTCATTTGTTTCTGGATCAGTATAATGCAAATCCTGTCCGCTCACGGTTTCATGTCTTGATAGATCAAAATCAGTGCGATAAGCAATACCGTGCAATTCTTTAACACCAAATGGATATTTGTATTCAATATCAATGGTTCGTTTACTATAAAAAGCCCGTTCAGTATCATCCAAGTCATGCCAAACTAGGTTATCCATATTTATCTGCATAATATCTTTCCACCAGCGTTTTATTTCTCCCAACCACATTTCAAACACAGATTCCCAATCTTTTGGATTAATAAAGTACTCGAATTCACCGATTTCAAATTCTCTAGTTCGAAAAATAAAGTTACCCGGAGTAATTTCGTTGCGAAAATTTTTGCCGATCTGGGCAATACCAAAAGGTAAACGACGACGAGTGACGTTTAAAATGTTTTTAAAATTAACAAACATGCCACCAGCGGTCTCTGGACGCAAATATGCCAACGTGGAAGTATCTTCGTTTACACCTAAGTAGGTCTTAAACATGAGGTTAAAACTCTTCGGATCAGTGAGCGGACCTTCACAATCAGGACATTTTATATCAGAAATAGAAATAATTTCATCTTTATTATAACCAGGCTCGGCGCTGGCTGCTTCAAGTAAATGATCTGCCCTAAATCGGTGATGGCATTTCTTGCATTCGGTAAGTTCATCGCTAAAATTTTGCAAGTGTCCAGAGGCTTCCCAAACCTTTGGGTTCATAATAATAGCTGTATCAAGCGGTACCATATCCCCTCTTTCCTGGACAAAAAACTTCCACCAAGCCTTTTTGATGTTTTGTTTGAGCAAATGTCCTAAAGGACCGTAATCCCAGCTATTAGCCAAACCGCCATAAATTTCACTGCCAGGGAACACAAACCCGCGCCGTTTGGCTAATGAAATTATTTTGTCCATTTTGTCGTTATTTTCTGGCATAAAATTATTGACATTTTCCTTAATTTATAGTATAATTTGCTGTCCGATATGGTAGCACGTCAATCTGGGTATTTCTCAATAAGCTACAGGCGTCTTCAAGACCCCTAAGGCCAAGAGACCCTCACGACAACCTACCCTCTATCGGACTTTTTTATTAGTAATTATAACAAAGATTAAGTAAATAAAAAAGGCCTTTTAAGGCCTTAATTATAACTTATTTTGGGTGGGAAAGTCAACCTATATCGTATTTATCTCCCCTTCTTTCTTGTCAGTCACTTCCTTTACCTTATCATTATACTCTTTAACCATTTTATCCAACTCTTCTTCCAAACGATACTTTTCATCCTCAGTTACTTCGTCAGTACTTTCCGCTTCTTTAATCATTTCTTTAACATCTTCCCGGATTTTACGAAGGGCAATCCTGGCCACCTCTTCTTTTTGGTGCAAAACCTTAATCAACTCTCCTCGGCGTTCACTGGTCAAATCTGGCAAAAATATCTTAATCTGACTGCCAGTATTAACCGGGTTAATACCCAACCCAGAATCACGCACCGCTTTCTCTATGGCTGATAAGATACTTTTATCCCACGCTTCAATACTAACCGTCTTGGCATCTGGAATATTGATTGAGGCTACAGATTTGAGCGTCTGAAAAGTGCCATAGGCTTCGACCATAATATCTTCCACAATGGCCGAGCTGGCGCGACCAGTGCGAAGCCCTGAAATATCTTCTTTAAAAAATTCTATGGCCTTGTCAAAATCTGATTTAAAATCTGAGATATTCATATGCGAAGTGAATGAGGGCAATAAGCAAATGTTTTTGATTATTGCCGAGTGAACAAGTATATATGGGCAAAGCCCATATATTTTTAAATACTGATTAAAATTTTAATGAAGAAAGAGTTAGATTCTTATCGCCTTTATGGTTTTTATTACCCACTCTGTAATCTAATACATTATTGTTGACCTGTAAAATATAATGCCTATAGATTTCACTAGTCACCCAATCTTCGTATTCAATTTTCACAAATGTATAATCACCTATTTTTTCTTCCGAAAACCCTTTGAGAATACTTTCGTCGTCTTTATACAACTGAACCACTTGTTCCACGGTCGCGTATTCGGTGATATCAAGCTGAGTATAATACAAATCGGCGTATCCTTCCGGTAAGGCGGAGCTGTCCCCATTAATATACAATCTATCCCCTAAGTCTAGGATAAACATATCGGCAGGGTACTTAAAAGAAATACCCTGTGCTTGCCAGACATATTCCTGGGGGGGCAGTAACTATTTTTTGCGGACTGCTAAAAACATCTTCTTGCTTCTGTGATGTATTTTGACAGCCTGCTCCCACAGAGACTAGAAAAATCAAAAGAGTCATCGCTAATATGAATTTGGCCCTCATAATAATTCAAAATCACCGGTATTAAAATCTACCCTTGCTTCTATCTGTTGGTGGGAATTAATCAAACTAAGAGTAATCAAATCAATGTCCTTTTCTCCCGTCGGCTCAATCTCAAACTGTAAAGCGAGATCGCCATCTGGTATTATCCTATCTAGATACTTGTTGTCAAAAAAAAGATGCAGATAAGGTTTTACCTCGGCCAATTGTTCTTCGTAACCAAAATCATAATCCTTTGTTGCTCCCGGACTTTTGTCAAAATCAGTTAATCCAAACTTACGAAGAACAATAGCTCTAATTTGCAAAAATGCCTCTTTTTTTCTGCGAGCTTGCTCTACTAACTCTGCCTCATCTAGTTTATGTGCATCAGTTGTCCAATCTTGATATTGAAAATCAGAACCACCCAACTCAGCAGTGTTTTCTGAAAAGTAGTCCCCATCATGATCAGCGATACCTAATTGAATTTTCCCATCCTTACTAGAAATATAGACGGATAAAGCGGCATTTCCTTGTGATAAATATTCTAAGTCTTCTTCTGAAAAACCTCCCAGTATTCTTAAACAATGCACTACTTTTTGAAGATCATTCGTGTTAAGGATATCATTCCACGAATTCAAATAATGGCTCACGTCTGTTTCAAACTGAGTTAATCTTAACTGGCGAAACATAATATCTCTAATTCTAAAGAAAGCATCCTTTTTTTCTGATGACTCTGTGGATGCGTGTTCTTCTTGAGGTGAATCAGGACCAGTCATAAATTCAAACTTTATAATGTAGTAAACCCTAGATAAATATTCTTACCATTATCCTTACTCATCAGCAAGTCGGT
Source organism: uncultured Gammaproteobacteria bacterium (assembly GCA_964363685.1). GTDB lineage: Bacteria > Patescibacteriota > Patescibacteriia > Magasanikbacterales > GWA2-37-8 > XYD2-FULL-39-9. The sequence continues at coordinate 7,025 of CAYIJG010000029.1, forward strand.
CGGAATAGTATTGGTTGGAAGTTTTCTGGTCACCCAATTTATTCCTCCATCCACTGTTTTATACAAAGTAGAGCGAACATTGGCATTGCTATCATTTAAAATTGTACCCGTATAATATATCTCTGACAAGTTTTTCGGATTGATCGCAAAACCATAAATATTGACACTGCCAGGAGGAGTGAGCAGTTTGAGTTCAGACCAGGTAGCGCCAGCATCGTTGGATTTTAATATGCCGTATTTTGAAATCCAAAACAAACTATTTTTCTCAGTCGGATTAAGCACTAGACGATAAAAATTAGAACTGCCATTGAAATTTTGGAATCCACTATTAGCTTCTACCCAATTGGCGCCAGCATCATCGGTTCTGTACAAACCACTACTATAGGAAGCGGCATATAATCTTTGCGAATTGAACTTATCCATCACGAGATCACGTAATTCAAAATTGAAATTTTTAATGATTCGCCAACTGACACCACCGTCTTTACTACGGAAGACATCCCCGCCAATCTGAGCTCCATAAACTACTTTTGAATCTGAATAGTCGCTCACTAGCGCCACAAACCTTTGAGTTGGTCGTTCTTCGGTAAATAATAACTGCCAAGTTCTCTGACAGTCTGTGGTTTTGAAAATATGTTGGCCATCACTAACATAGATCGTGCATTTGTCTTTTGGGTCAACTGTCAAGGCATAAATAAACTTCTTATCCATAAAAGGAGAGGTCATCCAGGTTGCCCCGCTATCATAACTATAATATAGTCCTTGTCCGCGTGTACCCATATACAAAGCCTTCGGGTCGCTTGGGTCTGTAAAAATTTTATAGACTTTGGCTCCAGCTAGACTCTTGTTGCCTTGGGCTGTTACTAAAGTATTTTTTTGCACCCAATTGTCGCCGCCATCGCTAGACATAAACACCCCCATCGGCCCCGCCGCGCTACCGCCGGTAAAGCTAACACAACTAGCGCCCATCAGGACTGTGGCAAAAAGCATGATAGTTAGGATATAAATTTTCTTTGACATATGATTTGACGAAATCATGCCGCGTACCGTCCTTTGAAACGCGGCCATTAATTAATTCAACGATAATAATATTTGTTCAACAACCAATTTTGGGTTTATATTCTGCGCTAATAAAATCTGTGATTTTTTAAAACTATCCACCAAACCAACCATTTGCCCTAATGACAAATTATTTTTGGCAGTAATCGAATTTTCTTTTTTTGCCAGTTTATCCAACATAACCTTCCGCCATATTACTGACCAAGTTTCTAGTGTCTCAAATATTTTTTCAGCGGAGCGAGTGTTTATTCCCGTTTTGACCAAAGCCTCTGGCGTTGATTCTTTAAAAAGATCCTCAATTTCTTTTACTCTTTTATAAAAAGGACTGCTGATTATTTTTTCCCAACGATTCAGTTCAAAACTGAAACTATTTTTTAAATCAGAGTCTGTGCATAAATCTATCGCTCGCCCAGGCTTACCCCAAGATAAGTTGGCTGATTCTTTGGCCAGATCTTTATCATAACCCAAAGTAATCAGGCCATTTTCAATTTCATTATCATTAACTAAAGGAAAAAATACCATCTGACAACGTGATCGAATAGTCGGCAATAACTTACTGTCATCCTCTGTCAAAAGAAAAAATACTCTTTTCTCCCCTGCTTCTTCTAAGATTTTTAGCAAAGCATTCCCAGATTCTTCGTTGAGCAGTTCGGCTTCATCTATAATCACTACTTGATAATTTCCAAACCACGATTTGTTTCCTAAGCGTTCTTTGACTTTGCGGGATTGGGCGATAGAAATTTCTTTTTTTAATTTATTGGTTTTTTCATCTACCTGGCGGGTTAGATAATAAAAATCCGGATACGTATCTAATTTACTTTCTTCGATTTTTAACATCTTCGCTGATAGATATCTAGCCACAGTTCTTTTACCAACTTTATCTCGACCGACAAAACAATACGATTGAGCTAAAGTATTATTCGCTATCAATTTATCAAAAAAAGAAATAATTTTACTGTGACCAATGATTGGCATAAAAACTACTCTAATTGTCATACCCTCCTTTCCAAGGAGGGGTAAGGGGTGGTTTGCCGTCTGTTAAGACTTTCGAAATAATGGCAACTCCCTCTTGGTAAGAGGGATATAACGGGACTGAAATTCCAATGACAGCTAACAAAACCATAAAGACCTTAACTTACAATAAAGTATAACAAAACAAACCAAAATTTACAACTGATAAACAAAAAACACTCTTAGGTTTAAGAATGTTTTTTGATATGTGTTTTTGAAGTTCGCCGTCGCCTTTCTCAAAGACAAATAAATTATCTTGGAAAGGCGTTGACGGCGGACTCACACGGCAAGCTACCTCGGAAGCTTGCCGTGAAGGGATCGAAGGATCGAAGCCTTGTAGGAGGCGACGTAGTCTGGGTGGCACCAGTCCTCCTTGACAGACTCCCCGTCAAAATAGCGGATACGGACCAGTGGTCCGCCCGGACCACCCCAACCGTAGTCGAAAGGTCCGGGCCGATACCAGGTATCCACGATACCAATCTCGTACTCGTGCCTTGACTGCATGACAGACCGCCAATTCTCCCCAATAGGGACTGAAGGGTTAAAACTGATTTCTTCTAGCTTGCTTTTAAATCTCTGCTTAGGTTCAAAAGCAAGCTAGAACAATTATCAAAGAACAGATATTTATACTACAAAACAAAGCTTTTGTCAAGCTTTGTTTTGTAAAAAATTTTAAAGTATTACATTGTTATTTAGTCGCCAAAATACTACGTTTATAATTTTCTAGATTATCTAAAGCAATTCCTGTACCTTTGGCAACACAAAGAAGGGGCTCTTCGGCCACATAGGTAGCTACTCCTGTTGCCTGAGCAATAAGTTCATCTAAATTACGTAACATCGCCGAACCACCAGATAAAATAATGCCTTTATCAATCACATCCGCCGAAAGTTCAGGCGGAGTTTTGTGCAGCACTTCTTTAATCGCCTCAACCAAATTTCCCAATTCATGTTGCAGGGCCTCGGTCGTATCATCCGAATTAACAATAATAGTTTTTGGCAAACCGGTAATCATATCCCTGCCTTTTACTTCCATCGTCAGTGGCTTTTCCATATACATGGCAGAGCCAATTTTTATTTTTATTTCTTCCGCAGATCTCTCACCTATCGCCAGATTATATTTATGTCGAGTATGCTCAATAATCGCTTGATCAAATTTGTTTCCACCAATACGGGCTGATCCCCAAGAAACAATCCCACCCAGTGAAATCACGGCAATCTCGGCCGTACCGCCACCAATATCTATAATCATATGACCTGAAGCCGAGCCAATCGGAATATCGGCGCCAATGGCGGCTACTACTGGCTCTTTGATAATATAAGCGGCGCGCGCGCCTGCGGCAATAGTGGCATCAATCACGGCGCGTCGTTCAGTAGAAGTAATCCCAGCCGGAACCGCCACCATTACTTCTGGACGGAAAAGACGCACTCCACCAAGAGCTTTATTGATAAAATACCTAAGCATGGCTTCGGTGGTATAATAGTTGGCAATAACTCCATCCTTAAGCGGACGTTCTGCTAAGATAGCATCTGGAGCACGACCAATCATATCTTTTGCATCAAGCCCCACAGCCAACACTTTACCATCAGCCTTAGAGATTGCCACCACGCTAGGCTCATTAATAACAATGCCTTTTTTGGGAACATAAACCAAAACATTGGTGGTGCCGAGATCAATTCCTATCTTCTTGATGAACATATTTTACTTTAAATTAACCTGAAAATTCCTATCTAACCTTAGATCTGTACTATAACTATACTTTTGATCGCCAATAGACTTGATGTCCTCACTGGGATTAGCGAATGTAATATTTTTACCAAAATTAAAGTCCAGAGTCAATTTGTCACCAACAGTGCCCAATGCTTTCTGGGCTAACAGATTATACGAACCATTTTTTATCTGACTTACTATCGCCGGGGATAAATAAAATTTCCAGACTAATTCTTTGGTTTTGCCCGGTTCAATGGAAATAAAAGTGCCAAACCATTGCTTTTCTTTTTCTATACCTTGGTCTACTGGCGCTGGCTCCAAAGACTTGTCTGCTTTCATACTTCCAGAGACCGAGATAAACTGACTACCTAAAGGCAAAAGTACTCGAGCATAGGTGCGATATCTGCTAGTGAATTTAGTAAAGCTACCTGTGTTATAATATCTCATCTTTATCGTACCAGTAAATTTGTCCGTACCTGTCGGTGCAAACGAATAATTTATTTCTTTATCCATAACTTTATCAGTTTTGAGAGCGCCCATATTAGCGTCTACCCATAACAAATAGTCACCAACTGTACTTTTTACTTCTCCTGACCAACCCCTAGCTAACAAAACTTTTTGCATTTCCGGATTGGTTGAGTAGGCTAAAATATGTTTTTCAGAAAACATTCTCTGACTCAAAGCAAAATACTTCGGCCACTGTTTGAAAACATCCAATTTCATTTTAGATAAAATGGCGTGGCTTAAATCTCCTAAAATCTTTTTGCGTTCGTTAAATTCTAACCCCTTATTATTAAAACCAAACTCTACTTCATATTCTAATTTTTCGGTAAAATTGTCAGAATTAAATTCCTGGCCATCTACCACAATCGGACCGCTAATTTTTAAAACTTCTTCCATTAGGGTTGGAGTAATCCCAATTACACCACTAATTTCGTTCGCAGCGATGCCATTTTCTTTTTTAAATAGATCCAAGGCTTGAATAGAT
>CAYIJG010000030.1:0-9258 GCA_964363685.1 uncultured Gammaproteobacteria bacterium
CGCGTTCCTCGCGTACCTCCATGAGCTGTCGAGAGTCTCCCCACAGGCTCATCCAGATACGGGCGACACCGCAGTACGGGTTGCCGAGGATGTAGGACAGGGTATCATCATAGTCGGCCTTATAGTCGGCCTTCTCGTCGCTGTAGACGGTGACCATGAAGCGCACCGTCTCGTTGACAGGGATCGTGGCCAGGAAGAGGTTCGGCGTGCCATCGACACGCTGCATCTGCTCGGGGGAACCCCCGCTGTCGAGCTGGTACTCGACCTTGAGGTCCCGGTGGGGCGGTGGGCTGGTGACCTCGAACTGCCAGATCACGGAGTACTCGGTGGTGGGCTTCTCCACCTTGATGGTTGCCACCGCGGTCTTGGTTCGTTGCTGCTGGGTACCAGTGCAAGCAGTAGCGAAGATGGCCAGGACGAGAACGGCGACACGGGCATGCGTCATCAACATTAAGTCTTCTCCGGGTTTGGTGTTTATACTAGGGTTCAGAACCCTACCGATTTCCGTGGTATTCGCCACAGGTATCGGTATAGAATCTGAATGCAAACAACAAATAAATATAACAAAGAAAATCGAAGTTGTCAATATACTCCATAAACTTTATTCCCTTTTTATGGTATAATAAAAACCATTATGGGTATTCTTATTTTCCAGCATTTACTTTTGGAATCTATTATTGATATTTTTTATTTTCCTCTTTGGTGGTATAGCAAAGGCATTGTCTATGCTTTACGCCAATGTTTTAGTTTGCTCAAAACAGGCAATGAAAGTTTGGCGCCGGGTTTGTGGTTAGCTAATCTGTTTGTGCCAATGTATGGCCAGTTTGATTTCCAGGGACGAGTGATTAGTTTTTTGGTAAGACTGGTGCAAATTATCGCCCGTATTTTCGGGCTTTTTCTTTGGCTGATTTTTTGTTCAATTTTATTTTTAATCTGGTTAGCTCTGCCCCTAGTTGTATTTTACGGACTTATATATGCAGCAATTTAAAAAATCAGAACCATTAAAATTACTTTTTTGTGAAATCTGCCAAGGCACGGGCTTTGTTAAGCTCCGCAAATGCAAAGAGTGTCAGAGTATGTCTTTTGGTATGTCTCGGCGTGGGTTATGGCTCTACTGGGATTTTTCTTTGACTAAATATAATTTGGCTTTGCAAAAAGCGCGTCGGATTTTGAAAAGAGTGCGAATGGTGACGACTTTTGTTTTTTGGCTCAATGCTTGGATCTGGGCTGGTTTTATTATTTATAAACAAGGGCAATACACTTTGCTGGTAAACCCAAAGCAGTGGTCTTTGTTTTTTAGTAGCACAAATAAGTGGGCCATGTTTTTATTCTGGCTGGGTGTTTTATCAATATTATATCTCTGGTATCAAATTATTCGAAAGAAAGAATCTGTTGGCACAATGGAGAAATTTAAACATAACTATAAAGATAATAATAAAGCGCAGCCCCGTACCGAGACGTCGAGCGGCTCTGGTACTGGGGAAAAAAAGGAAAAAATTGTAGTCGATTCTTGGGTTCAAGCCAGAAAATTTCCCAGCAGGAAAAAATTCAATATTGCTAATGCGTTTACTGAAGAAGCCCTGGCGTCCCTGGCCAAGAGTTATGGTTTGGCGGATAAAATGAGGGTCAAAGAATTAAAATCTGAGCATATATTTTTTTCACTCCTGTCGTTTAATAGAATTTCCAATATTTTTATCAGGCTTGGCATTCCGGCTAGTTCTTTGCAAAAAGAATTAGAGCATATATTTCCTAAAGAAGATAAGCAAAAAGCCTATGACGGTGTGCCTCCAACGGTGTCAAAAGATATACACCAAATTATTTTTCAAGCCTACGAAGAAGCGTATTTGGCTCGGCAAGATTATGTAAGCGTCACTGAGCTTTTGATTGTGGTATTGCGAGAAACCCCAGCTTTGCAAGACATGTTGTTTGATTTTGATATTTCTGAAAGACAACTGACCAATGTGATTGAGTGGGCGAGAATGCGCGAGCGTTTTCATCATGAGTATCTAAAAATGCAAAAAGCCATTAGTCATCACTCCAAGTATGGTATGGATAAAGCGATGACCGCTCTGGCTACACCGTACCTCAATAATTTTAGTTCAGATATTACGATGATGGCTCATTTTGGCCAGTTGGAAGAATGTGTAGCGCGCACCGCCGAGATAGATCAGATTTTCCAGGTAATTGACGGTGGCCAGAATAATGTGATTTTGGTAGGTGAGCATGGAGTGGGTAAAAGAACTATCGTGGAGGGTATTGCCCAAAGTATGATCTCCGGAGATGTGCCAGCGAAACTAAAAGACAAGAGACTGATTAGATTAAGTAGTTCGGCCTTGCTGGCCGGCACTAGCCCCGAAGGTGCTGTGGAGCGTCTGCAATCTATTATGCAAGAGATTTCTCGAGCTCGAAATGTGATTTTGTTTATCAATAATTTGCACGAATTAGTGGGTGTGTCGGTCGGTGAGAGTGGCAGTCTTGATATGGCCGATACTATCGCCGAATTTTTACGTAGCGACAGAGTGCTGACTATTGCCACCACTACAACTGAAGATTATGCTGGGCGTTTTGGAGGTTCATCGCTTAAAGATGTCTTTACCAAAGTAAATATTGCGGAAATGAACGAGGACCAGGCTATCCAAGTATTGGAATCTCGAGTGGCCTCCTTGGAGTATAAACAGAATGTATTTTTTTCTTATAGCTCAATAGAAAAAGCCGTAGAATTTTCCATGAAATTTTTGCATGAAACAGTACTGCCAGGCAATGCCTTGGAGATTATTACCGAAGCGGCCAGTCTGACGCATAATACAAAAGGCGCTAATTCTCTAGTGACTAAAGAAGAAGTGGCGACCATTATTACTGAAAAAACCAAAATTCCATTGTCCGCGATTTCCGGTAGTGAATCTGAAAAATTAATGCATTTGGAAGAAGAAATGCGCAAGCGGGTGATTGGCCAAGAAGAAGGGGTCAGCGCCGTGGCTAATGCCTTGCGTAGAGCTAGAGCTGAGATTAGGTCGGGTAAGCGTCCGATTGCGAGCTTTTTGTTTCTTGGTCCAACTGGTGTGGGTAAAACAGAACTAGCGAAGACTATCGCTGATATTTATTTTGGCGGAGAAGAGCGCATGATCCGTTTGGATATGAGTGAATACCAGGATAAATCAAGCATCTATAGACTGATTGGTATGCCGGGTGAGAAGGGTAGTGGCGTGCTGACTGAAGCGATACGTCAGAATCCTTTTTCATTGCTACTGCTAGATGAAATGGAAAAAGCCGATCCTGATATTTTGAATCTATTTTTGCAGGTTATGGATGATGGCCGTTTGAGTGACAGTACCGGTCATGTCTATGATTTTACCAATGTGATTATTATTGCCACTTCCAATGCGGGTACGGCGTATGTCCAAGAGCAAAATAAAAAAGGCGTATCTCATGATCAGTTATTGAACCAGCTTCTGCATGGCGAACTTAAACAATATTATCGTCCTGAATTTTTGAATCGCTTTGATGGCATTGTTTTGTTTAATGAGTTGACCAGAGACGGTATTAAACAAATTGCTAACCAAATGTTTTTGAAACTTGCCAAGACGATTGAAGAGAAAGGTGTGACGCTCGTTGCGACTGATGAGGCTTTGGAATTTTTGGTGGATGTTGGTTTTGATCCGGAATTTGGTGCCAGACCAATGCGCCGAGCCTTGCAGGAAAAAGTAGAAAACAAATTAGCAGAATTATTTTTGGAAGATAAACTAAGGAGGGGAAGTACGGTGACAGTCGGAGCTGACGGGGCAATGTCGGTAGAATAATGTATGTTTTATTTTTTAGCAGCTTTTTTATTATCAGTTACATTAACTTTTCTAACTAGAAAAGTAGCTTTAAGATTCAGTATTATAGATAAACCTGATGGTGGTAGGCACCTGCATGATAAACCTGTGGCTCTGCTCGGCGGGGTGTCTATTTTTTTATCATTTTGGACGGTGATTTTATTTTTAGTTTTTTTTCATCCGATTAGAGGCATAGAAAGAATTGAGAATTTTTTACTGGCTGCATTATTTTCCTCTATCATTATTTTAGTTATTGGTATAGCAGATGATATCCGACCGATGTCTGCGTCTGCCAAAATTCGTTTGCTATTTGGGGCAATCGCGATAATGGCTTCGGCTTTTTTTGTGCCGTGGCTTACAAAAATTACTAATCCTTTTGGTGGTTATATTGAGTTGGGAAATATGCTTGGCGGGGCTCTGGTCTTTTTTTGGCTGATGGGTACGACCTATACTGTAAAAGTTCTTGATGGTTTAGATGGCTTGGCTACGGGAGTGGTAGCGATTGGCGCGTTTGTTATTTTTCTCCTCACTTCCATTACTAAGTTTTATCAACCCAATGTTAGTCTCGTAGCCCTTATATTTTTGGGCGTATGCTTGGGATTTTTGGTTTTTAATTTTTATCCGGCCAAGATTTTTTTGGGAGAAAGTGGTAGTATGTTTTTGGGTTTTATGATTGGGGTGCTGGCTATAATCGGTGGAGGAAAACTAGCCACCGCGCTACTGGTGATGGCTATTCCCGTTTTTGATCTAATTCGTGTAATATATATACGGATCCGTCGAGGGCAACCTGTTTTTACTGGCGACAGAGAGCATCTGCACTTTCGTTTGGTGGATGCCGGGTTTAGTCAGAAACAAGCAGTTGGGCTTTTATATTTTTTGGCAATTTTATTTGGTCTTAGTACCTTGTTTTTACAAAGTTTACAAAAATTTTACGCTTTATTACTGCTTGTAATTTTAATGGCTATCATTAGTCATTTGATTGGGAGGAAGAAAGCATGAAAGAACAAAAATCATTTAAAACCTGGCATTTAGTCCTTATTATAGTTTTGGTAGTAATTTCTATTGGTTATAAAATTTATGGCAGTTTTTGGACAAAAGCCACTTTAAAAATTGCCAATCAGCAATTGTATGTCTTGGTGGCAGATACGCCTAATCACAGAATGAAAGGTTGGAGCGATAAAAAAGATATGGGAAAATATGATGGCATGTTGTTTGTGTTTCCCAGTAGCGATCGCTATGGCATGGTGATGCGGGATATGAATTTCCCGCTAGATATAATTTGGCTGTATAACAATACAATTGTAGACATCGCGCCTAATTTACCCCCAGAAATGGGCGTACCAGAAGAAAAACTAGTGGTCTATAAACCGCGCGCCGAAGCTACCCTGGTCCTGGAGGTTCCAGCCGGGTTTATGGAGCGTACTGGTATAAAAATAGGGGATACGCTCGAGATTGTTGACAAAAATTAATCTTTAGCATATACTACGCACACTAATAAACGAATCCCGAGTGATCGGGACTAATTAACAGGATTATATGCTCGCAGTAATTGCCACCGGTGGAAAACAATATCTGGTTAAGACCGGAGAAACTCTAAAAATAGAAAAATTACCAGTTGTTGAAGGTGAGAAAGTTGTTTTTGACCAAGTTTTGTTAACTGCCAAAGATGATGGTAGTGATGTTAAGATCGGCCAGCCATTTCTTGATGGTGTGATTATCTCCGCAACTCTAGAAAAACAAGGCAAAGAACGCACCTTGCGCGTAGAGAAATTCAAACGCAAAGTTCGTTACCACAAAGTAAGAGGTCAAAGACAGAGATTCAGCTTGGTGAAGATTGCATAAATGCTTCAAAACTTAAAACAAAAAATCCGCTATATAGGCGGGTTTTTTGTTTTAATGCTAAAATACTACCATTGACAAAATCGCAATTTTGTGGTATAGTATTTTGTCCTTTTAATATAGGGATGGGTGTATAAGTAGTCCCTTATCACCCTCAAAATTAGGCTAATATAACTTATAGTATATGCAAGTTAAACTTCGCCAGTTCACCTTCGCAGCCGTTTTAGCAGTAGCAATTTTTATTGCAGGAGCTAAAGCTAATCAGGCCAACGCTACCGTGTTGGATCTTCCTGCTGTGAGTCTCCAGAATGTAACTACTTATGCCCTTGAAGGAGGTTTCGATTACTTAGGCAGACCGCGTCAGCCAGTTGTAGGAAAAGTTATCTTTAAACGCACTCAAGTTAATAGTGATATAGATAACGCCGGATTAGAAGTTTTTTTTGAACTTGGTGGAACTGCTTCTGCTGATGACTATAAAGGTTTGACAGAACGTTCTGTTTATTTTCCTCCAAATGTTTTTGAAGTCGAACTCCTAGTTGTTCCGGCAAATGACAGGATAACAGAACCGAACGGTGAAACTGTTATTTTTACTCTTCTAGAAGACCAAAACGTCCATAATCCTCACTATAATTTATTCAAAAAACGAAGCATTACCAATGTTGCTAAGATCTTAATTGCCGATCATCAGTATAGCCCTATCGTTGATTTTTCCGTTAATGATCAAAGTGAGGTAACTGTTAATGCTGGCGAAAAAGTAATGTTTCAGCTTATTATAGGTTTTGCACAGTGTACTATTTACGGTGGCGAATTTGGTACTGCTGGGCAACAAATACCTTATACTATCCCTATGTTCTGGACTTGGGCATCATTTCCAACACAAACTACTCAGTATAATGTGCAGTGCGTAGGTCATATGGGTGTTCAATCTTCTGATACAGTCACAGTCAATGTTATTCAATAAATCAAAATAAATAAAAAATCCCTCGAGTAATTGAGGGATTTTTTATTTAGAAGTCCTATTTTTTATGGCGCTTCCCAGAGTAATTTCATCTGCATATTGCAAGTCACTTCCCATTGGTAGGCCTCGGGCCAGGCGTGTCACTTTGAGATTAGGAAATTTGATTTTGATATTTTTTTCCAAAAATAACATCGTGGTTTCGCCTGATAAATCAGGATTGAGAGCTAGGATAAGTTCGGTAATATTTGTGTTATTTTTTAGTTTTTCAAAAAGTTCTTTTATTTTTAGTCTGCCCAAGTCTTCTTCTCCCGCTTCCAGTACTCCGCGCAAGACATGGTATATGCCCGTATAAGCGCCAGTGCCTTCTATGACTTGGATATCTTGCGGTTCACTAATGACACAAATAGTGTTTTGATCTCTAGTTTTATTACTGCAAATAGCGCACGGGCTTTGGTCGGAAAAATCCCAACAAACTTCACAACTTTTCACATTGTCTATGAGTTCTTTGAGAGCCAGAGTAATTTCACCTACTTCTTTTTTTCCAGATTTCAAGAGATAAAAAACAAAACGTTCGGCCGTGCGTTGACCAACTGTTGGAAGTTTGCGAAATGCTCTAATTAAATTTTGGATGGAAGGGGAGTAGGACATTATTTTTTAGGAAATAAATTATCCATGCCACCCATTTCCTGCATTTTGCTAGCCATAATCCTTTGCATTTTTTTGAGCGCATCGGCATGAGCGCTTTTAATAGCTTCTTCAAGCTTTGTTTTTTTACTTGGATTTAGTAGTTCTTCATCAATAGCTACGCCTGTCAATTGAAAATTTCCATCCATAGTAATAGCCACACCACCACTATTTACGGTAGCGGATTCTCCGGCCAACGCGCCTTGTAGTTTCTTCCCCTGCTGTCTTAGATCTTTGAATTGTTTGAGTTTTGAAAATACGGACATAGGTTTATTATTTTAAACTAAGTTAATTTATAATTTTATATTTTTCAATTAGCAGGGTTAGGATTAAACAAATAGCGCTTGGGCGCTCACGAATAACACTAATCGATTCGTATTATTTGTGGGGCATTAGCCCATTAGTGTTATTCTTATTCTACATCGGTGGTTCGGATAAGCTATTATTGCTAAACGCTGATTTTGGTTTTAGGGCAACTGGGACGGCCGGAGCCATACGGTCTGTGTATTGGGTTGTCATACTGCGGAAAGAAGCGCGCTGTTCATCAAAAATCATCCGTACCATACCAGTTGGACCATTACGATGTTTGGCAATATGAATTTCGGCAATATTTTTTTCATCAGGTGGAATTTCTTCTGGTCGGTAACCACGATCAGCCGCTTTTCGGTAGATAAATAATACCACATCCGCGTCCTGTTCAATAGACCCGGATTCACGCAAGTGGGATAATTTTGGAATAGCTGGTTTGCTCTGCTCTACAACACGGGACAACTGTGATAGCGCCATAACGGGGATATTAAGTTCACGTGCAATACCTTTGAGACCACGAGTGATTTCGGCCACTTCTTGCACACGATTTTCCAAGTTTCCCCGGGATTCCATCAACTGCAAGTAATCGATAACAATTAGGCCCAAGCCGTGTTCCATCTGCAAACGACGCGCTTTGGTGCGGATCTGCATGATATTGTTGTTGGGCGCATCATCGATGAAAATTGGCGCTTCCGAGAGCACACCCATCGCATGACCAATACGAGGGAAGTCATCATCCTCGGGTCGATCGCTCAATCGGCCTGTACGCATCTTCCAGAGGTCTACGTTGGCCTCAGAACAGAGAAGGCGATCTACTAGCTGTTCCTTACTCATTTCCAGAGAAAATAAGCCCACAGGGGTTTTATTTTTTACACCGACATGACGCACAATATCTAGCGCCAGAGAGGTTTTACCCACACTAGGACGTGCAGCCAAGATAATCAAATCTGATTTTTGCAAGCCAGCCAATAAATTATCCAGATCGGGAAAACCGGTGGGTGTACCGCGCATTTGCCCTTTGTTTTTGTGCAGTTCGTCAATTCTATCAAAAGCTTCGTTGAGCACACTGCGAATAGGTACGAAAGTTTGCTTCATGTAGTTTTGCGAAACACCAAACAATTGTCTTTGCGCTTCGTCTAACAATGTATCCAATTCTTCAGTTTCTTCGTAGCCTAATTTGGAGATTTCATGAGCTGCGCCAAGCAGTCGGCGACGGGTGGCCTTTTTATGGACAATGTGAGCGTAATTGACCACGTGGGAAGCAGTTGGCACGGTATTGGTTAGGGATACCAGATAGCTATGTCCACCAGCTTTTTCCAGTTGACCTTTTTCCGTGAGGCGGTTGCTGAGAGTGAGCAAATCAATAGGTTCATTTTTTTGGTACAGCTCAACGATTGCTTCATAAATTTGAGCATGAGCATTCTTATAAAAATCTTCAGCCTGTACAACATCGGCAATTTTTAACATCGCATCTTTATCAAGCAAAACAGAACCAAGAAGAGACATTTCGGCCTCTAGGCTTTGTGGCGGGACTTTTTCTAGTTGTGTGATGTCTGGGGGCATAAAATTATTGTCATGCTGAATTTATTTCAGCATCCCGTGGGATCCTGAAACGAGTTCAGGATGACAGCTTAATGAGTTTGAATATCTTAA
>CAYIJG010000030.1:9268-11663 GCA_964363685.1 uncultured Gammaproteobacteria bacterium
AGAGGCCATATTTTTTGTGTCTGTCTATCTTAATCTAACCAGTTTTTTTTGGCAAGAAAAAATGTGGTAATCCTGTTGGTAGAAGGGGGATAAATTGAGGGTGTCAGATAGGCCTTGTTTGTTTGGCTTGAATTTTATATACTTTAGGTAGTTACAATATTTGTTTTTATTATTAATAAGGGAAAAATATGAAAAGAATACGTGAAATGTTTGTTAATAGAGGCCAAGCAATAGAGCCTGAACTCGCCAGTTCAGCCGACGCACATCTTGAACAAAAAGATAAGAGGGTATTTCTCGAACACAGTTTGACTATATTTACCGATGAATACAAGCATGAACTCGAAGAAATATTAGATGGAGTCGATTTTGACGTGCTCAGAAGTTTGGTTCTAGAATCCTGTGGAAGGAGTGGGTTTAATCCTGAAAATGTTAATTTTCTAAATAAAGATCGCGTACTATTAATATGTGGTAACCGCTTTAGCGACTACGGTGACAAAAGTTTGGACAATCCGCGCGATGAGGGAATCCGCACTGTACCATTAGATACATTAGGAGAGTACTCTTACAAAGCAAACTTAGTTCATATTTACGCTACAAATATCGATTTTTTTAAGCGCTCTAAAGAATCGGGCGGGCTAGTTAAGGAAGACATGCGAGATAAATTAGAAATGCCAAACATGAAATTGCTTATTTTAGATACGTTAGTGCGCGCTGAAATTAAAGCCTCTTCCAAGCAAGAATGTCGTCTTACGGTTGAGGGGAACCATTATTTTGTGGAACAGCTGAAAGCAGGCTACGAACAGCCTGATGTGAGTGGCAACGTACTCTATAAATTATTTAACGAAGCAGTTGCGGAAAAAAGGGCGCAGGAATTAACTCAAAAATATCTTAAAAGAGAAACCGACTTTACTGACAAGGCCGATGTTGAAAAATTATACCAAATGTGGAATAGATTGGGAGATCGAAAAGTTTTAGTAAGCCTAGTAAATATGATGATTGAAAAACTTTCTGATACAGTAGGTTTGCCCCAAGAAACAGTCTGGCAGGCTTTTGTACGAGGCCAAGAGGAAGGCGAAGAATTGGGGAATTTTGCTGACTTATTCGCAGAAATATTCTCAAGAGATTTCTTATTTAGATTGGCGCATTGTGACAATAACGACGAGGCACTAAAACTTATAGACGAAATGGCCATTTCTGAAGGCGCGGTGAGAAAAAGGCTAGACTTGAATAAAGCTTTCCTGGATACAGACCATGCCGGAGCTTATTTGGCTGACGTTTTTCCACTATACAAAGATAAACCGCCCAAAACAAAAGGAAGCGCCTAATTATTTAAAAATAATCTTGAGACAGACACTTTTGTGTTTTGGGTATGGGCATCCACCCCCTAACCCCTCTGCCCGCCGCCCAAACTATGGAGTAAAAACAAAATTGTTAATTTTTAAAATCAATCCCGATCAAATCGGAATATCGTATATGCGCGAACGTTAATTATGGTCTTTATTTCCTTCGTAGTTTATCTTCTAATTGTGGGTTTCTGGGCATCTACTATTCTTGATATGGTTTTTGTTTTGAGCAATAATTTTAGCAAAACAATATTGGGAGTATTTGCAGGGTTTGCCAGCTTTGGATCAATAGCCGGAGTGGCTATTTTATTTCTGCCTTTAACTTTTTGGGTTTTAGTTGGAACTTTTGTTTTGAATGCGTTGGTTTATTTTTTGTTAGCCAGGTGGGCGAGAAACATAGAATTGTCAGTATTCAACGAAAGTGGTTCCCTGCCTGCCGGACAGGCAGGTTCGGCTTTGCCTCAGAATGACAAACGAAAAGTTAGATTTGCGTCAGTGGCTTTTCTGATTTTAGTATGTTATGGATTTTATTTGCTTTATAGTTCGCGTACAGGAAATGCAATTTTAACTCCCTGGCAAGTAATCAATCCGCAATATATTTTCATATTTTTTCTTTCTACCCTTACATTGGGAATTTTAGTTTGGTCAAAATTAAAAACATCAACCATTATTTTCTTCTTGATTCTGCAAACTTTTTTATTACATAGTTATTTACCGCTTACACACGATTTGATTTATGGCGCCGACGGTTGGCGTCATATGGCCAATGAGCAGAGGCTTTTGGATGGTAAGCAGTTCTTAGAAGCTAAAATTGTGGACGAGAGTAGTTCAAGCAAAATAAAATCTGCGGTTGGGCAATTGTCATATGGAAACTTTTGGGCTAGTAATGTCATCTTGGCAAAAGTTTTTAAGACAGACTTATTGACTATCACCAAATGGTTTTTGCCTATTCTATGGTCTTTGGTTCTTCCTCTGCTTTTGTTTGAAATTGGCCGTGCTCTTGGTTGGAATAAAAAACAATCATTGAAACTAAATGTAATATTTTAATTGAT
>CAYIJG010000031.1:0-11475 GCA_964363685.1 uncultured Gammaproteobacteria bacterium
ACACACACTAAGACAGGAACTGCGATTCGGCTTCTTCTGTTTTCTTTCAAGAACTTTTTTGTCGGCTATTTTTTTCTCCAACTTCCATTCCTGGCATAGTGACTTTACCATAAAGCATAGCTCCAGATTCTATTTTTAAATTCTGAGCATCAATATCACCATTTACTTTTGCAGTAGCCGTTAAATCTAAAGATCCTTTTATTTTCATATTGCCTTTTACTTCGCCAGAGACAGTAGCACTCCCAGCGCGAACATTGGCAATAATTTTAGCGCCACGTTCAACTGTCAGATGCTTGCTGGTAAAGACGCTTCCAGACACAGTTCCTTTGACTACGATATTTCCTTCTGAAGCAAAATCCCCTTCTACATTGACCGAAGGGCCAACCACTGTTTCTACTTCATCCTGCATGCCCTGCTGAGGCGGTTCTTCAATTTCAACTTCATTAATTTCTTCGATAATTTTTGGCTGCTGTCTTTGAAATATCATATGTTTGATAAAAAAGTTAGATTATTTGAAGAACTTTATTATACCACATGTTTTAGAGGAATCCAAAAATTTTACATCTCCTCAACCGTATCAATAGTAAGAAGCCCCAAAGCGCTTTCTAAAACATTTTTTGTGGCCATAGACAATGATAGTCGAGCAAACATCAGATCTTTGGTTTCCGCTTTTAGGATACTACAATTATTATAAAAATTATTAAATGCTTGCGCCAGATCAAAACAATATCGAGTAATAACCGATGGGTTATATTCTGCCAAGGCTTTTTTTACTACCTCCTCATACTTCCCCAACCATAAAACCAACTGTTTTTCTTCCGACTTATCCAGTAATTCAAATTTGTGATTTGCTATTTTTGATTTACTGTTTGCTTTACTGAGCATGCTATTTATTCGCGCCACCACATACAAAATATACGGACCAGTAAAGCCTTCAAAGGAAAGAGCTTCCTCTTTGTTAAAGACAATTACCTTATCAATTGGATGTTTAAGTATATCAAATTTTATCGCTGCCAAGGCAATCTTTCGAGCTACATCTTTAATGTTCTTTTCTTTCCAATCAGAGTGGCGCTCTTTTGTCTCTCGAACAACACTTGACTCTACATCCGCCAATAAGTCATTAAACAAAACAACATTCCCTTTTCTGCTTGCCATCGCGCCTTCAGGAAGCGTCACAAAATCATAACCTAAAAAAGCAACATCTTTCTTCCAGCCCATTAACTCTAAGGTTTTAAATAATTGCATGAAATAATGACGCTGGCGATTATCTATGACATAAATACTTTTATCAATTCTGAATTTTTTAAATTTAAGAGCTGCTAAGGCTAAATCTTTTGTGGCATATAGCGAACTACCATCAGATTTTAGAATCAAAAAAATATCTAAACCAAATGAATTTAAATCAACAATGACTGCGCCACCTTCACCGCGCTGGGCAATACCGTGCTTGAGTAAATAAGCAACCATTTCTTTCCCTGGTTTCTCTACTTCACTTTCAAAAAACCATTCATCAAAATCAACTCCTAGTTGTTTATAGATTCCCTTAAATTCTTGCATGCTCCACTTTTTGGTTTTTTTCCAAAGCCCAAGCCAATACTTATCACCGCTTTCTAACTTTCGTTGCACCTCTGCGACGGATTCTTTTAAGTCAGGCTCTGCCTCAATTTTTTGCGACGCTTCAGCATACATTTGACCTAGCCACTTGCCCGGATTTGATACTTTGCGTAAATCATCTTTTTTATATGTTTCAATATACCATAAGCACTTGGCAACATGCGCCCCAATATCACCAATATAATTAGCTCCAATGGTTTTATAACCACTGTGTTTGAAAATATTTACTATCGATGAACCAATACAAACATTCCGTAAATGACCAATGTGAAACTCTTTATGTGTATTAGGTTGTGAGTATTCTACCATTACTCGTTCTTTTTTCTTAGCTTGCACGCCGTATTTTTTTCCTTTTTTTAAAATTTCTTTTATGACAATATCTGCCACTTTGCCGGAGTTAAAATAAAAATTGACATAGGGACCCATGACGACGACTTTGGTGAGTAGGGCGTGAGGAGTAAGGAGTAGTTGTGATTGGATTTTTTTTGCCGCTTCTACCGGATTCATCTGCCAAACTTTTGCCACGCCAAAACAAGCAAAGGCAAAATCACCCATCTCCGGATTTGGCGGGGATGTCAATTCTATCTCACCCTCCACTCCGGCTTGGTTTAATATTTTTTTTATTTCACTCAAAATTTTTTCCATACTAAATAATCTTCACAAAAAACCTACTTCCTTTTTGCACTACATCCCCTGATTTTACTTGTGTCTCAAAACTTTCTACTTTTTTATCATTTATTTTTACTCCGCCCTGAGCAATCACTTGCCTGGCTTCGGATTTGCTTTTACAAATCTTTGCTTCTACCAAGACGGTAATAATATCTAACGCGCTTGGTTTGAGTTCGGGAATATCTTGCGGCTTTGATTTCTCTTGAAAGACCTTATGGAAATGAGCTTCAGCAACTTTCGCTGATTTCTCTCCTAAGAAAGTTTTCACAATTTCATAAGCCAATTTTAATTTTAAATCTCTTGGATTTTGTATTTCTACTTGCATTTTTTTAATCTCTGGCACGGGCAAGGTCGTACACAATTCAAAGCCACTTCCAATCATTCCGTCTGTCCAGCTCATCACTTTACCAAACATATCTTCTGGCGCATCAGAAAAGGCCACCATATTACCTTCGGTCTTGCCCATTTTTTTGCCACTAGAATCAACAAGCAACTTGCCTGTCAAAACAAACTTTTCTTTATTCTTTAAATCTTTCATGAGCGTTCGTCCGGCTAACATATTGAATGTCTGATCATTACCGCCCACTTCTCCGTCTACATCCATAGCCACACTGTCGTAGCCTTGCATAAGTGGATATAAAAACTCGTGCAAATAAATTGGTTTTTCTTCCTTGATTCGATTGGCAAACATATCCCGCTCCATCATTCTCTGCACGGTAAAATGGGAAGATAGTTCTACCACATCGGCAAAACTCATTTTCGCCAGCCACTTACTATTAAATTTTACCTGCACGGGATTCTTGCCTGTAAAACTCAAAATCGCACCAGCTTGTTTTTTATAATTCTTACAGTTTTCCAAAACCTGCTTGCGAGTTAATTTTTGTCTAGCAGAAGTTTTGTCAGTCGGATCACCAATCATGCCAGTAAAATCACCAATTAGCATAATGACTTTGTGCCCCAATTCCTGAAACTGACGAAGTTTGAGCATGGTAATACCATGACCGATATGCAATGTGGGCGCGGTCGGATCATAGCCAGTATAGAGCGTGAGCTGTTTGCCGGATTTGAGTTGCGCTTCCAAAAATTCTTTTTTAGGGTAAATATTTTCTACACCTCTTTCTAAAAGCTGGGCTATTTTTTGTGGGTCGGTGTTTATTTTCATAAATTTTGCTATACTATTTTATTTTCTTAAGATCCCTCTGGCTTTTTCTATTTTTAATCTCACGTTTGCTCCTGACATACCAAATCGAGCACCTATTTCCTTCGTGGTTAACTCGCTACCATCATATTCAGAAATAGCGGCATCGACTTCTGATATATATTTTTTACTATGCCTATCGAGAGTGTTATTTCTTATTGATATATCAAAACGTTCTTTCCATAATCTTAGAGTATCCTTTCCAAGGCCATAATTTAATATTAAAAATAAACTCAAAAATGGCTCTGTTTCCAAATATATCCTATTCAACAAATTCTCCCCGGTAAACTCACCGACCTCTGCCCGATATACCACGTTATTTTCTTCTGTTGAATCGACTATAACATCTTTTGGGTCTTCCCATTCTCCATCTTTTCCTATTCTAGGATGGTCCATGCTAATTTCATTACCCAATCTCATAGCTGTCAAAGCTGGCCTAATAAATATCTTAACTAAATTAGATCCCAATCCTATCTCTTTATGAAAAAAAAATGTTAAAAAATTTGCCCCATCTTCTCCTGCAGCCTCTCTAACATCCTTTGTTTGCCATTTATCTACGAATCTTATCATAACTTGGACAGCTTCACTATAAATATCATCGACCTCAATTCCCCGTCTTGATAACATTTTCTCGTATTTAGCAAAAAAGCGACCCACTTCTGCCTTTAAACGAGGGTGGATACTAAGCAATAGTCGTTCTAACAATCTTTCTTCCTGTTTGAGAAGTCTCTTTTCTTCTTCCTCACCGCCACTTTTTTCCTTACTATCTCCCATGTCTTTTATTTTAACTACCAATTTTTCTTTACTGTCTTTTATATTTTTTATTTCAATTACTAACTTATCAATACTTACAGGATTTTGCTCAACCATAGCCTGGTCATGTCTTCTGCTTACCTGTCTTAGCGTATCCTGACCACCCTCAATAGATCTAAGCATACTATTGAATTAAAATATTTAATTGTTCCTCTAATTTCTCCAACTTCCCCTGTGCCTCACTCAACTTTGCCTTTTCTTTTTCCACTACTGCCGGAGGAGCATTACTGACAAATTCTTGATTAGATAATTTATTTTCCAAACCTGAAACATATTTTTTAATTTCAGCTATTTCTTTTTCTAATCTTGGTTTTTCTTTTTCATTATCTACTGCTCCGGCCATATCTATATATACTTCTACACCATTACTCACAAAAGCTAACGCCCAACTTGTTTCTTTTTCAAAATTTTCTTCTATTTGTAAATTATCTATACCTGTCCTAGATTGCTTGATAATCTCCGAGTTAGCGCGTAATAAAACTAGATTACCGCTATTAGCCTTAATAAATACATTAATCTTTTTAGATGGCTCTATATTTTTTTCTGCACGTAATGAGCGAATTCCCGAGTTAACACTTAAAATAAAAGAAACTAAATCATTTATAACCATTACTGATTCGTTGAAATTATATTCAGGATATTTTTCTGTCATCAATAATGAGTGCCCCTTATAAACTTCTTGCCAAATTGCTTCTGTGACAAAAGGCATAAATGGATGCCATAACTTTACTAGTGCATTAAAAATATAATTTAAAATTTCTGATTTTCCTCCTTCAATTTTTGCAACTTCCAAATAACAATCAGCTAGTGCTCCCCAACTAAATTCTCTAAGCTTCTCACCAGCCATAGAAAAATTATTCCCTTTAATCAATTCACTAGTTTCAACTGCAGTATTGTTCAATAAACCTAAAACCCACTCATCAAACAAAGTTTTTGCTTCTGGTTCTTTAATATCCATTTTAGGCTCGGGAATATTCAAAAGTATAAACCTAGAAATATTCCAAAGCTTGTTGGTAAAATTTCTAAAGCCCGCAATTTTTTCTTCGGATAATTTCATATCATTGCCCGGTGTATTGCCCAAAAGCAGTGATAAACGCGTGGCATCAGTGCCGTACTTGGCAATCATATCAAGCGGGTTGATAATATTATCGAGCGACTTACTCATCTTTCTCCCCTGCTCATCACGAACTAGTCCATGTAAATACACTGTCTTGAAAGGCACTTCGCCCAAAGTGTATGTAGTCATTAGTATCATTCTCGCTACCCAGAAAAACAAAATATCATAGCCAGTTTCCAGCACAGAAGTTGGGTGGTAATTTTTAAAATCCTGAGACTTTTCATCTGGCCAGCCAAGCGTAGAAAAAGTCCACAGCCCCGAAGAAAACCAGGTGTCTAATGTATCTGAGTCCTGCTCAAAGAAATGCCCACCACAATCCTCACATGACTCCTCTAAAATATCCAGTTGTAGCGCCTGCGCATTTGAAATCAAAGGTATGGTAGAAAGACTATCGGGATCCACATTTTTAATTCTCCGCAAAAAAGTGCGTAAAATAGAGCCATGAGTGACCACGAGAATATTTTTATGCCGATGTTTGACCAAGTGTTCAGAAACAGCCGTCCAAATACGCTCTTCAGCCGCTTGATACGATTCGTTCTCCGCCGACGTTCCATTATACTGAAATAAATCAGGATACGCCGCCAACGCCGCTTCCCGATCCATACCTTCAGCCTGGCCATAATGCCGTTCACGGAATCGCACATCAATTACTACTTCAGCGCCTGTGGCCTCTGCCAGTATCTCGGCAGTCTCACGAGCACGCAATAAATCAGAAGTAAAAATAACATCAATGGGTTGATTTACAAACATTTTCGTTGCCTCACGCGCCTGCTCGCGTCCCTTTTCATTAAGCGGAATATCAGCCTGGCCTTGCATTTTTTTCTCTTTATTCCAATCTGTCTCGCCATGCCGCACAAAAAACCATTTGCCCTTAGGCTTTTCAGCAACTCTTGGCATACCACAGGCCATGCAGTACCAAACCGGAATCCGATGCCCATACCAAATTTGGCGACTAATACACCAATCTCGCAAATTATCTATCCAGTTGAAATAAGTTTTTTCAAAACGGTCAGGAATTATTTCTACCTTCTTGCTTTTTACCACGTCTTGCATCAATTCTTTAAGAGTTTTACCATCTCGTTCTTTTATTGTTTTATTTACATCAATAAACCATTGTAGTTTTGGTAAAGGTTCAACAACATCGCCGAAACGATCCGAGGTTCCGACATTTTGCGTTATGTCTTCTTCTTTTTCTAATAAATTATTATTTCTTAGATATTCAACAAACTTTGCTCTAGCTTCTAACACAGTAAGCCCAGCGTAATCTTTACCAGCAGCGTTTGTCATCTTTCCATCTTCGCCAATTACTTGAATCAAACCAACATCATTTCCTGTGGCTTTTTGTTTTTGATACATCTCAAAGTCGATTGGGCTATGGGCTGGCGTAACTCCCAACGCACCTGTACCGAATTCCGATTCAACACTATCCTCACCAATAATTTTTATTTTCAACGGTTCGGCTGCGCCCACATCTACAATAAACTCTTTGCCGATATATTTTTTATATCTTTTATCTTTTGGGTTTACCGCCACGGCGGTATCTCCCAATTTTGTTTCCGGCCTGGTGGTGGCAATAGTAATTGGAAAATCTTTGGAATATTTAAAATAATATAACTTGGCTGGTCGCTCTATATGCACCAGCTCATCATCGCTACAAGTTGATTGGCCTTTGACTGACCAATTGATTACGCGATACCCACGATAAATAAGACCGTCATCATACATTTTTTTAAACACGGTCCGTACTGCCAAATTTCTTTTTTCATCCAAAGTATAGGCTTCCCGGCTCCAATCCAAAGAGGCACCCATTTTTTTACACTGGTTTACAATCGTGTCATGGCTTTCCTGCGCAAACTTTTCTACTCGTTTGAGAAATTCGGCTCGGCCCAAATCATATTTACTTTTGCCTTCTGCTTCCATGACTAGTTTTTCTACCTTAGACTGCGTGGCAATCGCCGCATGGTCAGTGCCAGGCACCCAGAGTGTCTTATCGCCTTTCATACGATGATAGCGCACCATCACGTCTTCAATAGCAAGCATGGCCGCATGACCCATGTGCAAGGTACCAGTGACATTTGGCGGAGGCAAAACAATAGAAAAAGGTTCGGCATCACTTTTGGTAAAACCTTTGGCAACACAAACATCAGGGTTAAAAAGCCCTGATTCTTCCCATTTTTTGTAGATTTCATCTTCGTAATTGTGCGGTTCGTAAACCTTTGGCAGTTCGTGCATAGAATTCAATAGATTCAAATAAATAATAACAGAAAAGGAGAAGATTGACAAATGCGGTATAAAGTGATAAAGTCTTGAATTAACTAACAAATTTTACTGTTTTTAATTATCGTCTTTATGCTTATTGCATATAGGCGATTGAGAAAGTGGTAACAAGCTTAATTAAATAAGCGAACTGCCCATTTCAAAAGAGCGTTGTTAAAATATACGGGGAAACACCAGCATTGCTATTAGAAATTTAAAATGATTTTTGATAGGTATGCTGGTGTCTCAACAACTCCACCGGCAGGAAGGCGACAGGAAATGTCTAAAGATTTGAGAACTGCAATCGGGATGCTAGTGATCGGTCTGCTCGTCGCCGGGATGGGCTGGGTTATCTGGAATCACATCGCCAGCCAGTCCGAGGATCACGAGATCAAGACTGTCGTCAACAAGGGCAATCACGAGCTGGTGACCACCGTCTGTGGACCGCCCATCGGCTGCTGCTGTAGCCCCGACGGCTACTGGCTCAACCAGGACGGGAAGCCGGTCCAGATGCGGGGCAAGCCGGACGGCGTGTGGATCCCATGCAAGCGGGCTGACCAAGACTGCCCGCGCGCGTTTCCCCCGCTCGATCGCTGGACGCGGGAGTTCCCCACCTCCGCTGAGAACATGGAGCTCCGCTAGACGGGGGCCCTTACAACGCTCAAACGCCCGCGGCTTCGGCTGGCGGGCGTTCGAGTTTTTAGACGAAAATACCGCCTTTAAACGGCTACCTATCCATATTTGACAAACCTTTAAAATACTGCTAATATAGGCTGTTATTCAGATTTTTTAGCTGTCTAACAGAACAAGTTAGAATTCATGTCATTTACCGAAACCGAACAACTAAACCATCTCCTGGAACAGAGTCGGCATATTTTATTGGTACTAAGTGCCAATCAAAATGCAGATTCAGTCTGCGGAGCCATGGCCTGGAAGAAATTCCTGGAGAAAAAACATAAGCAAGTTGATGTCGTTGCCGATAATTTTGTGGTGCCAAAAAATCTCCGCTTCCTCAAGAATCTAGAAGAGATTCAACCGCAACTTTCTCACCTCCAAAAATTTATTCTCAAAGTTGATGTCAGTAATATCAAAATTGATACGCTTAGTTATGATATCAAAGACAACTGGCTTTCAATTTACCTCACTCCCAAACAAGGCACCATCACCAAGAACGAACTTCGCACCGCCCAGTCGGGATTAAAATATGATTTGATCATTTCTATCAATGCTCAAGATTTAGAATCACTAGGCAATGTATTTTTTAATAACACTGACCTATTTTACAAAGTTCCGGTTATCAATTTTGATAGTCACCCAGCCAACGAACATTTTGGCCAAGTAAATTTTGTGGAACTTAACGCCACTTCTATTTCCGAAATCATCTACAAAGCAATGATCAAAATTTCCGAGCCTGATATTGACGCTGATATAGCCACATTTTTACTTACCGGCATGATTAGCCAAACGCAAAGTTTCAAAACCGCCAATGTCAGTCCTGCGACGCTCGCCACTGCCAGTAAACTAATAACGCTTGGAGCTGACAGAGAAAAAATCGTCAAAAATTTGTACCGTACCAAATCAGTCGCATCTATGCGTATTTGGGGCACAGCGCTCACTCATATTGAAAACGATCCACAACTGGGCCTTGTTTGGACAACAATTACCCGAGAAGATTTTGCCAGGGCTGGTGCTACCGAAGAAGAACTAAAAGATCTCACTGATGAGCTAATTCAAAATTCACCGGAAGCAAAAATTGTATTGTTGCTCTACGAAAACACGCAAGGAGAAAATAAAGTCCATGGATTTTTATGCGCGGGCAAACATCATGATGCCAAAACTCTCTTGCAAGGCTACCAACCTGAGGGTAACAAAAAAACTGCTTCATTTGCGGTAAGCGGAAAAAATATTAAAGAAGTTGAAACTGAAGTTATTGGAAAAATTAAAAAAGCCTTAAGTAACCAAATTTAAAACTTTACAATATAAAAGCGACGACAGGCCAGGGAACCGGACTACCTGTGTTGGCCCTCATTCCAACATCAGTGGCCACCAGCGAAGAATTCCGCTTCACGAATGGCGAGTTGGGCATCAGTCATAGCAGTCTCGAACCAAACATCTTCGACCATGGCAGCCCACGTCGACGGATCAACCACATGGCGATAGATCGCGTAGAGAACAGTCCGGGCATCAGTGTGACGATCGCAGATGTAGCGCACCTGATCAAGGATGGCAGTGGCCTCATCGAACTGGCCATTCTTGGCTTGCTTCACCGCCCCCAGGAGCATGGTCATCCTCGCGTCCATGTAGAATGCGGCGATCTCATGCTTGTCTTTGTACACCCACCAGAGATCCCGATCGAGTTGCTCACCATCGGACAGCATCTCGCCACCGCACTTTGCCATCGCCTCCTGAAAGGCGACAGACCAGACAAACGCGCGATAGCCTCGTCTGGCCTGAAGCGAATTGGCTAGCTTGTACCACAAGCGCTTCTTGACCAGAACGGGATACATCTCGTAGGTAGGCACGTCGAGGATCGGTTCGCGCTCATCGTACCCTGCCAGGACGGACTCTCTTGCGGTGGTACGATCTCGAGCATAGACTGACTGTACCGCACATCCGGCCGAGGCTTCACCATCTTCCAGCAAATCACGAAAGAGGCCCTCCACGCAGACGATCTCGACATCCTCCCAAGCGGTGGACATAGCGAATCCTATCCGTCCTTATTAGCAATCGTTAATTGTGTAAAGCATGATCGCCGACACAACTTCCGATAGCCTTAAGGACAAAAATTGTTAGACCGGTTCCCGGCCTTGTTTTAACTCTCCTTAATTACATTAGTTAAAAGAAAGCCAAGATATACAAGATATAATTTTTTTTAAAGAACCTGTATAAATATAAATTTAACCCTAGCAACTAAATCAATGCTTGTCCAGTCATATCTTCCGGCTGAGTAATATCAAGTAACTTCAAAATTGTCGGCGCCACATCTGAGAGCACACCCACTGGCTGAATTAAACTCAAGTCATCTTCGGGCGCATCTCCGGATAATCCCGCCTGACCCAAAAAATCCTTGCCGACAATGATAAGTGGCACGGGATTGGTAGAGTGTTCTTTATCCATTTCCGTGGTTTGTAAATTTGCCATTTCTTCAGCATTGCCATGGTCGGCTGTCACTACCATCACGCCATTTTGCGCAAGTGTATGATCTGCTAACTCCCCCAAACATTTATCAGTCACTTCGCAAGCCTTAATACCGGCAGCCAAGTTGCCAGTGTGAGCCACCATATCGGGATTAGCAAAATTTAAAACGATAAAATTGTATTTGCCACTGTCGATTATTTTTTTAGCTTCTTTGGTAATTTCTAAGGCTGACATTTCCGGTTGCTGGTCATAACTGGAAACTCGTGGTGAAGGTACTAGCTTTCTATCCTCTCCGGCAAATGGTTCTTCTACCGTGCCATTGAGGAAAAAAGTCACGTGGGCGTATTTTTCAGTCTCAGCAATATGTATTTGTTTTAGACCAGCTTTACTAATAACTTCAGCCAAAGAATTGTGCACTACGATCGGCGCAAAAGCGACTGACACCGGTAAATCTTTGGCATATTCGGTCATGGTCACCACTAATAATTCTTTCATGTAAGTTGCAGGAAATTTATTAAAAGATGGCACGACAAAGGCCTGGGTAAGTTCGCGCGCCCGATCCGGTCTAAAATTAAAAAATATAACCGCATCGCCATCGTCTATGGTGGCTAGCGGTTTATTTTTGGAAGTTAGAACCGTGGGAATAAACTCTTCATCATAATTTTTTTGC
>CAYIJG010000032.1:0-10782 GCA_964363685.1 uncultured Gammaproteobacteria bacterium
GGCAACCTCTACGCCAGTGACAACCACGCCTACACCCACACCGACATCTACACCAGCTCAAACCTCAACACCAACAACCGGACAAAATAATACAGGAACCCAAACATCAAATCAAAACACAGCTCCTGGGCCAATCGTGCAAAATTTAACACCATTAAAAATAAATGAACTGGTGGTAGATCCCGAAGATGGTAATGAGTGGGTGGAAGTATACAATACATCGCTTGTCAGTATTGATCTGGATGGAGCGCTGATGTGTGACGCGCGAAATACCACTTCTACATGTAAAAAAATTACAGGTTCGGTTAGTGGTAACAGTTGGTTGCAGATTGATTTGCAGACCAAGAGTTTTTTGAATAATTCTGGGGATAGTGTGATTTTAAAAAATAGTTCGGGTTCTATAGTAGACAGAATTGATTATGATGATGAGCTTACTCCCGATGAAGGGCAATCGCTTGCAAGAAAGATTGATGGCAAAGATACAGATGTTGATGAAGATTGGATCGTCACCGATACTATTACTCCAGGCAAAGCCAATATTGTATCTGAACCAGAAGAAGAAACCGCACAAACAGCCAGTACCACATCCTCAAGCACTTCGAAAACTGCTAAAACTACGAAGAAACCACCATCGGTTTTTATTTGGGATATTGAATCTCCGTCAAGTGCCGCGCCCAATGAGCAGGTAGTTTTTAATGCGGAAAACACGGCTGACCCACGAGGAGGGTCTTTGAGTTTTGTGTGGAGATTGGAAAACGGCGCCACAGTCTTGGGTCCGGAATTAAAAGTGAGTTTTGCATCTTCGGGTACCCATGTATTGTTACTTTTTGTGTCTAGTACTAGTGGTTACGGAGAAGAGAAAAAAGTTGAGATTACGGTGGATCAGGGGTTGAGTCTCAATGCGGAAGTGGTAATTTCGGAAGTGTTGCCTAACCCAGATGGCGATGACACTAAAGAGTTTATTGAACTAAAAAATAATTCAGGTTCAGCGGTCAATTTGGCGGGCTGGTTTTTGCGAGTGGGGGCTAAAAAATATATTTTTCCAGAAAATACTTTTATCCCAGCAGATGGATTTTTGGTTTTTTATAAAGTGGCTACCAAAATTAGTCTAGCCAATACAACTGGAAAAGTGGAGTTACTAAATAAGGATAAATCATTGGTTGATATTGTAAAATATGACAAACCCGAGGCAGGTAAAAGTTTGTCTCTGATAAATAATGAATGGCGTTGGGCAGATCCGACACCAGGGAAAGCATATGTCAAAGGAGAAGTGCTGGGAATAAAAATTGAAGCAGAGCAAACCGCAAAGAAAGTCTCAACAAAAAAAGCAGTTGGGCCACTAATAAAAAATATTGCCGACATTAGACAAGGAGAAAAAGGTCAGCCAGTAAAAGTAAAGGGCGTGGTCGCAGTATTACCAAATGTGTTTGGGAGCCAATTTTTTTATCTAGTTGGTGATGGGGGCGGAATACAAGTGTTTCAAAGTAAAAAAGATTTTCCGCCAGTGGAAGTGGGTGATCTAGTAGAAATTACTGGCACAGTCTCGGAGGCGAGTGGAATAAAAAGAGTGAATGTAAAAAATAGTCGGGCGGTAGATATTTTGGCAACAGGAAAAAGTCCGGAGAGTGTTGTGCTAGATTTGGATAATATTGAAGAAAGTGTGCTGGGAGGTTTGATGGAAGTGAGCGGGGAAATCACAGAAATAAAATCCACTTTTATGTATGTGGACAATGGCGCAGACGAGATAAAAGTGTATTTTAAGAAGAACGCCAAGATTGATAAACTCAAATTTAAAGAAGGTGAGAATGTGCGGGTGGTGGGGATCTTGGAAAATGTAAAAAACGAGTGGCAGTTGTGGCCTAGAGCCAATAGTGATTTGGAGTCTTTGGGGATGTCGAAAAGCGCTTTGCAGAAAGAGACGATAAGTGAGAATAATGATGTGACAGAAAAATATCTGACAGCCACTGCTGGTGGCGTGACCACGCTTATTCTTGGCTTTTTGGCTCGAGCGAGAGGACTGTTCTTGGTTGGCGGGATAAAAAAAGTGGTTGGTTTGGCGGGAAAATTTATTAAACGAGGGTAAATTAGCACTATTGATTGTTGCCGTTTCTTATGTTAATCTAGTGATACTTTTTGGAAGGGTGGCCGAGCGGTTTAAGGCAACAGTCTTGAAAACTGTCGTATCGAAAGGTACCGTGGGTTCGAATCCCACCCCTTCCGCCTTCGCCCGCCATAGCTCCGATAGGAGCGACGGTGGGCACAGTATTTTATATGGCAACGTGCTTAGTAAGAATTCGACGGGCGGGCTACGGCGGACGCAGTCCGCATCTGTAATTTATACTAATCAAAAACAAGGAGGGTTGTCTATGTATTATGTATATATTTTAAATTGTGCTGACAGTAAACAATACACCGGGTGCACTTTAAATTTAAAAGAACGAATTGAGCGCCACCAAAAGGGTCAAGTACCAGCTACCGTAAAGAGGTTGCCTGTACAACTCGCCACTTATATTGCCTTTAAGGATAAATATACTGCTTTTAACTTTGAAAAATATTTAAAATCAGGTTCTGGTAGAGCTTTTATTAAAAAACATTTTAACTAAACTAGACTAGTAATAAAATATGTCCAAAAAAATTTTCATTTTAATCGGCCTAGTTCTGTTGGTTATATTTTCTATTATTTTTCTGAGAAACAAAACAGATAAGTGGAATAAGGCAACGCAAACAGCCGAGCGAAATAGTTATGTTTATACGGATGGGAACGCCAATGCCTACTGGATTCATCCAGCTAGCATGACTATCGAGTATGACCCTATAACACCAGCAGAGAGCTCTAGCGGCATGTATAGCGGTGGAGCATATGTAAAAAAAGCAATTAGCAGGACGCAATTTGACGCTTTGGCTATTTTGTTTGAACGAGCGGCGCAAAATAAAACCATCCACATCCAAGATCCTGTAAAAGGATCCGGTGTAATGACAATTACAACAGGTATGGAAATTAAGGAGTTTATTTTGGATCAAGATGCAGCTGAAAAAGTTGAGATAGAAAAAATGCTTAAAGAATTAGTAAAAAAGTAGTAGATAATTTTGGTAAAAGACCCTATTTGTCTTAGCCGTTCACATATTATAGTCCGCATGTTATGATTAAGATATTATTATTCAACTTTAAATATACAATATGTTAGGAAATGCAACCCTACCTCAAGAATTAAGTAGCGCTCTTGGCAGTGAAGTTCAAGACTTTGTAGTGAAGGCTGAGCGAGCTTTGCCGGTGAGAAAATGTCTAAGTTTAATTGTTTTAGGATTGGGTTGGGTTGCTTTTATGAGTATGTTTTGGATGACCTTATTAGGCCCAGCTTTTATGGGACAAGAAGCTACTTTTAAAGTTAATGGTGTGCCTACTGCGGTTGGTCCTGGGAATCTAGCTCCTTTATTATTCCCTGGATTAGTGATTGGAGTTCTAACTCTTGCTGGGTTGTTATTTCTAGTATGGGGAGTGGTTTCTCTTTTTCGTGAAGGCGGATATTTTGTAGGAACCCCAACTAGACTCGTGCGTTTCCAAAAAGGGAACCTTAGGTCAATGGCTTGGGAAAATTTTTCTGGCGACATTGATGTTCGCGGAACTGATCAAAAAGGCGATATTTCTTTGCGTATGAGTTCAGGTAAAATGCAAAGCAGTAGATATGGCCGAGATAGATATGTAGCTGATATGATTTATTTGGCCGGTATTCCAAATGTGTTTGAAATAGAAAAAATGCTTAGAAAAAGAATTACTGAAAAATCTTCTTCCGCTCAAAAAGCACAGTAAAATAGGGATTAGTTATGTTTTGTCAAACTTGTAAGACAAAATTAGAAGAAGGTCTGCCCTTTTGTCGTATTTGTGGTAGATCAACCTCAGCCACTGACCCCGTCACTTTTAGCGTGACTTTTAGCAAGGCCGAGTATAATCGGAGAATGCCTGCTTTGGTTAGGTGCAAACAATGCGGATATGAAGGGCGAAGTGAGTTTGCGCGCAGTATTTCTATGCAAGCAGTAGCTATTATTTGTATAATATTTTTTCTGCCATTTACTATTATTTACTTTTTGAAAACGAAAAAATACAGATGTCCAAAATGTAAATCAACTTCTTTGAGTATTAAAAATAAACAGGGTGAGTTTGTAGGATAAATTTTATGCCCTTTACCCCTTTTCATTTCGGTCCAAGCGTGGCCATGGCTTTCCCCCTAAAAAAATATTTAGATATTCCGGTTTTTGTGTTGGCTAACGTAGTAATTGATCTAGAACCACTGACTGTAATGTATTTTAATTTACCTCATCCTGTCCATGGATTTTTTCATACGCTCCTCGGAGGAATTATTGTCGGGGCACTATGGGGGTTGGTGGTATATAAAATGAGGAAATTTATAAAAATATTAATGAATTTTTTTCGACTAAACTATGAGCCAAAATTATTTACTATGATTTTGTCCGGAATTTTAGGTTTTTGGCTTCATGTTTTGATAGATTCTTTTATGCATGCGGACATTAGACCGTTTTTTCCATCTAGCTATAATCCGCTTTATCAAATTATCAGCACGCCAAATTTATATCTAATTTGCGTAATACTCTTTGTCCCTGCCTTGGGTTTTTACATTAAAGAAGTCTTGGGATACAATAGGAGCAAGCCAAAAGACTAGAGATTTTGAATTCAGATTCAAATTAATTTTTTATGATCACCCAAAAAATAGACCAAGCCAGAGGATTACCAGGAAAAGATTATAGTCCGGAAGAAGTCAAAAGGCTTAAGAAACAGAACAAGACCAACCAGGGATCCTTGGTGAAGAGTTTTGTCTATGGCGGCCTGGATGGCACAGTGACCACGTTTGCCGTGGTGGCCGGCGTGGCTGGAGCCGAACTCTCTACGGCTGTAGTGCTAATTTTGGGCGTAGCTAACCTGATTGCCGATGGTATCTCTATGGCCTTTGGTGATTATCTGGGCACCAGAGCCGAAAATGACTATATTGATACCAAGCGTACAGGTGAATTATGGAAAGCGAGAAATGCTGCCGAGCAGGAAAAAAAAGACATGATTGAGTTGTATATAGAAAAAGGCATTTCTGAATCTGATTCAAAAACTGTGGTTGGCATTATTTCGCAATATGAAAAATCATGGGTGGATATTATGATGGTGGAGAAATTGGGTCTGATAGAAAGCAGTGAATCGCCGATAAAAAACGCTTTGGCTACCTTTGTGTCATTTGTACTCTTTGGTTCCATTCCGGTTTTGATTTATGCGATAGCCAAGTTTATTCCCTTTGTGGCGACTCACACATTTTTTACTGCTTGTATTTTGACCGGTGTGACTCTGTTTATTTTGGGAGCGCTCAAAGTTTTTTTCACCAAACAATCATGGTATCGCGCGGGAACAGAGATGTTGATCCTCGGAGGCTTGGCCTCGGCCTCGGCTTATGTGGTCGGAGTTTTATTGGGACGGTTGGGATAAACTTTATATGGAAGATATAAAACAATTTGGCACCAAACAACCAGGTGTAGAGTATGTGTCTCGTCCAGGTGTTTATGCAATTATAGTTAATAATAAAGGAGATTTGGCTGTAGTTGAAGTTAGGGGAAAGTATTTTTTAGTTGGCGGGGGTTTAGAAGGTGGGGAATCTGAAGAGGATGGTTTGCGCAGAGAAACAGCAGAAGAGGTTGGCAAAGAAATTTTAAGCATGCAATTTTTAGGAACAGCAAATCAGTATATAGATACGAAAAATGGAAGTTTTAACAAAATAGGATCTTTTTATAAAGTAGAATTGGACGAAGCAAATAGAGAAAAAACTAGTGAGTCAGACCATATGTTTAGATGGGTGACAATAGGTGAATTTCGTCTAAAGGCAGCGCATGAAGCTTATGTGTGGGCTGTAGAGAACTTATTAAGATAATATATTATGTCCCCGAAAGCCCACTGTCTTGCCTGTGGCAATAACCAAGTAAATCATACGCTTTCTTGGCTTAGTCAAACATTGGCAGTGGTTACTTTGCCAGCCCAGTTTTTTTTAGCCAAAAGTTTTTTAGCCATTCTGGCTAGTGCTATTACCAATCCAGTATTAGATTCATTTGTCTGGTTTTATCGCACTATTGGTGTGTTGAAAGTAAATACTGATCCAACCAAAATCATAAATCAACGTGGAAAAGTGTTGTGGGAAGAAGCAAATCGTCGGGGAATTCCCATGCATAATTTTTTTATGTTCGGCAAGCCGGCTGATCTCTATGGCGCCACCGTCAAAGGCAAAAAATTTTATTTCAATGGATTGCCTCGGCCAAAGCGCACACCTAAACACTCCGAGTGGTGGGCTGATGACAAATATTTACTTAAGCTGGCCTTGCAAGAAGTGGGGATCCCGGTTGCGCGTGGTGGAAGCTTTTCCGCGTTTGAGCCGCTACTGAAAAAATTTAATGAACTGGACAAGCCAGCCATTATCAAACCACGGTTGGGTTCGCGTGGACGGCATACGACTACGCATATACATAATGAGGAAGAATTAAAAAAGGCATTTGAAGGGGCGAAACAGTTGTGTTATTGGGTTGTCTTAGAGGAGCACCTAGTGGGGAGTGTATATAGAGGAACCTGCATAAATGGAAAGTTGGCTGGGGTGTTGAGGGGTGATCCGCCACGGATTACTGGAGACGGCACACATACCGTTGCCGAGCTGGTGACTATTAAAAATCAGAGCAAACACAAAGAGGTAAAAGATGTGTTAATTTCTCAAGAACATATAAATTTTTTGGGTAGGCTTGAATTAACAACCGGCGACATTTTGCCAGCTGGCAAAACTATTGATTTGACTGAAAAAATTGGGGTTAATTATGGCGGTTGCGCGGCCGAAGTGACGGGCATTACGCACCCAGAAACAATAAAGATGTTGGAAAAAGCGGCGGCCACAATCGGCGACCCAATTATTGGTCTAGATTTTATTATTCAAAATATTAGCGAAGATCCAAACCAACAAAAATGGGGGATCATAGAATGTAATGGCTTGCCGTTTATAAATTTGCATTACGATCCGATTGAAGGCGAGACAAACAATGTGGCCAAACCACTCTGGGATTATGTGGAAGAAAATATCAAACAGTTTTAGGTATGATACATGATGTTAAAAATATAGCTGAAGATTTTACTCGTCTTACAGAGATGGTTTTTGCAAAAAGTCCAATATTGAAAGAAAATTTTGAAAAGAACGGAAATAAATCTTTGTTTGAACACACACAGAGTTATAAAGAAAATAAATTAAGCGCGTCAGCGCTTGCGCGTCGTCCAGAACTAATTATGGCGGTCTCTGCCAGAGCCACGAAGATTTTTGGCAACGAAATCGCGCGCAGTGTCGGTAAGCAATTAGAGAAAAACTTCTTTGTTTCCACAGCCGATCATCATGGGATGATTTGCCACCCGTTTTTTCTAAGCGGAAATCTGATTGCCGCCACTCAAGCACCTGCTTTAGAAAATTTATTAGTATTTTCTTGTGGCAATGTATCACTAAATAATTCCTCTTTCCCCAAAGGTTTAATTTTTCATAGTGACAGTAAGAACCATAAAGATATTCAGCAACTGTCTTTTTTTCCGGCCAGCGAGAATCAGCGACCAGTTTTGGGAGTCCACGCCTATACGGTAAAAGACATTGCGCATTTGAAAAAAAATCTATGGTCAATGGTAAAATCCAAAGCAGTTCGTACGGAGGTGGCGGAGAAAATAATAGAAATTATTGATGGGATATATATACAACCAAATATTTTGGAAGCTAGTAATTTTGCTCAGCAAGTTTCTCTAACCAACATGTCGTTGTGGCAGAAATTTTTTACCTCAAGTCAGTCGGCGCCTCGGCTTGTATATATAGATCAAGAAAGCATAGTCAGTGACCTTTTACTTTCCCATCATTTATTTAGCGAGACGATGATTAGTCGGATTATTTTTGATGAAACAGTGGTGTCTATCTTTAGCAAGCATTTTGATGGGATTCGGGGTGGTTTTTCTAAGAAAGAAAAAAAAGGATCGTATTTATTCTGGGGGTTGCCTGAAGGGTCGAAATGCCGCCAGCAACTATGGTTAGAAGGATGTGAACTAGTAAGCGCAGACGGCGCATTCCGTATGCCCCTGCAAGCCGAAGCAATAGCTGAAAAACTGGAAAGTGGCGAGCTAGTTCCTAGCATGCTGTTAACATTTTTAGTCTTGGCCTTTTATTACGGATTGAAATGTTTGGGTGGGTTTTTACAGCCTAGCAATCTAACAGCCATGAAACACGCGTACTGCCAGACACTACTAGAAATAGGAAACAAAGAAGAAATAGATGTCTTTGCAAATACCGATACTAAGGCTATGGGCGGGGATCTGGCATTGGCTTTTTTGCAAGATAAAAATAATCAGTTGCATCAAGCTACGGGTCTGGATTTGATTTTATATGGCGATACTAACACCTGGCCAAAATTGTTAGAACTATCAAAGAATATGACTGTGGAAGAATCAATTTCAATAATGATGCCATTGTTTTATGAAGTACTCTATCGCGATCAGGAGGCAAATAAAAACATGGCAAATATTAGCGCGGAGGAAATTATTAAATTGATTGGTTTGGATAAAAAGATCAAGCCGTGTGTGTCAATGTAATTTTTATGGATTACAAAAAAGCCATAATTCATCTAAAAAAATCGGACCCAATTTTGGGGGAGCTTTTTGGTAAATACAAACCAACTATAATTCGTCCTCATAAAAACTATTTTGAATCGTTAGCCGACGCTATCATGAGCCAGCAACTGTCAGGCAAGGCCGCTGATACCATTATCAAACGGTTCAAAGCCTTGTTTCCCAAAGTCAAATTTCCTTCACCCAAACAAGTATTAGCCAAAACTGATACCGAGCTACGTTTAGTAGGTGTATCTGGTGCCAAAGCCAGTTATCTCAAAAATTTGGCAGCGGCCTTTGAAGACAAATCGTTGAATTTTAGAAGTATAGATAAAAAAACAGATGAAGAAATAATTACGATGCTAGTGGCGGTCAAAGGCATTGGGAGGTGGACAGCGGAGATGTTTCTAATTTTTTCTCTTGGTCGGCCGGATGTATTTTCTTTTGGAGATTTAGGGCTACGCAGTGCGGTGAAAAAAGTCTATGGTTTACGTCAGGATCCCTCGCCTAAGAAACTAACACAGCTATCATCTCGATGGCAACCACATCGTTCTACGGCTTCTTTGTATCTTTGGGCGAGTTTGAATAATCGTTGAAAACCCAGGGGATTCGTGCTAGGATAGCGTTATAATTTAATTCAGTTTTAACTTAAATTTATGCGACAGCATGACACCAAGCCAAAAGAGGCGTCTCATAACGATCGGGAAGAAGCCCTGAAGTTTTTAAAAGATAACCATACGATGGTGGTGGCAACGGTTTCGCATGAGGGTATTCCGCATGCCGCCACAGTCTACTATATGGTAGATGACAAGTTTGATGTGTATTTTTGTACTGGTGAAGAGACCAAGAAATTCCTTAATATAAAAGATAATGCCAACGTGGCTCTGGTTATCGGTACAGGTCCTGATATTAAGACGATTCAAGGTGGGGGAAAGGCGGAACTAATCACTGATGGTAAGAGCGACCTGATGATACGGATGGGCAAGATTTTTCATTTACAACAGTCGCAATTTTGGCCAGTAATTGCCACTGAACATCAAAGTATTGCGCTGATGAAAATAAATGTTGAATGGATGACATTTTTGCATGTATTTTTGGATGGTGAGAAATACGCAGAGAAAAAATGTAAGGTTTTTCCAAAATAAATTATTACGTCGATGGAGAGGTGGCCTGACTGCGTCGCTAAAGCGCCTTGTCATGCACACCGCACTGATTTTAATGGAGAGGTGTCTGAGTGGTTGAAGGTACCGCTCTCGAAAAGCGGCAGGGTGAATAGCCCTCGTGGGTTCAAATCCCACCCTCTCCGCCCAGACGATTTTGCTATCAAAGACAGATTTACTGATGATGCTGACAGGGCATATGATCAATGAAAAAATTCGTTGCCAAAGATAAAGTTTGTTAAAATAAAACTATGGAAAAATATAAATTCGTTAATCTTACAGTATTTATAATCTTTTTTGGAATGGCTCTTTTTGAGGCGTTTCGAAAACAGCAATGGATAGAAGCCGCACTTTTTTTGGCCTTGGGTGTATTGTCACTTTGGGCCGATTCTAAAAGAAAAACCTAAATCGTTATCTATGACTACATACAAACATACCCAAATTGGATACCTGATGCTGGTTGTTACGCTGGCCGTGCTTGTGCTTTTTGTATGGCTTCAGATTACGGCCAGGGCCGAGCCTCCCTCGGTTGACTCCGGCACAAATTTTGCCGTTACCGCTATTATGGCACTGGTTTTCTTTATTCTTGCATCTTTTACCACCCTGACCGTGTCCATTGATGAAAATTACCTTGGGATCAAATTTGGCTGGGGCATTTTCAGAAAGAAATTTTCCCTTGCCGAAATTATTTCGGTGAAAGCCGTAAAAAATCAGTGGTATTATGGTTGGGGTATCAGGTTGTGGTTTTGGCCAAAAATGTGGATTTACAATGTTTCCGGATTTGATGCTGTGGAAATTTCTTTAAAAAATGGTACGGTGTATCGTATCGGAACAGATGTTCCTGAAGAACTTGAGAGAATGCTAAAAATGAAGATTGGGAATGTTTTGGCGTAAATTTTTTCGAATCCTTGCGCCGCCTTGTACAGGGTTTCGTCCGCTACATCCCCGCCAAGCGGGGTGATCGGATCC
>CAYIJG010000033.1:0-4832 GCA_964363685.1 uncultured Gammaproteobacteria bacterium
CCTATAGTTTAATGGATAGAATATCAGGCTTCGAACCTGAAGATGGGAGTTCGATCCTCTCTGGGGGCACAAAAGATAGATTTAAAAATTCTCCCGAGTACTCGGGAGAATTTTTTGTTTTTTAAAACATATTTTTTATTTTTAATTTAAAAATTTATAATTTTACCTACCCTGTGCATAACTTTCACTTTTACTATTCACAATTTACAAAAAACATTCTATAATAAATAGGTCGAGATAAATTTTTACAGCAATGCTTGTCTTGTAAAAGTTTCTTCAATAAGTTTTTTCTTTCCTCGCGAGTAGAAAAAACTTATATAAATTATAAAAATGAGAGGAGGTGCACAATATGGCAGCTAAAAAGAAAGCTAAAAAGGCAAAGGCTAAATCCAAGAAAGCTCGCAGATAGTCTTCAAAAAAACTCCCTGAATTAAATCCGGGAGTTTTTTTATTCTTAAAATTATTATTTACTACATACTTTTTAATCATCAAACAATCTGCTCTGTTTTTCTTTAAATTTGTCAACCGGTAAATTTACCTCAACTGAGCCAAAAATACCGTCATACCCGGGGCTGACTTTGACATTACCACTGCGCATATTAGTAATGGCTAAAGCAATATTTTTATCGGTTGTTTGTTTTTCAATCTCTCCCATATCGGCATCTAATAAAATAAAAAACTCATTACCAATTCTATTGATTAATAAATCATATTCTTTTAAAACTTTTTTGCTACTAACCCCTACTCCAAAAACCTTAGCAATTATTTCTCTTAAAGGGACAATATACTTGTGTGGAATAAATTTTTCTACAGGAATATCAATTTCAGCTCTATCTGCCAAATCTTCTACGCGGTGCAAAACTCCCACGGTGATTGGTTTTTTACATCTAGGACATAAAAACTTTTTTTTCTTTGTTTCAACTGGAGACAAACAAACTTTACACACCGCATGGCCATCATGATGGTATTTACCTTCTTCAGGATAAAATTCAACCGTATACAAAAACTTTTTACGATCACCGGTTTGGATAATTCTTGTAATTTCATCGTACGTTATTTCTTTTTCATTGTTAAAAGCAAAAACATTTGCTTCTCTGCCTAAATTAGGCAAGCTGTGCGCGTCGGAATTAGAAATCAACGTAATATTATCCAAGGCAGACAGACGGTGATTCATAGTAGGATCGCTGGAAAGACCCGTTTCTGCCGCCCGAATATGGGGAGTTAGTTCTTCAAAACAGTCTTCTAGCCTATTATAACCTGATTTTGAGCCAAAAACAGCAAACCAGGGTGTCCAAATATGAGCTGGGATTAACACAAAACCTGGGTCAATGTCTAATAAAATTTGTAGGATATTTTTCGCGGACAGACCCATTATTGGGCGTCCGTCAGAACGAATATTCACTCCCTTATCCGTTAAAACCTGATTAAACTTAGCCACGGCTTCTATACTAGGCGCTAAAATAAGAAGATGCACCCGGCGAGTGGCGTCTTTATCTTTATAGATACAAGAAATCTCGGTGCCTAAAATAAACCTGGTGGGACTTGACGAGACCTCACCCTGCCCTCTCCTCACAGGAGAGGGGGTCGCCGCCTTCTTCTCCTTTGAGGAGAAGACTGAGATGATGTCTGATTGTAACATGTACAAGCCGCTTTTATTTACTTCTACCAAATTTTCTTTAATATGCTTAAACCAAGCTGGGTGCGTAAAGTCGCCAGTTGAAACAATATCTATCCCCTTCCGCTCACAGGCGCTAGCAATATTTGGCAAATCTAAATCCTTCGAGCAAGCCCGAGAATAGCGAGAATGAATATGAAAATCTAAAAATTTTTTAAGCATAGGCCTTCACCCAATCTTTTGGCACTGAAACACTAACATTTTTTCTCTCCTCACCAGTTGCTAAATCAAAACTAAGAGAAGTGGCTGCGAGCATTATGGCATGGTCGGGCAAAACCTCAGGTGCGCCGTATTTGATATCACCAACAATCGGACAGCCAATAAAAGACAGTTGGGCTCTGATTTGATGCGACCGACCAGTGCCTAATTTAATTTTGAGCAGAGAATAATTTTTATTTGATTTTATAACTTCATAAGACAGCTGAGCTTCTTGAGTGTCTTTAGTTTTTTGATTATAGACCGTGGTACGATTGGCATTTTCATCTTTTTTTAGCCAATGCAATAAAGTATCTTTATTTTTTTGAGGTCTCCCTACTACCACCGCATGATAAATCTTTTCTACGGTGTGCTGGCGAAATTGCTCAGACAAACGACTGGCGCCCTTGCTCGTTTTGGCAAATAACACAATGCCTTGCACATTACGATCGAGCCTGTGTACCAACCCTAAAAAAACATTGCCTGGCTTGTCATACTTGTGTTTTAAATACTCTTTAACTTCATCCATCAAACAAACATCTCCGCTCTTATCTCCTTGCACCAAAAGTCCAAGCGGTTTGTAAACCGCCACTAAATGGTTGTCTTCATACAGGACTTGAATAGACATATTTTTTTAAATAGAGCTCCATCGCGCAAAAATACCAGCTGGTAAAACTCGATCGCTGGACGATTCTCCCATCGTCAATTCTCCGATCTCAATCTCACCACCAAAATCTTTCAGGAGATCGCCCAAGCTGTTCTTATAAGCAATCGCAGAATAACCAGAGGCATAACCATTAACAATAAAAAATATAGGTTTGTCGCTCAGTATTTCTTTACAAGAATCCAGAAGCCCCAAAAAGTCTTCTTCTATTTTCCACATTTCTCCGCCCGGACCATGGCCAAAAGCTGGCGGATCCATAATAATACCGTCATATTTTTTACCACGTTTTATCTCTCGAGTCACAAATTTTTGCGCATCATCTAAAATCCAACGCACTGGCTTTTCTGACAAACCAGATAATTCAGCATTATCACGCGCCCAACCAATAGCTGATTTGGAGCCATCAATATGAACTACCTCGGCTCCAGCCTGAGTAGCCGCTAAAGTTGCGCCACCGGTATAACCAAAAAGGTTTAAGACTTTTGGGCCCTCAGCCCTCTTTGCTTTCTTAATCTTTTCTCGAATCCAGTTCCAATTACTAGCCTGTTCCGGAAATACGCCTGTATGTTTGAAGGCGGAAAGCTTAATCCAAAACTTTAAACCAGCTAATTCTATTGGCCAACGTTCTGGCAATTCACGGCGTACATTCCAATTGGCATCAGTACTACCACGATAAAAATAAGCATCGGCTTTCTGCCAATCTTCTTCGCTTAGATTTTTTTTCCACAAAGTTTGCGGATCTGGTCTGGCCACCACCACATCGCCATAGCGCTCTAATTTTTCTCCATCACCGCTATCCAATAATTCGAAGTCTTTTTCTGGTGGTATAGTTAAAATATTATAGTCTGACATATTATTTACCAATATATTCAATATCTTTTTCGTCTAATCTTCGTAGCCCCTCACCCGACTCGACTTCCTCTATCGCATGAGCTACGAGTCCAGGCGTACGGGCGATAATAAAAAATCCGTCGATCAATTTCTGACTAAAACCCATATCCAACAAAATCGCCGCATTAGCACCATCCATATTCAATGGCAAAGGCTTCGAAGAAGTTTTATTTAATTCTTCTTTAACTTTAACAGCAAACTCGCTATACTTGCCAAAAAAACCATTTTCTTTTGCCACTTTTAATAATGTTTCTGCACGGTTATCTACTTTTAAAACTCTATGACCAAATCCAGGGATATAGATTTTTTTGGATTTCAGTTCAGCGAGTAGGCCTGGTAAGTCATTTGTATTAACATTTTCAACAAAAAACTTGGCTGCGCTTCCCAACGCCCCACCATGTCGAATACCACCAAGACCTAGTAATCCAGCTGCGACTGAACTATAAAGACTTGTGCTTGTAGAAGCAACAATGCGAGAAGCGAGAGCTGAGGCAGTGCCTGGACCATGATCTATCATTTCCACAAGTATCGTATTCATCATTTTTGCTTCTTTTTCGGTCGGTAAAACTTCTTTTAAAATCAAAAAAATTACATCAGTAAAACTTTTTTCAAGAGCTAATTTATCATGACTTTGACCACGGATTATTTCTTGCCCGTTGTTTACATTTGTAATAGCTGTTTTCCATT
Organism: uncultured Gammaproteobacteria bacterium; assembly: GCA_964363685.1. Classification (GTDB taxonomy): domain Bacteria; phylum Patescibacteriota; class Patescibacteriia; order Magasanikbacterales; family GWA2-37-8; genus XYD2-FULL-39-9. The sequence goes on from CAYIJG010000033.1 coordinate 4,113, forward strand.
GCATACTCTCTAATTAAAATGATTTAGCTAGTACCGCCAAGTCTTCGTACTTATTTGCGATTTGTACTCCCACAGCCAACAGGGCTGTTTCTTTTTCCTCTGCGCTCTGACCACGACCCACAATAGCGCCAGCATGGCCGATATTAGCGCCCTCGGGGAAAACATTGGCAAACTTACCGCCGATATAGATAGCCAATGGCTTAGTATATTCTTTATTATTGATTAAATCAACTATCTCAAATTCAAAACCTCCTCCATGTTCTCCAAAAATTACCACCCCTTTTGTCTGCTCATCTTTTTCAAATAATTTTAACAAGTCCGCGTAAGTAGTACCCATTAATAAATCTCCGCCAACATGCACAGTGGCGCTTTGACCCAAACCGTTTTGAGAGAGTTGCCATGACAGCTCATTACTCATACCGCCGGAGCGGGAAATAACACCAACAGATCCTGGTTTAAAAATTTCATTAACAAGTGGACCTCCCATCACTCCCAAGCGACCAACACCAGGAACAACCAAACCTAGAGAACTAGGACCCAAGATTTGAATATTTTTTTCTTTGGCAGCTGCCAAACAGTAACCTGTGTCTTTGATAGGTATGCGTTCTACAAATACATTGATCAGACTAATATTATTATCAACGGCTTCAAGAATTGCAGCCTTGGCAGCGAATGGTGGCACATACACAACTGATGTATTTACCTCTGGGAACTGAGCCA
>CAYIJG010000033.1:4842-10403 GCA_964363685.1 uncultured Gammaproteobacteria bacterium
TTCGGCGATAGAATTAAACACAGGTTTACCTTCCACCTCTTGCCCGCCTTTTTTTGGCGTGACGCCACAAAGCACGTTGGTACCATAATCTAACATCGCCTTAGCGCCTTTAGCACCTTCTTTGCCAGTGATGCCTTGCACCAGCACTTTTGTATTTTTGGATATAAGAATACTCATACTACTTTTTAAAAAATAACTGTAAAAAAGTCCGCTCACCCAAAATAACTCTTTCCTCATCAAAAGAAATACTACTAAACAAAGGCAAAAATAAAGCACGCAATTCTTCAAGTTGCCAAAAAGAAAAAAATCGTTCAGTGGTACCGTCCGCATTATCAAAAACCATTTGTTCACCTTCACCTTCTTTTACGCATACATATAAAATACCACCAGGCTTTAAAATTCTATGCAAATCTTTAATAACTTTTGGCAATATTGCTTTTGGAATATGTAATAATGAAGTAACCGACCAAATACCATCAAAAGTTTCTGGAAAAAAAGAAAGATCCTCAATATCCATCACTTCCGCATCAACACCTTTCTCACGCGCCAGTACAACCATTCCCTCAGAAATATCTACCGCCGATACTTCTAAACCTTGCTCTTTAAAAAATAAACTATGATCACCGCTACCACAGCCCAAATCTAAAATTTTCTTACCTGGTAATAATTCAATAAAGTGCTTAAACTCGCTCCTACGCAAAACATCAGTTAAGCCACTAAAACGATTTGCATGGTACTTGGAATGCTTATTATATGATAAAATTGTTTTTGCTTTATATTCTTCCATAAATTAACGAACCACATCGGCCAAAATCTGAGCCGTAGCGCTCATGCCGATTTCTTTTTTAAACATTTTAATATTTAGTTGATTACGCTCGGCGCATTCTTCCAAAAGCCTAAAAGCTTCAGCGCTCTCTGTACCATCACGACGAACTACTATAGGGTAAGTTGGCTTGATTTCATCTAACGCATCAATAATACCTAAAAATGTTTCTTTGATATTGGTAAAGTTGGCAACTACTCCTGCCATCCAGAGCCCACGAATACCAGGTTTGGACAAAACCACTTTGGCCAAAGCATAAACTTTTTCACGCGGAGGATTACCAGAATACTCTGTATAATTTGCCGGCTTGAGACCAACACCTATAAGCGCATCCATATTGGCGATACTAGCGCCACCACCATTTAAAATAACAGCAATATCTCCATCCATTTCAATATACTTGCCGGCTGTACCGCGATAATAGGCTTCGCCTTCGTCTATTTTTTTGGCGGATAATTCTCTCTCCGTAGGCAAACGCCCCATCATGGTGCGTGGTGCTAAACTACTCCATTCTTCATGGCGATAAAAAGCATCATCATCCAAAGCAATTTTGGCATCAGCCGCAAACCACTCTCCATCTTTTGTTTTAACAAGCGGATTTATTTCCACCACGCGAGCATCTTCTTGCAAAAAACATTGCCATAATTTTTCTGCGCATGGCAAGTCTGAAACAATGGTTTCATTTCTTATATCTAGTAACTTTTTAGTAATTTTATCTTCAGCTACATCTTCTATATCCATTCCACCTTGCGAACTGTAAATTAAAATTGGCTGTTTAGTAATAGTATCGTAAGTAATAGAAATATAATGCTCTTCGGCAATATCCAATTTTTCTTCAATCAAAACCGCTTCTACATATTGGCCTTTGATATTACCACTAAAAAGCTCTGCCACAGCAGTTTCAACTTCTTCAGGGCTAACACAAAACTTGATACCATTATTCTTGCCACGTTTGCCTGCCAAAATCTGAGCTTTTACCACTACACTAGAAACTGCTAGTTCCTGGTATTTATTTTTGACATCATCCCCGCGCCAAACTACTACCCCTTTCGGAGTAGCTATACCATGCTTGGCAAATAAATTTTTCCCTTCAAATTCGTATAGGTTCATACTATATAAAATCCATTCTAAATTCTACTCCATGTTTTTTAAATCCTAATTTTTCATACCATGCATGAAGTTTTTCTCTGCCAAAACGACTGGTGCAAATTACCTTATAACATCCAATTTTTTTGGCTTCATCTATAGCTGTCTCTACTAACTTTGTACCTAGACCACTTCCTCTCTGTGACTCATCAACAAACACATCCTCTAATAAACCAACTGGTTCTTTATGCACATCATTATAAATAATATACAATCGAACCCTACCAACTTCTTGGCTATTTTCTCGAGCGGTTATCTTAACCGCATAGCTATCTTTTAAAATTTCTTTCTGTAATTCCATAATTAAATATACTTTTTTAAAATAGGACTTAGTTTTTTTGGATCCAGCCCGCCTTCATTTCTTTCAAAACCTACACTTACAACCTTTCTATTTTTCAAATTTTCTTTATCAAAAGAAAAAACTCCCCAGCTATTTTCTTCGTAAATCTTTTTTTGTTTAGTATTAAGTTTGTGATTATTATGAATCACCAAATCAATCGGTCGAGGCAGATAACTTTCTAACTGCAACACCATTCCACTTAAATTCTCCGGCCCAGTCTCACCATTAAGCCTGTAGGCACTGCCGGCCAAATAAATTATTTTGGCTTTTGATTTTTTTATCGCTTCTTTTATTCCAACAGGTAGTAAGGTCGCTACCAAACTTGTATATAGACTACCGGAGCCAATTACTATTGTATCCGCTTTTGTTATTGCCTGTACAGCTTGAGAATAGGCTCGACAATTTGGCTCTAACCATACTCGCTTAATCTTCCAACCTCTATTATATCTCGGAGTATCAATAAACTCTTCTGTTCGAATAATTTTACCATTGTCTAGTTCAGCCACTAAATCGGTATTTTCTAAAGTTACTGGGTATACTCGCCCTTGCGCCTCTACACTTTGGGATAATGCATCCAAAGCATAAATAAAATTACCAGAAAATTGACCGGTTAAGGTCAAAAATAAATTTCCCAGATTATGACTGTTTAATCTACCAACATTTTTAAATCTTGGCTGATAAAAAATCTTTTTAAGGGACTGATAATCGTATATAGAAAGGGATAAAATTGCCCGTAACACATCCCCTGGTGGAAGAGTTTTCAATTCTTTGCGAAGCTTACCCGAAGACCCACCAGAGTCACTCATAGAAACTACAGCTGAGATATTTAAACTACCAGCGTATTTTTTCAACGCTTCCAAGCAAATTGCAGAACCGTTCCCCCCGCCAATTACGACTACATTTTTCATATTTGAAATGAATGAATGAGTATATATGGGCTTTATCCCATATAATTTTATTTTATTACCCCCATCTCTCTGCCCGCCTCGGCAAACGCAGTCAGCGCCTTATCCATTTGCTCGTTGGTATGCGCCGCCGAAATCTGTACTCTAATTCTGGCCTTACCCTTTGGCACCACTGGATAGGTAAACCCGCGAACATATATACCTTTTTTAAATAGCGCGCTTGCCATATCTCTGGCGATTGTTTCCTCCATAAGCATTACCGGAGTTATTGCGTGTTTGCCATCGCCGCCAAGACTAAAGCCAAGACTCTCCATTTTTCCTCTAAAATAATTTGTATTTTCTTCCAATTTTTCTCTATTTTTTATAAACTTTTGATCATAATTTTGCAACACATACAAAGCAGCGCTGGCAATCATCGGTGGCAAGGAATTGCTAAACAAAGTTGTGCGACTTCTTTGGTGCAAGACTTGGATAATTTCTTTTCTGCCAGCGGTAAATCCTCCCCCAGCTCCGCCCAACGCTTTGCCAAAGGTGGAAGTTAGAATATCAATTCTATTCATCACTCCAGCTTGCTCAATGCTCCCTCGACCGGTTTTGCCCAGTACACCACTAGCATGACTGTCATCTACCATAACCATCGCTCCGTATTTATCCGCTAAATCACAAATTTCTTTTAGCTTGGCAGTAATACCATCCATAGAAAACACGCCATCAGTAGCGATAAGCATCCGACGAGGTTTGGAGTTTGCTAGACAGGCTTTGAGCTGATTTTCCAAATCTTCCATATCACTATTTTTGTAGCGAAATCTTTCGGCTTTACATAAACGAATACCATCAATAATACTAGCGTGATTTAATTCATCCGAAAAAATCGCATCGCCTTCTTTAAGAATCGTTTCAAACAGTCCAGTATTAGCATCAAAACAAGAAGTATAGCTAATAGCGTCTTCCATGCCAAAAAACTTACAAATTTCTGTTTCTAAGTCCTTGTGAATAATAGAAGTACCAACAATAAAACGAACTGAGGCTTCACCAAAACCATATTTTTTTACGCCCACAATCGCGGCTTCCGCTAATTCTTCCGATGAAGCTAAGCCGAGATAATTGTTTGCGCAGAAATTTAACAAAGTTTTACCACCTATACTAACTTCTGTTCCTTGTTTGCCATCAAGCACGCCAACATCTTTCCACATGCCTCCATCTTTTATTTCTTGTAATTCTTGTTCAAATTGTTGTTTGTAATTTGTGTACATAATTTTTTAATTAAAACTTGATCAAAAGCTTGGGATGCTTTATCATTATATCTTCAAATTTTTCTTTGGCATATTCTGCGATTGGCAAAATAGTGCCTTGCCCACCCTTTAAAATAACATCAAACATTTTCTCTTGGATACCATTATTCTTATCTTCAAAAAGTCCCTGCGTAATTTCCCAGGTTTTCCACAACTGTCGGCCTATCACTGCATGGAAAGTAAAACCATTAGCAATAATACGATTGAAGTCTTCAAAGACAAAATCTCCCTGCTTAATACCGAATAAAATAATATCACCGCCCCGGCGAGTAGCGTAAAGGCAGTTATTTACCGATGAGTTGAATCCTGACATTTCAAAACTAACATCCACCCCAACACTACCCGTCAATTTTTTTATCTCCTCTGTCACCGTCATATCGTGCGCGTATGGTTTGGCATTATCTGATTTGCCAAGAGGTATCACATGATCAATGCCTAACTTTTTGGCCATTTCAATTGCCACCGGGTTTGGCTCCACGCCAATAATTGTTTTTGCGCCTAACCCTTTAACAACCAAAGTTAAAAACATGCCGATGGGACCAAGTCCAAAAATAGCGACGGTTTTATCTTTTAAATCAACTTTACTACCCGCATGCACGGCATTGCCAAACGGCTCTTGCATAGCGGCAATTTCTGGACGGATTTTTGCCGTATCTGTTTTCCATAAAATATGCGCTGGCACTTTAACAAATTCGGCCAGTCCGCCATCAAGGGAAATTCCTAAAATCTTTTCATTGATACAAACCTCTTTTTGTCCAAGCAAACATTGATAACATTCTTGACAAATAACATGTGACTCGCACGCCACCGAATCTCCCAACTTTACATTTTTTACTTTGCTGCCAACTTTCACAATCTCGCCAAAAAATTCATGCCCGACAACTCTATACGAATTTTTTCCGAGTTTAATTTGCTCGTCTATAGTATTTAAAATAACATCACGAAAAACAACTCTGTTCCAAATTCCCCTGTCTGTGCCGCAGACACCAGCATAACGCACTTTGATAATTACATAATTATCATCTTCAGAATTTTCTTTATCTAAAACCGGTTCG
>CAYIJG010000034.1:0-10350 GCA_964363685.1 uncultured Gammaproteobacteria bacterium
TTTGGTTGGCTTCCAACTCTTAACTATATAACCAAGCTTTTGCAATTCGGTTTGTAATTCAAACACCTTATCACTTGTCTGTCCTGGTTTTACATCCTTAAGCAAGCCCTCTATTTTTTCTCTAGATACACGTTCTGCTACTCGGGCAATTACTACTGGATCAGGAGCGTTAGTGGCACCCACAGGAATAGAGTAGGTAGAAGTAGAAGAACCTGTTTTCGAATCTACTTTGGCATTATTTTTTAAAATATAAATACCAACAACTAACCCAACGACCACAACGCCTAAAATAACTAATTTTTTATTATCCATAATCATGTAATTATATTACTTTATAACTGTGTCCGATTAATAAATTCTATAATCCCCCCATTTATTTCTGCGCCTGTGCCAAAGCCTGATAAGTAGGAAGCGGGGACTGTGTGCACAAAAGTCGATTTGAAACGATTGGCTGACATTTGATTGGCTGGCACTTCTCGCAGATTATTTCCATCAACATACCATACTTTATTATCTTTACGTACCAGCATACCACTATGAGCCTTGCCAGAAATATCCGAAGCGGTATTTATATAGTTTGACCAAAAGATAAATTTAACCGTCATCACTTTATAATTGGTACCATACAATGCCTTGGCATCTGTCACACTAATTTTTGCAATTGTATTATTTGGTAATACTGCGTAGAGCTGGCTAAAATTTTCTTTTTGTATAACATAAGAACCTGGGCGATAATTTACCCCAGCAGGTGGTCCGCTTGGCACCTGCAATCCATTATCAAAACAATCTTGAGTGACAGTAATATAACCACCATAAGCCTCACCTTCATTCCAGCTCTTATACTCATCTCCTGAAGGGAAGTACATGATTTTATTAAATCGATTTACTACATAGATAGCTGGCCTAGCACCTACTTTGACCATATCACCAGGACTCAAAGCCGGGCAAACGCCAGTACCGCCTCCTGGAGGCACGACTGGTGGAACCACTGGTGGGACAACCGGTGGCAAAACTGGTGGTATTACTGGAGCTGGAGTATCATTATCTAAAATAGTGTAGGTATATGACATATTTTGACCGTTTGCTACCGCAAAGCCACCTACATTATTAGCATTAGTAATAGACACTACCGCATTTTCATTTCCCTCCTGCTCATTATCATCAACTACTGTAAAACTGGCGTTTGCAGAAGTAGCGCCAGCTGGAATAGAAAAGGCAGCAACAGGTAGTGGTAAATTCCAATCTACCCCTCCCCACCTGGCTGTGCTATTAGCCTGATCTATAGCCAAAGAAAAAGTGGTGTTACTCAAGGATGCTTTGGATAAGACAATAGTAAGATTAACATTGCCGACACTTTCTTGCCCCGAAGAAACGGCTGACTGAAATGATATATTCAAACTATCATTATCAATGATGGTATAAGTCTGAAAGTCAACCGCTCCCATCACTGCACCGCTTGGATTTGGCCTTAAAAATAATCCTAACTGCTCATTTCCTTCAACCAAATTATCATCCTGAATGCCCAACGCTATCTCTATCGAGGTCTGACCCACAGGAATTACCCCTCTCCCGCCACCATTTAAAATATCCGCAGGGAATGTATTCCCATTAATTACTAGAGGCTGAGTGTTTAATGTGCCAATAACAAGCGGGGCATATGTCCAATCAAAAATAACATCAGTTGCCGCTGGTCGAGAAAGGTATACTTGAAAAGATCCAGGATTTCCGTTTTCACTTGAACTATCAGTTGTATAAATAAAACTTAGTTTAGATAGCCCATTATAATCCAAAATTGTATGGGTATGAACTTTAGCATTTTGATCTATGGCTATAGCATTACCATTACTATCTGTAGCGCCAGTAATAGTTATAATTACAGTTTCATCTAATTCCAACCCTCCTTCATCAATACCATACAAAGGAAATGATGTTTGACCTGATTTTATCCTTACTATTCCATTGCCACCAGCAAAGATATAATCGGATTCATGCGCCGTACCGCCAATAGTATACTGAATATCTACATAATATGGATCAATTAAAAAAGCATTGCTAAGTTTAAATTTGACATACGCCATATCGCCTTCAAAAGCCTGACCAGAAACACCGTCAAATCCTATAGTCACGGGTCCTGCTGCCTGAACATCTTTATAAGATGGCGCTAAAGACAATAATAAACTTAATATAGAAATCACTGCCACAAGTTTTTTTCTCATATAGACAAAATAAAAATTAAAATTTCCAAAAAATAAATAACAAAGTGATCAAACCACCAGTTTGCGCAATGACGTGATAATGTTGCTTACGGATATGAACGACTATATTTAACAATAACACAAAGGTAAAGAAAAATATAGCTCCCAGATAAATATTTTTGGACACGGCAAAAATATTGGTCAGCGGAGTTAAAACCTTTTTAGCTTGGATATACTTATCTACCGGTGAAGATTGATTGGCGCTAACCAGCGGTTCCTGTGTCTGGTTTTCATTTTTAATCTTCCCGGCTAATACTGAAGAGCTTGGGGCTGGGACGCTTTCCGTCAGAGCAACCTCGGCTGATGGTTCGGGTTTTACTTCCGCCACTGAAGATTTCCTGGCAACTACTTTTCTGACAGGCTCCTCTTTAACTATAGCAATTGGTGTAGCAAAATGTTGAACAATAAAAACCGTGGGTTGATCTTTATAAACTCCTCCGGCCAGACCAATACCCAAGTCTTTAAAATCTTTGTCAATTAGATTTGCATAGTGGGTCGGACTATTTTTCCAAGCAGCCAATATATCTTCGGCACTACTAAAACCGACTGCCAAGTTCTCCCCTGCTACTTCGTATTTATAACCAACTCCTTGTAACCAGGTTGACAAGCTCTTATTGTTACTAGTGTGAGCAAAGTAATTATTATTTGCCATATCTTCGGCTTTATTTTGAGCAGACAAATCAAGCCTGTCCGCTTCGGCTAATACCGCCACTTTTTGCTCTTGTCTAAATTGGTTAGTCAAAATTATTATTTGTTTTTGTTCTTCAGCCAAAACATCAGGCAAAACAAATACTCCCACCGGCAAAAATAATACAAAAACTACCATGATAATTTTGGTCAACAAAAAAACCAAACTATACAAAACTGCCCGCTTTGTATGGAGTAAATGGGCGTGAAAGTTATTCTCGCTATGCGAAATAAAGTACTTTTTCAGTATTTTTTTCATGCGGATATTATACCATAAAACGGACAAAAAATCCAGCCCTTTTTAGACTGGATTTTTCTTTAATTTTATTGTTTAGAAGCTAGATATTTTGCTACCGCGGCTTTGGTGATTGCGCCATAATAATTGGTCACCAGATGCTTGGCTGAGAGGAATTTTAACTTCTTAAGTTCAGTCTGTAGTTGCTTGACCAAATCACTTCTTTGGCCAAATTTGGTCATAGCCACCAGTTCGTCCAAAGTTTTGGCTACAACCGGTTTTTTATTCTTATCAACCAAATATTTCTTTACAGCGGCCTTAGTTAAAGTGCCGTAAAATTTAGTAGGTTTCCAAGTCTTGGCAAAATAACCAATTTTCTTAAGTTCAGTTTGCAATTCTTTGACTTCGTCACTAGTTTGGCCAAATTTAAGTTTGGCAACCAATTCATCGAGTCTGGTAATCTTTACACCCAAGACTTCGCCAACTACTGGCGGTAACGTAACCACACCAGCATTGCCGGTAATATTTACAGTGGCATTTACGACTGGTGAAGCAGTACCAAAGGAGTCAAAGAATCTGGCATACACAGATTTAGGACCATTTCCCGTGGTAAGTGTATGAGCCGTCGTGCTTCGGTATGCTTGCTGACCAACTCCAGCAAAATCTGGGGTGTTGGCAATAGCCATACGCAAGGCCGTGCCACCGTTGAGTCTAAGGTTAACCTGAGCAGGATTGGTATTAGGTACTACGCTTTCAACGGCTACGGTAAATCCGCCAATTGGTGCGTTAAACGCAGGAGATCCGCCTCCGCCTCCACCTCCGCCCCCTCCACCAGTGCCATTACCGCCTCCGCCTGGAGGAGCTGCGACGATAATAATGCTGAAGTTTTCAGGATCAGTAAAGTTGGCTGCATCAGTAGCAGTGATTGTGAAGTTGAAGGTACCGGGTACGGTTGGGTTACCAGTGATCGCACCAGTGGCAGCGTTAAGCGCTAAACCATTTGGTAAAATGTTAGCAGTCACTGCATAAGTAACAGCGCCTTGACCATTAACCGCAGCATTGATGGTTTGGGTATAGGCAGTGCCGACTGTGCCATTTGGCAAGACGGTGGCTGGAAGTAAGATTGGATCCAAGATAGTAATTGTATAATCTTGAGTGTCGGTATAAGTGACAGCGCCTGTATCTGTTGCTTCTATAGTAAAGGTAAAAGTACCAGAAGCAGTTGGCATACCACTGATTACTTGTGTAGAAGTATCAAATGTTAAACCGTTGGGTAAATTATCAACAATCACTTCGTAAGTAACATCGCCTTGGAAATCAACAGCAGCATCAATGGACTGATTATAAGCAACACCCACGACTCCATTTGTTAAATTAGTAAAAGGAAGATGGAAACTCGCGGGTATGACTACACTAAATGTTTGGTAAGCAGAATAAGTATTTGACAAACCATTACCATCCAAGAAGGTATCAGTAGCTTTAATAGTAAAAGTTAGATTTCCTGTGACTGTAGGTGCTCCGTTGATTTTACCAGTCACACTATCTAATTCTAGCCCACCGGGCAACACACCGCTATATCTAACAGTACCTCTATCATTAGATGCTGGATTTATGGTTTGATCATAGGCAACTCCAAATGCAGCATTTGGTAAATTTGTTTGAGGTAGAGTGAGTATATTAAAAGAAACCACTCTATGGTCTGCCAAGTCAGACACAAGTAAACTGTTGCCAGTGCTGTTATAGAATAAATATGTAGGAAAGTTTAATTTCGCTCTAGCAGGCGCGCTTGCATCTCCAGTAAAATTAGACGATCCTATAACTTCTATTGCATCTTCGCCATTAGTAATGCCATCTGCGAGGTTATATGCAAGGACGCGGTTATTCAACCCATCACTTACATATAAAATATTACCAGATTGATTAAGGACAACCCCATAAGGACTATTCAGGGTCTCGGCAGTAACTCCGCCTCCACGATTAACGCTACCTTGGGCAAAATCAACCTGACCGAGGACACTGACTGCGCCTTCGCCATTAGTAATGCCGTCTGCGAGGTTATAGACAAGAGCACGGTGGTTACCACCTTCAGTAACAAATAATCTATTTGCAACCGAATCAAAAAGTACATCATTTGGAGAAAACATTGTACTGGAAGCCGGCACACCATCTACGCCATTTAATAAATGCCCATTTAAATCACTTTGACCGAGTACATGGATCGCGTTCTCAACACCACTATCAATTCCATCAGCTAAATTATAGGCAAGGACACGATGATTATTAGCATCAACTACATATAAAATACTGCCATCTGAATTTAGGTCCATTCCTCGGGGAGATTGTAAAGTGCTGGCACTAACCGCACCGCCGCGGTTAGCTTCATTATTATCAAAATCAGCCTGGCCAATGACCTTAACTGCATCTTCACCATTAGTAATACCATCAGCTAAGTTGTAGGCAACAACACGGTGGTTATCTTGATCTGAAACTAATAATAGGTTTGTTGTTGCAACAAATTCAACATCTGTGGGGAAACTTAACGTATTAGCAGTAGCCATTAAAGAATTACGATTGGCCACATTACCACTAAAATCTGCTTGGCCTAACACATAATCGGCCCTATAATCAACAATATCATTATTATTATCAAGATTAAAAACAAGTACTCTATGATTGAAAGCATCGGCCACAAAAAGCTTGTGCCCAACTTCATCTTTAGCCATACCTAAGGGGCGATTAAAACCGTACTCATTAGCAGACCCACTATTAACAGCGTTCTGCACAAAATCTGGCATACCACTATTCAATTGACCTAAAACAGATTGAGCTGCCAAAAAATTACCTAGAGCCGCTACATTAAATACCAGCACGCGATGATTTCCAAAATCCACCACATACAACTTGCCTTCAGTATAATTAATGTTACGGGGGAAAGTTAGTCTGGTAGCACCAACACCATGCCCATTGGCAGTAAAATTTATTTGACCGATTACATTAATTGCAGGCTCACCATCAGTGATACCGTCTGATAAATCATACACGAGGACACGATGATCGTTTGGATCAGAAATAAATAAATGATTATTTACATCGTCCAATGACATACCCGCAGCATACTGAAATTTTTCCTGACTAATACCTCCGAGATTATCAGTAAAATTAACCTGGCCTAACACATGTACAGCTGGCTCGCCATTGGTGATACCATCTGCGAAAACTGCTGTGTCTGCTACATCATAGACAAGGACACGGGCATTATTAGAATCAGATACAAATAATAATTTTTGCGCTGCGCTATATTCAACGGCAAGAGGGCTTGATAGAGTTGTAGAAGCGGGATCTCCGCCTCTATTATAATCAGTGCTTGAAAAATCAGCTTGACCTAAAACACGAATAGCGACTTCACCACCATCGGCACCATCGGTAATACCGTCTGCCAAATTAAAAACAAGGACGCGATTATTCCCAGAGTCACTTATAAAAAGTAATTCTCTAGCAGAATCAAGGGCCATACTATACGGCATGTTTAGACTACTTGCATTGGCAGGAAATTGAGTTCCATTTAGACTAAAAGAAGTTTGACCCAATACATGTTGAGCGTCTTCGCCATTAGTAATACCATCGGCCAAATTAAAAACAAGGACGCGAGAATTGAGAGTATCAATCACAAATAAATATTGACGAGCGCTATCATAAACTAAACCTCCTGGCCGATTGAAGCCTTGAGCGCTTACAACACCACTACCTTTATTTGGTTGTCCGCCATTAAAATCTACCTGCCCCAAAACTTTGTCTGCATGATAATCATCTAAATTATTACTAGCGTCAAGATTAAAAACAAGCACACGATGATTATTACTATCTGAAACAAACAAACGGTGGTTTAAAGCATCTAAAGCTATATCGGGGTAAGCGCCAAATTCAAAATTAAAATCAAAACCGTGATCATTCTTTATTTGAGGTTCACTATTAGGTAAAATATTAGTAAAATTTTGAGCACCATTACTATTAACCTGACCCAATACCTGATTGGCATTAATATTAGCCGCCTTAACGGTCAAATTTCCCCCAAACACACCCACCACAGCCATAACGCCAAAAATGGCTAAACTAACCACTAATTTGAACTTACCGAGGTTTTGCTTTTGCATATCTATATTATTAATAGTATTTTTAATTAAATAATGGGTTAATATACATGATATTTGCCTTCTTGTCAAGACTAGCCCCCTATGATAATATATACCTGTTAAATTCGTTTTCTATCATTTCAACCTATCACATTCTAAAATCTAACGCAAGTCAATTTCATCCCCTAACAATCCCTATATGCATATCAGCTGGCTCGGACAAACTTGTATCAAACTCCAGACCAAAAACCAAGATAAAGATGTCATTATTTTGATAGATGCCTACAAACCCAAAAAAGGAGAATTCCCTCGTAATTTCAGTCCAGACATCGCTCTTTTCTCTCAAGGCCAAGACAACTCCGCTACCATCTCCCCTGACACTTTTGTCGTTGATTCTTTAGGGGAAATGGAAGTCAAAAACGTCATGATTTATTCTCTTCCAGGTTTTGAAGGTAACGTCATCTATAAACTCAATGCTGAAGGTCTCAATATGGTCCATCTTGGTCGATTGAAAAAACCAATCAGCAATGGTGAACTAGAAAAAATCATGAGCCCTGACATCTTATTTATACCCGTAGGAGGAGGCGAAAGTTACATGGATGCCAGAACCGCAGCTGAGTTGGCCAATACTTTGGAGGCAAGAATTATTATCCCGATTGCCTACAACTGCGACACTGATCCCGACGTAGCGCCCATCACCGCTTTTATCAAAGAACTAGGACTCAAGCCTGAAGCCACTGAAAAGAAATTTATTATCAAGAAAAAAGATCTGCCCCAAGAAGAAACAAAATTAATGGTTTTGGAAAAAGAGTAATACCAAACTCTCTATGGCAAAAACTAAAAAAATAGAACCAAAACAAGAGCCTGTGGTAGAAATACCGCCACGGTCGCCACAGTACAAAGCCGCGGCCAAACGGTGGCTCTGGATCTGGGTCGGTTTTTTTACTATTATGATTCTCGGTCTCTGGGGCTGGGCCACCAAAATCAGTCTTAGTTCATTTCGCTGGAACCAGACTCCAGAAAAAAAGATAATTGATAGTCGACAAGATGATTGGGATAAACTTTTTAATAGCGAAACCGACCGTATCAAAAATGAAAGAATTAAAAACCAATTAAAAAATGTTTTAAACAAAATTGTGGCAGAAGTGACTTCCACCACGCCGCCAACTACAACTATTTCAGTTACTACCACACCGGCCACAAATAGTTCCACAACCTCAACAAAATAATAAAATATTTATGCAAGAAAAACTAGAAATCCCACCTCAAGAAATTGGCATAATCACCCCTACCTCCCTGGTACACGAAATGCAGACTTCATATTTGGAATACGCTATGAGCGTTATTGTCTCCCGCGCGCTACCTGATGTCCGTGATGGTCTCAAACCGGTTCATCGTCGCGTACTATACGCTATGTGGGATATTGGTTTACGCCACACCGCCAGATTTCGCAAATCCGCACACGTGGTCGGTGAGGTAATGGCCAAGTACCATCCCCACGGTGACGCTTCTATATATGACGCAATGGTGCGTATGGCGCAAGACTTCTCCATGCGCTACCAACTTGTACATGGTCAAGGAAACTTTGGTTCGATGGATGGCGACAATGCCGCTGCCATGCGTTATACCGAAGCCAAACTGATGGCAGTCGCCGAAGAAATGCTTTTTGATATTGAAAAAAATACGGTCAATTTTATTCCCAACTATGACGGTTCCCATACAGAACCAACTGTATTACCTGCCAAACTCCCAAACCTACTTCTCAATGGTACTATGGGTATCGCTGTCGGTATGGCCACTTCTATCCCTCCTCATAACCTCACTGAACTTTGTGATGGCTTGGCAAAACTCATAGAAGAACCCGAAACCTCTATTGAAGAACTCGCAACCCTTATCCAAGGCCCCGACTTCCCTACCGGTGGTATTATCTATAATAAAAAAGATATTCTCACCGCTTACTCCACCGGCCGTGGCGGTATTGTCATGCGCGCCAAAGCCGAAATCCAAGAGGGTAAATCAGACCAATTCAAAATTATTATTACTGAAGTTCCTTTTAACACCAATAAAGCTACTCTTATAGAAAAAATTGCTGACTTGGTGCAAGAGAAAAAAATCGAAGGCATCAAAGATTTGCGTGATGAATCCAACAAAGATGGTGTGCGCGTCGTGATTGATCTCAAAAAAGATGCCTATCCAAAAAAAGTGTTAAACAAACTATTCCAGATGACTGAGCTCCAGACCACTTTCCATTTCAACATGCTAGCGCTCATTGATGGTATTCAACCAAGAGTGCTCAACATCAAAAATATCTTAGAGGAGTTTATCAAACATCGCCAAGTTATCATTCGCCGCCGTACTGAATTTGATCTACAGAAAGCCCAAGACCGCGCTCATATCTTGGAAGGCCTCAGCATGGCGCTCGATAAGATTGATTTGATTATCAAAACCATCCGCGCTTCCAAAGACAAAGAAGAAGCCAAAGCCAACTTGATTTCCAAATTCAAATTTTCTGACAAGCAAGCGGTCGCCATTTTGGAAATGAAACTACAGCAATTGGCTAACTTGGAAAGACAAAAAATCGAAGATGAATTAAAAGAGAAAAAAGCTCTTATCAAAGAACTAGAATCAATCCTCTCCTCCAAAGCGAGAATCCTAAAAATTACCAAAGACGAAACTTTGGCCATCAAAGAAAAATACGGTCAACCTAGACGCACCCAAATTATTTCCCACGGCATCAAAGAATTTACCACCGAAGATCTTATTCCAAACGAAGCCACTATTGTCATGGTCACTTCCGATGGCTATATCAAACGCCTTCCTCCAGATACCTTCCACCAACAATCTCGAGGCGGCAAGGGCGTGATTGGCACCAACACCAAGGAAGAAGAAAGTGTCCAAAACTTGGTTTCTACCAACACGCACGACAACATGCTCTTCTTTACCAACCGTGGGCGTGTCTTCCAACTCATGGCCTATGATATCCCTCAAGCTAGTCGTACGGCCAAAGGCCAGGCCCTAATTAACTTCTTGCAACTGGCGCCCA
>CAYIJG010000035.1:0-10019 GCA_964363685.1 uncultured Gammaproteobacteria bacterium
GGCGGCTTTTTGGAAAATTTTTTCTTGGTCTTCTTTTTTATCAGTGAGTAAATTACCAGTGCTTGAACCCATAAACATTTTGATGCCGATAATTTCGTTTTTATTTTTTTCTATTTCTTCAATATTATTTGAAGTCGCTCCTAAATAAAAATAGTGACGCAATGGTATACCAGCTTTAATTAGTTGAGCTTCTACTATTTTATTTTTGTTTTCAAGCGAAGCGGTGTCAGTGGTAGCTGGAACATTGTTGGGCATATCAAACACGGTGGTGACACCACCGGCAATCGCGGCTTTGGCTCCGGTTAGCCAGTCCTCTTTATAGTTTTGTCCTGGTGTTCTGAAATGGACGTGTGTGTCTATTAAAGCTGGGAGCGCTAGTAAGGCTTGATTTTTGGTTGGTCTTATATCAAGCTCAATTACTTTTTTATCAAAGGTTTTTATCTGCATACTACTAAATTTTGCCTAACAGTAAGGCTAATAACGCCTGGCGCACATATAAGCCATTTTCTGCTTGTTGAAAATAATAGGCATGCTTTGTTTTATCAATCTCAAGTGGCAGCTCGTTTAGCCGTGGCAGAGGATGCATAATTTTTAAATTGGGCTTGGCTCCGGATAGTGTTTTGATATTTAAGATAAAAGAATTTTTTAGGCGATTATATTCTGCAGGATCTGCGAAACGTTCTTTCTGAACGCGAGTCATATACAAAATATCAATTTTTTTTATCACCTGTTCAATTTTTTCGTATGTATTAAATTTAATGCCATTCTTTTTTAGGTTACCTAAAATATAATCGGGCATTTGTAAGGACGGTGTGGCGATAAAGGACAAAGTAACCTTAAAGTGCTGTAATGCTTCGGCCAATGAATGTACAGTCCGCCCATATTTTAGATCTCCCACCATGGCGATATGGAGTCCGTCAATTTTTTTTTGACATTCTAGAATAGTAAATAAGTCTACCAAAGTTTGAGTGGGATGTTGGTTGGCTCCGTCTCCGCAATTGATAACGGGTTTATTAGTGGCATCGCTAGCCACTTGGGCGGCGCCCTCAAGGAAATGTCTGATAGCGACAATATCAACGTATTGGCCAATAATTTTGATTGAGTCATGTAGACTTTCACCTTTTTTGAAAGAAGTAACTCCAGGATCGGCAAAACCAATGACGCTTCCTCCAAGTCTTTGCATGGCGGCTTCAGTGGAAAGGCGGGTGCGGGTCGAGGCTTCGAAAAAACAACTTGCCAGGATTTTTCCTTTAAGCAAGTTGTTTTTAGGAGAAGTTTTTAATTTTTTGGCTACGTTGATTATATTAAGTATTTCTTGTTTGCTCAGTTCATTTATAGAAACAATATCCTTGCCAGCAAGCGTATTTTTCATACAAAAAAGTTAAAGTTTAACTGGATTAATTTAATCAAGAAAAGAGGGGTATGTCAAATTTATTAGATTATATTAATGGTTGACAATAAGGCCTAAGAGTTATATTATTTACCTAATTAAAAGAAGCGGTAACTGCTAGTTTAACTAAATATTAACATGTTTTATGTCAGACGATAATTTAATTTTTTACGAAAAGAAAAAATTAGTTGGCAATGTATCAGTTTTGGGAGTGCCTTTGGATTTGGGGAAGGATGCTACTGGCACAACTATGGGTCCGGATTATATAAGAAAATGTGGGTTAAACAACATGTTTGCCGGTAGCGGTTTGTTGTCTAAAGATTTGGGGAATGTGGATTGTGTGGAGAGAAAATTAGCCACAATGGGAGATAAGAACCTAAAATATTTGGATGAAATTGTTCGGGTGGTAGAAAAAACAGCAAATATTGTTAATGATGAAATTAAAGCTGGCAATAAGATGGTAGTTCTCGGTGGTGATCATACGATTGCTATCGGTACTATCTCCGGAGCATCGGTGGCTTGCGAGGGAGATTTGGGAGTAATTTGGATAGATGCGCATGGTGATATGATGACAGATAAAAACACCCTTTCTGGCAATATTCATGGCATGCCATCATCGGCAGTAATGGGAATGGGTCATGAAAGATTGGTAGATGTATTAAAGCCGGGTGCAAAGATAAAAAAAGAAAATATTGTCTATATTGGACTTAAAGATTTAGATCAAGCAGAAATAGATTTAATTAGAAATGAAAACCTACATGCGTTTACCATCATGGATTTGGTTCGCGGCGGTTTTGAGCCAATACTACAAGCGGTGAAAGATTTACAAAAAAGAGTTGGTAATATTTGGATAAGCATAGATATGGATTCGATAGATTCTATGTATGCGCCAGCTACTTGTTTGGCTTCGCCCGATGGCTTAACTAGAAGAGAGGTTGTTAGTTTGGCGAAATTTATTGGTCAAAATTGTAAGGTAGTGGGTCTAGATGTGGTGGAAATGGCTCCAGAGTTTGATAAAGAAGAAAAAACAGGCCGAATGGCCGTTGAACTTATATCGTATTTACTGGGTTCAGATTATGGCTGGTATGCGCAGTATATGGATAGTGAGATAGAAAAGCAAGAACAGAGAGGTTAAATACAAAACTTGTAATAAAAAAGCCTGGACTAAAGTTATCCAGGCTTTTTGTTTTATTTCATTTTCTCTCGTAGTAGTTTTTCAGCCACTACCGGATCAGCCGAGCCTTCAGTGGCTTTCATCACCATGCCTTTGAGAAACTGCAGAATAGCTTCTTTACCACTTTTGAATTGTTCTACTTGTTGCGGATAGTTTTTAATTATTTCAGCTACAACTTCGGACAGCTTGCCTTCGTCGCTGATTTGTCCGTATCCTTTGTCTTCCATGACATGAGTTGGGTCTAAGTCAACGCCAGAGTCTAGCATTTCGTTTAAGATTTTTTGGGCATTGGTGGAGTTAACGCGGTTGCTATATATCAAAGCAATAAGTTCGGCAAAGTTTTCTGGTTTTAATTTTAGAATTCTAATATCAATTTTGCGTTCGGCCATAGCGCCCATAAGTTTACTGGTAATCCAACCACCAGCAAGGCGGGCGATTTGCTGTTGTTTATTTCGTAGGATCTCGTCTGTGTCGGTTTTTGATTCGCTTAAGTTGTGAAGCCATTCTACCAATTCGGTCATTACTTTTTCGGCATAATCTGCCCAAGCAGAGTCATTGGTCAACAGTTCGGCGTCAGCATAAGAAAAGCCGTATTCCTCTCGGAAACGTAAGCGTTTGGCTTGAGGCAATTCAGGTAGTAAAATATCACCAGCTACTTTGAGCGGATGAAAGGGAGGAATATCCGGTTCGGGGAAATAACGATAATCGGCTGAACTTTCTTTCTCTCTTTGCATGATAGTTTCGCCTTTATTGTCATCCCAACCTCGGGTTTGTTGTTTCCACGTTTCGCCTTTGGCAAGCATCTCGGTTTGACGTTTGATTTCAAAATCAATCGCTTTTTCTACAGCGCGGAAAGAGTTGATATTTTTTACCTCTACTTTTGGGTTAAGGGTATAATCAGCTATTGGCTTGATTATACCATGGTCGTTAATGAATTTTCCTTCTTCTTGAATAGAGATATTGGCTTCACAGCGCATATTACCTTTTTCCATGTCGGCATCGCTGATTTCTAGATAACGAAAAATATTTTGTAGTTCTTGGCAATACATTTTGGCTTCGGCCGAGCTGGTAACATCTGGCTCGGAAACAATTTCTACCAGGGGCACGCCAGCACGGTTAAAATTGACCAAGGTGTTGCCGGAAGCATCATGGGATAGTTTGGCCGTGTCTTCTTCCATATGCACTCTGGTGACCCCAATTTGGGCTTGGTCTCGGTGGTTCTTTCCAGGTAAAAATTCCAAGTCAATATGGCCGTGCTCGCCAATGGGCTGGTCAAGTTGGGATATCTGGTAGCCTTTTGGTAGATCTGGGTAAAAGTAATGTTTACGATCAAATTTGCTTTCAGGATTTATTTGGCAATTAAGAGCTTTGGCAATTTTGACTGCCCAGGCTAAAGCAGTTTGGTTCGGGACTGGCAGGGTGCCAGGGTGGGCTAGGCAGATTTCACATATGTTGGTATTAGGCTGGGAAACAAAAGGATCGTTTTTGCAACTACAAAACATTTTACTTTTGGTTTTGAGTTCCACGTGGATTTCCATGCCGATTATGGGGATGTATTTGGGCATATTTTTATTTAAAACTATGGTATAAGGTTATCATTTTTAGGTTTGTTTGGCAACATTTTTATAGTTTAAATTTATTAGTCCCTTTCTTTAGAAGAAATACTGTTAATCCACCTTTTGTAACCAAAAGCTGGAGGGAAAAGTTCCCGAGCCAAATACTAACCGTCGGTACTTCCAGCGGCTCAAACTCACTTTTGTCCTGAACTCAATTGGCTGTCTATAACAGCCAATCTCAAACAGCAGGACAAATTTCAGCCCCGACTTAGTCGGGGCTGATAACCGTTCGTTTTCACCGTGGCAAGTACACGCCGTTTCGTATAGGCTCGGAGAGACAACCGTCGTTGTCCGTGCGAGCCTTGAAATTAGGAGGTAAGCAGACAGAGACGATCCTGAGGTTCTTCAAAAGAATCCGCCCTGTTGTTTGAGTCCGTACGCCTTAGGCGCACGGACGAGTTCAGGGCGGAAGCGAGGGTGAGTCCTGTCTGGCTCCGAGTAATTTCACTAGCTCGCGCTTCTTGTTTACTTCTTATAAAGAAGTAAAGTAAAAGAATAAATTTATTTAAAAACCCTCGATGAGTATCGAGGGTTTTTTTGTAAGATGTAGAAGTTTTATATTTTTGGAGGAGTGAGAGGAAGTTCGGAGCCGACTGGGTTGGCTTTGGCGTTGTAGTATAAAATTAAACTGCCAGCTGTTGAAAGAGGTACAAGAATTGTGCTTACCAGCGAACTTAGTAGGCTAGATAAAGTTGATTTTAAAAAGTCTGCCATCGGTATTTTATCGGCAACAAAAGTTGTTAATGAACTTAGTACAATACTTATTAAAGCAAATATAAATCCAATTGCAATTATTCTCCACGTTATTTGTACCCAGCGCCCGACTACTAAAGACTTACTTATCCTCAAAGCCTCCATGCTTTTAGCGCCATCAAAAATTACAGGATAATTAGCGAAGCTATACCAAACTGTAAAAATTATACCAGGAATCACAAAGAGTATGCTTCCGCCAAGGACAATTAAGCCGGCAATAATAGAAGTTAAAATGGTGGGTAACATTAAATGATTAGAAACTTTAAAATTTTCCTTCCAATCTAAAGTTTGTTCAGCCAAGCTAGCGCTTAAAGCTCTAATCAGAGCAATTGTTGCCCAAACAGTGATCACAAAACTGGCGGCGTAGATAATTATAATTATTATATTGCTTATCAAGCCAGAAGCAGGGATAAAAACTTCTAAATATGACGAAAAAATGCCTATTAAAGACAGGGTTAGGGTTGGTAAAAATATTACCAACATGTATGGCACAAAATTTCGCCAATGTTTGGTATATAAATGGAAACTTTCTGAGATGATTTCTGGGGCTGATTTTAACATATAATTTTCTTAAATAAATTTATTGATTCTTGTTTCATTATATCAATTTCCGCGTCAGTATTCAAGTATTCTATGGTTGTGCCTCTGTCCAGGAATAGTTTTTGATAGTCAGGAGAGAGAAATTTGGCAGCCACTTTTTGTTGGAATTCAATTTTATCAAAAATAGCGTCGTCTTGTTTGTCATAGCGGGTAGCCAATCTTTTTTGGGCAGTTTCCGCGCTCATTTTAACCAAACACAGATAATCTGGCCTATTATCAAGAGCCAAAGCGTTACCTGGTAATCCGGCCAAATAATCAAGGCTAAGGTTGCCACTAATAGACTGATAGCAGAGAGAAGTAGAAACGCCTCGGTCTTGGATGATATGCTTTTTGTCGTGTAAGGCAGGAAGAATAATTTTTTTGTAGAGGATTAAACGATCGAGAGAGTAGGCCTCGGCGATAGCTGTTTCGGGGTAGTTGGTGCCGTTTTTGATTAGTTCTTCGCGGATAACTTTACCGACGCCGATAAAGGTTGGTTCGGCGCTAAAAATAAATTCGTAGGGTTTTACTTCTTCATAGCTTGGGTAGTGGCCGTTTTCTAAGCAATATTTTTTGAGATCAAAAATAGAATGATTTTGTTCAAGGAGGTATTTTCTCCAAGATTCTATAATTGTGCTTTTGCCACTGCCTTCTATACCGTCCATCATTAGGAACATATAAAATAATTATACAAATGGCGCTGGTGCGCCCACGAATAATACAAATTAATTCGTAAGATTCGTGATCCACTCGTCCAGGCGAGTGGTATTTGTGTTATTTTCGCAAATATTTAACAAAAGAGAAACCAGGGTGGTCTTCACGCCAAACTTCTTGCCAGATATTAAAATCTATAATTGGAAAAAAGACGTCGCCGTCTGGTTCTTGATCAATCCAAGTGATATATAAATTATCAACCCTGTCTAAAGTTTGTTTATAAATACTGGCGCCACCACAGACAAAAACATCTTCGTCTTTCAGTTTTTCCCAAGCTTCATCTAGAGAATAAAAGACGCGGACGCCTTCGGGTGGTTTAAATTCCTTATCAATTGTGATAACGACTGTGTCTCGCCCTGGTAATGGTTTGCCCAAATATCCAAGGATAGATTCGAAAGTCCTTTGGCCCATCATGCAGGTTTTGCCAAGAGTGGTTTTTTTAAAATACTGAAAATCCTCTGGCACATTCCAGGGGATTTTATTGTTTTTACCAATGCAATTGTTTTTGGCCACAGCGGCGATAAGAGAAAAAGACATGTTAAACAGCTATATCAAATTTAATAGTGGGGTAACTTTGGTAATTTAACACTTCCGTATCTTCAGCTTTCCAATCGAAGATAGAAGTGAAGTTTTCGGTTTGAATAGTTGGTAATGGATACAGGTCAGGATCTCGGGTTAGTTGTTCTTTCATTCCTTCAATATGATTTGAGTATATATGGGTGTCTGCCAAAAATCCAACTAGCTTCCCTTCTTGATAACCAGTTTCTTTGGCAAGTAAGTGTAGTAATGTGGCGTAACTAGCGATATTAAATGGCAGTCCTAGAGCTGTATCCACAGTGCGTTGGCTCCAGAGTAGGTTAAGTTTGCCAGACATAACGGTAACCTGAAAGCCATAATGGCAGAAAGGGGGATTAACAATATCTCTGTCCATTGGGTTCCAAGCGAGCACCATCATTCTGCGGCTATGCGGGATGCTTTTGATATCATCTACCATTCTTTTTAGTTGGTCGACTCCTTCTCCAGTATAGTCAACATCATAGCCTCGATATTTTGCACCGAAATGTCGCCATTGCCAGCCATAAATTGGACCTAAATCTCTTTCTTCTAGCATTTTTTTCTTACTTTCTGGATCGTGGGCATATGCTACTTTAGCTTGAGTGCACCACTCATCCCAAATGTGATTATTTTTGTCTTGTAACCATTTTTTATCAGTTATTCCTTTGATAAAAAATTCGAGTTCGGAAGCAACTAAACGGTAGGGAACTTTTTTGGTTGTAAGTAAAGGAAAACCTTTTGACATATCATGTTGAAACATAGCTCCGGCAATAGCAATAGTGCCCGTACCAGTACGGTCTTCTTTTTTTTCACCATTTTCTAATATGTTTTTGACTATGTCTAGGTAGGTGCGCATAAAAAATTAAAGTTTATTTTGAAGATGTGCCATCATCTTCAATAATATCAATTTCAGCAAAACTATCATCTGTGCTCCAATCCCTTCCTTCTAAAATTTCTGCTGCAATATTCTGTGTTGCTGCTATTTTTTTATCTAGTTCCGTAACTACTTCCCCTGCTTCCTTTTTTAAATTTATTTCAGGTATTTTGGGAGGTTTTTCAATCATATATTAATTTATTGTGTAGCCTCAGAATCACTTGCTCTTCCGGTGAGTTTACTCCAAAGCCCAGATCTTTTAGGGCCGATTTTACCTGCTGGTGATCTAGGTTCGATAATAGGCGTAGGAGGTGCTTCTACTGTTATTAGTTCTGGATTTTGTCTTGCGACTGCAAGTCTGGCACCTTCCTGGAAAGCCCTTTGTTTATTTAAAGCTGTGATTTCTTCAGGTGAAGGTGCTGCCGTCTTCATCGCTTCTATTTTTTTAGCTTCCCATTCGGCCTCCTCTAGTCTTATTGCATCATCTTCAGTATGAACTCCTGGTAGAAACCCCTCTGGTCTGCGAGGCCTGCTTGACTCAAATAAGTTTTTTGCCATATATTTAAATTTAAAAATTAATGAAATTGTATTTAAGCCCCAGTACTCCCAAACCCACCTCGGCTATTTGCTTTCATTTCACTTACTTCTTCCCATTCGCCTTTGTCTATGCGGACAAAGACCGCCTGGCCGATGCGTTCGCCTTTGGTAACACTTACTTCTTGATCAGTAAAGTTATATACTTGTAGAATCAATTCATCTTTTTCACCGTGATAGTCTTGGTCAATTATACCAACTCCGTTGGCCATAAACAAGCCCTTTTTTTTGGGCCCACCCGAGCGGCTGGCGACCATAAGCATATAACCCTCAGGAATTTCTACGATGATATTTACGGGAATAGCGCCCAATGATTTTGGGGCTACGGTGATATCTAGACGGCTGGTCAAATCAAAAGCGACTGCTCCAGAAGTTTGGTAGGCGGGCAGGGGAATGGAGGTGTCTATTCTTTTGATTTTTACTTTCATACACTGATTTAGACAGATTATCAAAGGATTTATACAGATTATTATTTTTGGTATTTTTTAATTAGTTCGTCAAGTTGTTGATAAAGATTTTCTATTGTTTCATTATTATTTATATGTTCTGTAGCGTGCTGAGCAACCTCAGGAATGCTCATCTCCGTGGAACGTTTATGATCTTCCATAAATTGTTCAAAAGTTTTTGTTTTATCATCCGCTTTTTCGGAACGTTTAATAACCCTTTCGTATCTGGTGCGCGGTTCGGCAAAAATTTCTATTAAAATAAAGTTTGGCAAGCGCGAAAGATAGTCTATGTCTGCCATACGGCGAATTCCCTCTATTACAATAAGATTATGTTTGTCATTTTCAGCATCTTTGGCCATTACTTTGGTCATTGTATCTTCACCAAAGGTGCTACGGATGGCTTCGGACATTTTAATTAGATTATCTCTGTTTGTTTCCAAATGTATTCTCTGTATCAGATCAAAAAGCATGGTAGAAAAACGGTAGGTGCTGGCACCATATTTTTTTTGGTAGTATTGGGCCACTGTGCCTTTGCCACTAGCTGGTAAACCGACAAAACCTAGGATTATTTTTTTTGTTGACATATTAGTAATTATTTTGCCCAATCACAAATGTATTGGCGACATTTAACATTAGCCCCATCGAGCATGCGACGAGAAGCTGCGCAAATATCGGTATCGTGGTATTTATCGCTTTCAAATACTACTTCAGTAATGCCGTTTTGGATCAATGTCTTAGTACACTCATTGCAAGGAAAGAGAGTGCAATAGATTTTGCTATTTTTTACTTTGTCATTTGAGTTATAGACAGCGTTTTCTTCGGCGTGGCAAACATAAGCGTATTTAGTTTCTAAAAAACTTCCCTCTCTGTTCCATGGTAGTTTGTCATTTTCGATTCCTCGAGGAAAACCATTATATCCCAAACCGATTACGACATTGTTTTCATTGGCAATCACAGCCCCGGCTTGTGTAGATGGATCTTTTGATCGCTCGGCAATAACGTGCGCCATTCGCATAAAACATTCATCCCAGGATATATAATTTTCTCTAGCGGTTTGCATATTTTTTGATTATAGCTGATTTATATGTATTTATTTTTGGATAAAATTTTTCCACATTTGGCTGGCTATAGGTTTGGAGTCGCCAATATATTTGCTATTATTATTTTTATCATATGGATTAGCGCATGGAGAAGATAGTCGGTCAAAGGCCATCTGCGCGATTGGCATTTTATAGTATAGAAGAATCGGCAAGGTGGCGGTATTGTGTAATTCTAAGGTCATTTTGAGGCAATTGCCTAGATCAAGGAAGCCAGCAGTGGCATG
>CAYIJG010000036.1:0-1622 GCA_964363685.1 uncultured Gammaproteobacteria bacterium
AGGCCACTATGCGACCTCTCCAGTTTCTTTTTTCGGCTTAATCTTACTTAAAATCATTATCAAAGTCAACCCAACTAGTATGGCTATCATCCCCCACTGCGCCGGGGTTAAATAAGCATACCGCGCATCCCCTCCCAAAGAATCTGCAGGTATTCTCAAAAAATCCAAGAAAAATCGAACTACGGCATATGACCCAAAGGACAGAATAGCTGTCAGCCCCCAATGAATTTTAATTAATTTTTTAAACAACAAATAAAAGATAATAAATAGCGTGAAACCCAAGATAGACTCCAGGAGTCCCAGATCAAACCGCACACCATCAGAATACTTCACTCCCAAAACAAAACTAGTGAGTGTCCCTGGATGATCATGAATCAAAAAACAACCGATGCGGCCAATGCCCCATCCCAACCACAGTCCCAACGCGCCAATATCAAAATAAGGCAACAATTCTTTAAGGGTAAACTTTCTTTTCTTGGCAAAAATCCACAAAGCCAATCCCGCTCCCACAAAACCTCCGAGTGACGACGCTCCACCATGCCAAATTTGCATTACCTCGCTCGGGTTGGAGACAAAATAAACCGGATTATAAAAAACGACATGAAAAACTCTGGCCATAATAAACGCGCCTATCAGTGTCCAAATAGCAATATCTAACATCAGCTCACCTGAAAGCAAATACTTTTTACATAACCGATAGGAAAAAGCCAGGGCAGCGGCAATGCCCACAGACACAAACAAACCCCAGACTTGAATGGCAACGGGGCCTAGGTGGATAATATTGAATTGAAAAAATGGAATCATGACTTTTTTAAATACTGAAGCATGTCTTTTGGATCATCTATGACTTTCAAAAATTGTTCGTCGAGCTCACTAATAGTTTTAAACTTATAATGCATGTTATGGATAATATCAAGTAACGGTTCCCAGAACTCTCTTCCATACAACAAAATTGGGATCCGCGCCATTTTTCCTGTTTCTTGCAAAGTTAAGACTTCAAACAACTGGTGCAGAGTGCCAAACCCACCTGGGAAAAATACAAACGCTTCTGAAGGAGTCGTAATAATAAGCTTGCGAATAAACGGAAAAAAGAAACCGATTGATTTTGTCACATAATTGTTGACTCGCTCTCCTTTTTCCAAACGCATATTGATACCGACGCTGACTCCGCCTTTTTCAAAAGCGCCTTTGTTGGCCGCTTCCATAATGCCGGGACCACCGCCGGTAATAGTGACAAATTGATTCTCTGCCAAAATCTTACCGACTTCATAAGCCGCATCATAATATCTGGTTCCGGGCAACAAACTCTTGGTGCCAAGTACCGTCACATCATCATGCGCCACTTTAGTCAAAAACTCAAAACCTTCTACCAGTTCCGCCATAATTCTAAAAACACTCCAATCGGGTCCTCCTTGGCAAAATAAATTATTTGGGTCTATATCACAGACCGCCACGTCGTCAATATCTTTAACAAAATCAAAAGCCTCTTTGGCAGATTCAACCACATGCCATCTTTCTACTTCGGTTTCATTTACCGAATGAACATCTCTGGCAGATTTACCTCTTAAAAAAGAAATAATCGGATCCCAGAATTCTTTGCCTACCAAGACAATCTGCACCTT
>CAYIJG010000036.1:1632-9958 GCA_964363685.1 uncultured Gammaproteobacteria bacterium
ACTACCTCAAAAAATTCATCCATAGTACCAAAACCGCCGGGGAAAAGCACAAAAGCATTGGCTGGAGAAGTAAGCATTACTTTACGGCTGAAAAAATAATAAAAGGCCGTAGATTTTTTGACATACGGATTCATGCGTTGTTCAAAAGGCAATTGAATATTGAGGCCCACTGATTCTCCACCGGCCTGATAAGCGCCTTTGTTGGCCGCTTCCATAATACCAGGACCACCGCCAGTGAGAGTTGTGAAACCATTTTTTCCCAAAAGATACCCGAGGTCTTCGGCGATTTTAAAATATTTATTATTGGTCGGCAAACGAGCCGAACCCATGACGGTAATTTCTTTCTTTAGCACACTCAAAAACTGATACCCCTCAACAAACTCGGTAATAATTCTAAAAATTCTCCAACTATCACGGTAATTGACAACCGCGCCAGTCAGTTTGGTAGT
This sequence comes from uncultured Gammaproteobacteria bacterium, assembly GCA_964363685.1. Lineage (GTDB taxonomy): Bacteria > Patescibacteriota > Patescibacteriia > Magasanikbacterales > GWA2-37-8 > XYD2-FULL-39-9. The sequence continues at coordinate 2,082 of CAYIJG010000036.1, forward strand.
GTCTGGTTTTTCTACCTGCTGAGCCGGTGAGATGGTAGGCTCTTTTTCTGATGGTAACGTTGACATAAAAAATAGATTAGCGTTGTTCAATTTTATTTCCTACTCTAAAAATAATTTCCTCCGTATTTCGTGAACCAATAATCTGCACTCCAATCGGCAAACCGGCAGAATTTTTTCCAGCTGGGACAGATAGAGCTGGCATACCGGCAATGGCGGAAGGCGAAACCATCACATCGGCCAAATACAAAGCCAACGGATCATCTTTTTTTTCTCCCACGCCAAAAGCGACAAACGGCGAGGTGGGAGTAATAAGCACATCTACTTTTTTAAAAGCTTCCTCAAAATCTTTTTTAATCAGAGTTCTTACAGTCTGCGCTTTTTTATAATACGCATCATAATACCCCGCAGACAACGCATAAGTACCAATTAAAATTCGGCGTTTTACTTCTTCTGGAAAACCATGCGCGCGCGAACCCGCGTACATATCGTATAAATCTTTACCAGTTTCTCTCACACCATACCTGATGCCATCTAATCTTCCCATATTAGAACTATCTTCGCTTGGCACCAAAATATAATAAACAGCGATGGCATATTTGGTATGAGGCAAACTGACTTCTTCTATTTTACAACCTAAATTTTTAAGTTTTTCAATTTGGGCTTTGGTCGCCTCTTTGACTTCTTCATTTAAACCTTCAAGTTCAAAATATTCTTTTGGCACACCGACTCGTAGACCAGTAAGGTCTTTTTCTATATCAACCAAATATTTTGGCGCCGGTTCATGCAAAGTCGTCGCATCAAGCGCATCAACACCAGCAGTTTGCTCCATAATCAAAGCTGTGTCATAAGAAGTCTTAGCAATTGGCCCCACAGTATCAAGCGAAGAAGCCAAAGCCATAATGCCATAACGAGAATTGCGTCCATAGCTCGGGCGAAAACCCACTATCCCGCAAAAGCTAGCTGGCTGACGAATAGAACCGCCTGTATCTCCGGCTATAGAGAACAGACACATATTATCCGCCACAGCTGCCCCAGATCCTCCCGATGAGCCTCCAGCGACCTTAGAAAGGTCATGGGGATTACGCACTGGTCCATACATACTATTTTCATTGCTGGCGCCATGGCCAAAAGCATCACAGTTATTTTTTCCAACCAAAACCGCACCCTGTTTACGGAGTTTGCCAATCACGGTTGCATCAAAGGGCGGAGTGTAACTATCCAAAATTTTACCAGCCCCAGTAGAGCGAACTCCGGCGGTACAGATTACATCTTTAACAGAAAAAGGAATACCGGTAAGTGGCGCGTCCTGACCAGAATTCAAAAGCCCGTCGGCAATTCTGGCTTCTTCCAAAGCGCTGGCTTCACAAAAGGTTATAAAAGCATTGATGTCTTTGTTTCGTTCTTTGATTCTATCTAAACAAGCCTGGGTTAATTCCACAGCTGTAAATTTTTTACTTCGCAAACCTTCTTGCGCTTCTTTGATTGTTAACTGATTGAGATTCATATACAAATTAGAATGGCACTAATGGGCTCGAGCCCCACAAATAATACGAATACATTAGCGCTATTAGTGGGCCTCAAGGCCATTCGCATTATCCTCTTCATTATTACCAAACACCGCTGGCACGACCAATTCATTATCTTCTATCTGTGGCATCTGTGCCATTAATTCCTCTACTAATTTTGATTCTCTTACTTCATCAGCTCGTACCACATTTTCTAAACCCGTAACCTGAAAAGTTGGCTCAACGCCACTAGTATCAACTTCATTCAAAATATTCATATACTCCAAAACCGCCGAGATAGTCACGGCATGTCTTTGCTCTTCTTCTGGAGTTAGTTTAATTCTTGCCAGTTGGGCAATTTTTCTGACTTCGTCTATTGAGATGGACATAGATTAATTATTTAAGAAACGGTTTGATGTTATTGTCTAAGATACGTTTAGCGACGCGGTCTATATCTGGTTCAAATATATCTTCAAACCTTTGCTGATCAACAATAAAATTCAACATGGCTTCATCTTGGTCTATATTAGGGTTAGTTTTTTTAGCTTTACTAGCTATATACTCTACAATTTTTTGCCACAATTCACCAGCTAACTCCTCCATTTTATCAATTACATTGCGTGCCCAGACCTCTTTTTTTCTACGTTCTCTTTGACCAGGTTCTTCTACACCAATTCCAAAAATGTCTTCTTCTAAAACCATATAGTTTATATGCAATTTTTAATTACTACTCCCTACTCACAACACCCTACTTATTGTTGCACCAAAATAGTCGCAGCGCCTCCTCCATCACATGTTATATAATGAGTTCCGGCCTTAGTTGGGGCTGTGGCAATAGCAAAGTTATAGGCAGAAATTTTGAAACTTTGTCCCCCGGAAATAGCAATCTTGCGAGATTTGGCATCACGATTATCAAGCATAAATTTCTTGCCTTTTTTCATAGTGAGGGTGCCCGGCGAGCCATGACAATCAACAAATTGGAAATAATAACCTGGATTTTTATAAATACGAATAGCATCTAAATATTTTTGAGTAGCGGAAAGTGGAGTTGGCGTAGTTTTTACCGTTACAGGTTTTTTAATTGTGGTTGTAGAAGAGGGTGTGGAAGTTGCCGTGCTTACAACAGCCTCTGGAGTTGTTGACGTATTGATATCTACCTGATTATCAACTGTATTTTCTTTATTTCTAAATATTAAAAACAAAACAAGCAACACCACTGCCCCGGCAATGGCAATATAAATATACTTCTTTTGATTGTCATCCACTATGGGATTTGGGGAATTGTTTGGGGTTTTGTTTTCTTCCATATTTTTGTGTTTTAAGATTAAAAACTTAATATATTATTTAATTTATCATCTTTTTCCACTACCAGGGGGCGATAACTTACGACCTGCCGCTCTAGCACCCCTTACTAATTTAAAATATCTTCCTGCCTTAACTGGTGTTGAGGTTTCACTTTCTTTAAATAAAACAGCATTTGCTCTTTTGGAATATTGAAGTACCTGCGAAAGGTCTGTTGAACCTAAAATCTCCTCAGCTGCTTTTCTTGTAGCCACAAGCCTTATAATACTTCCATCACTATCCATTATTTCTTCTGCCCTAGTTATTATACTATTTAAAGCATCGCCATCCAATTCAACATCTGAATGTTCAACCTCATTTCCATCTAAACTATCCCTGTCTAAATAAACGCCCCTTATCCCTTCAAAACTTTCCCTAATACCTCTGCTGGGCATATTTTTCAATTAAAATAAGTAAATTTAGCTACAAATAAGTATACCACAAGCAAATCCAGGTCGCAACCCAAAATTGTACCAAACAAATTTTGCTCAATACTTTATATCAATACCAAGAAGAATGGTCGTAAAAACTGACTAGAGCACAGATTCAGAACGAATATCATTGTAATTTTTACTAAAAGGCCTGCCAAAAATGAGTATCCACAGATAGTTAATAAAATAGCGCCAGGCAGTAATAATGAAACCTTCTTTTTTTAATCTACGTCCAGAGGAATATACTGGCAAGTGAAAATCAAATTTGACCCAACCAATTTTTTGAATACGCCGCGCGATATCGGCATCTTCCCCATAAAATGCAATACTAGTATCAAATCCACCAATTTTTTGCAAAGCCGATCGGCGCAAGATAAAATTACCTCCCTGCAACATCGCATCTGTATGAAAGATATACTGGTTGATAATGTGGCTCAAAAACCAAGCGTAGTAATAGGCTCTAACCAAGATATTATAACCTTTAGATAAGTCGTAAAAAACATAAGGGCCACTGAGCGCCATCAGCTCTTTGTGCTTTGAAAATTCATCTATAACTTTTTCTACCCACCCTGGGGTTAGTATTACGTCAGAGTCAATATTGGCAATCAAATCTCCGGTGGATGCCAAAAAACCAGCTTGGCGAGCATGGACAATGCCTTTTTGAGGCTCGTCAACTATTGTAACCCCTTTAAAAGATAAGGCCACTTCTTTTGTCTTATCCGTACTCGCATTATTAACCACGATTATTTCAACGTCCTCCTTAAATTTTTTAGTTTGTTTTAAAACTGAATCAAGGCAATTACCGATCAAAGATTCTTCATTGTAAGCCGGAATAACAAAACTTAGTTTCATATAATCTATTTAACTTTCAAGAAACTCATCCTTATAATCTGATAGCCAACTCCAAAAATTGAAGTGGTTTTTAGAATGTCTTTAATCATGAAAAGAAAACTTTTGAAACCCAAAAATAATCCCCTCTTCTTGTGGGGCCACGGACTTATAACATTACTCCAAGATACAACTTTAATTCTAAAATTATTTTCTATAATATACTTATTTAAATAAGTTTCTAATCCAAAATGAGATAGACTTTTTATTGATTCAAGGTGATTTTGAATTAATTTTCTTGAAAACACCCGTTCACCTGAAATAAAATCTAATCCAATCATTCTACAAAACCAAGGACTACTGTTTTTTAAACTAATACTAATATCGGCTTTATCTAAAACAACTGGCTCAATCATACCAGAGATATTGTTAGTTGTTAAACCAATTAAATCCGCATCTAACAAAAATACTATGTCTCCTGCCGACTCCATAATTCCATCCAAAACAGATCGGCTTTTACCTTCATTTTTCAGATGCGTAATCAATCGCGCCTCTTTAAACTGCTTAACAACTTCCACAGTCTCGTCACTAGAACCATCATCAATAACAAGCACTTCATCGATCAAAGGATGCCCACATACAGCTTGTAATACCGCTCCGATTCTTTTTCCTTCATTATAGGCGGGAATGATGCAGGAGACTTTTGACATAAACTGAATTATTTTCTGAATTTTTTGACAAGTATATAGACTACCACCGCCAAGACACAAACAGCAAGTATTGCTAAAGTGGCGTAATCAAAATACTGGTCAATTTGTTGATATGCTTTACCAAAATAATACCCCAACAATAAAAACGCTAATGATTTTGGTATGGTTGGTAAAAAATTATACCAAACGAATCGCCAATACGGCACTCTAGCCACACCAGCCGCAACCAGTATAACTGCTCCGGCAAAATGGGTCAATTTCCCAGTAATTAGGGTCTTACCCACATGATTTTTGAAGTGGTTTTCTATTTTTACCACTCGTTCTTTGGTCATACCCAAAAAACGACCCCAACGCTCTACAAACCCTAGTCTACCATAAAAACCAATGGCATAATAGAGACTATCGCCTACCACATCACCAAGCACTATCACTGCGTAAACAATAAAAATATTTAAATGACCAAGAGATGATAAGAACCCGGCAATGACCGTAACGATCGGACCTTCAATAACCACAATCGGAAAAAGAAAGAGGTACTTATAACTATCTAAAAGAATGGATATTTCAAAAAGCGACATGCTGATATTTTACCTTGGAGTTGAACTGGAGACAAGTTGCAAAGATCTAGCAGTGAGACTTCCGTCTGGATTGGCACTACCAGTAACTGTAATATTTTTGCCTATAACTAAATCTTCTTTTGAGCCAACAGCTGATTTCATAACTTGTGTTGAGCTCGAAAAGAAAATAATTTGAGAACCACCGTCACGCAATTTTATAGTTAAACTACTATCATCTTTAGAAATAATCTCTCCACCTGTAAAACCACCAGCGGCGTTTCCACCAGCCCCAGGCATACGAGTTCCGCCCGCACCATTAGGAAAATTAACACCAGCAGCTCGATTTGCAGCAAAAGTACCAACTCTTTTGCTATCTGCATATTTCATTCCGCCATAAAAAGAACCCCCGCCTACTAAAATTAATAAAACAACGACTGGTACTATTTTTTTCATATATTTTTGTCATCCTGAACGCAGTGAAGGATCTCTGTCGGTTTTTATTTTATAATTAGACAGGGATTCTTCGCTTTGCTCAGAATGACAGTTAGGTTAATTAAATTAAATTATTCATAACGTAAAGCCTCAATCGGGTTAAGCGCGGCCGCGCGACGCGCGGGAAAATATCCAAAAACAATTCCAATAACCGCTGAGACGCCAAAAGCAAGCAAGATTGAAGATAACGAAACGCTGGTTTGGAGAATACCAAAATATGTGACCGCAAAAGAGACTAACCAGCCTAAAACTACACCGATAAAACCCCCAAAAAAAGTAAGAGTCACGGCTTCAATCAAAAACTGTAAATTAATCTCACTGCGCTTGGCACCGATAGCCTTACGTAAACCAATTTCTCTAGTTCTTTCAGTCACAGTAGTTAACATCATATTCATTATGCCGATGCCACCTACGACTAAAGAAATTCCAGCCACAGCTGCCAGCAGTGTGGTAAATGTATCGGTAACGCTAGATGCGGTTGCCACAATATCGGCTTGATTTAAAGTGCTAAAATCAGCTAATGTTGGATCGGAAATATGATGTCTGGACAAGAGTAGGTCAGTAATTTCTTGTTGCATGGCAGACATAGAATTTGAATCAACAGCTTGGACGCTAATAGTAGTCACATAATTATCTCCGGCCAAAAAACGTTGCGCGCTGGTAAGCGGAATAAATATCATATCGTCTTGGCTACCAAAACCCGTTCCCCCTTTAGCTTTGGTTACACCAATTATTTTAAACTCGATACTTTTGATACGGATAGTTTGCCCAACAGGATCAACGTCTGCTCCAAAAAGGTCGTCGCGTACGGTCGGCCCAATAACTGCTACTTTAGAAAGACTGAGCAAGTTCTGATCAGAAATAAACGAACCCTGGTCTACTTCTATATTTCTTACTGTCGGATAAGCTGGCGAAACACCTACCACTGATGTATTTGTATTTTTCCCCTTGGCTGTAACTTGATAGCGGCTAGAAATTTCCGGCGCTACGGCTTTGGCTGTGCTTATTTCTTTAGCGATTGCATCGGCATCTCCTTGAGTCAGAGTACGAGCAGAGCCACGGCCGGAGCTAACTTGGGACCCAATACCGCCCTGCGCACCCGGAGTAACCTGTATTAAATCCGAACCAATAGATTGAATACGAGCCGCTATAGAAACCTGCGCACCTTGACCAATCGCCACCATGGCAATTACCGAACCAATCCCAATAACTATGCCAAGCATAGTCAAAAACGACCTGGCTTTATTGGCCGATAATGCCATGTAGGTTTCTTCTAAAATATCAGTTACGGTCATACTTTAAATTCTCTAATAAATTTTTGATTAGAATTTTTGGCGTCGCTCAAGATAGCCCCGTCTTTTATAAAAATAATCCGACTCGCATGTCTAGCCACATCTTGTTCGTGGGTAATTAAAATAATTGTTCTTTTTTGTTCAATATTAAGTCTCTGAAAAGTACCAAGAACAATATCGCCTGTCTTAGAATCAAGATTTCCAGTTGGTTCATCTGCCAAAATAAGAGATGGGTCATTGACTAAAGCTCGAGCGATTGCCACGCGCTGAATCTGTCCGCCAGATAATTGGTTAGAGAGATTATAAAAACGTTCTTTGTCCAATCCAGCTGCTTGCAAAGCCGCTTCTGCTTTTGCCTGACGCTGTTCGCGCTCCACCCCGTCGTAAACTAAAGGCAACATCACATTTCGCAATACAGTAGTACGTGGCAAAAGATTAAACGACTGAAAAACAAAACCGATTTTACCTTTGCGAATATCAGCCAATTCATCTTCAGAAAGCCTGGACATATCTTTGTTATCTAAAAAATAAGTCCCACTGGTAGGAGTATCCAGAGCACCCAGTATATGCATCAGAGTTGATTTACCAGATCCAGACGGTCCCATAATCGCTACAAACTCCCCATCTTCAATCTTAAAACTAACGCCTTTTAAAGCTTGAAACTCACTGCCATCTCCGCTTTTATATGTCTTTACAACATTTTTTATTTCTATCATATTCA